>NZ_SPQC01000002.1 GCF_004569295.1 Rothia nasimurium
GGCTCACAGGTAAGGGGCTGGGCTCCCAAGCTGCGGCGGGGGAGAGCGCCCGCGGTTCGCTGGCCTCGGTCGAGAGCACCCTGGAAGAGCTAGAGGACGTTCCCGCCCTAGCCGGGGTGCACATCAAGGGTCTGCACGGGCGTATGGATACCGCCGAGAAGAACCGGGTCATGACCGAATTCTCCGCCGGTCGCATTAATCTGCTGGTGTCTACCACCGTGATTGAGGTGGGTGTGAACGTGCCCAACGCAACCCTCATGATCATCATGGACGCCGACCGCTTCGGTATTTCTGGCCTCCACCAGCTACGCGGACGCATCGGCCGCGGCTCCCTGCCCGGCACCTGCCTGCTGGTCACCAAGCAGCCGGCGGACGGCGTCAGCCGGGAGCGACTGGCAGCGGTAGCAGCTACCACCGACGGCTTCGAGCTTTCGCGGGTTGACCTGGAACAGCGGCGTGAAGGCGATATTCTCGGGGCCGCCCAGTCGGGGAAGAAATCGACTCTCAAGCTGCTGCGTGCCCTGACCGATGCCAAACTCATTGAGCGGGCCCGGCAGGATGCCTTCGGAATTATTGAGGCTGACCCCACCCTGGCCAAACACCCTGACCTTGCCCGCACCATTGACCGGGCCCTCGACGCCGACCGCGAGGCCTTCCTGGGGCGCGGGTAGGCTCGGCCAAAGACGTAGGCCCCGCATTTATTCTGGTTTACCTGCAACTAGTTGCAGGTAAACCAGAATAAATGCGGTCAACTCAAGTGCCCGGTGGGCCCTCCGCCACCAGTCACCAACACCTAACCCTCTCTTTGTTCTCACCAGCCCTACCGGTACCCTTATAACAGTCCCACCCTCTACCACTACGAGCGGAGCGCAGCCAAATGAGCCGCATCATTGCAGGAGCCGCAGGCGGCCTGCGCCTAGCCAATGTCCCCGGTGATAACACCCGCCCCACCACCGACCGGGTCAAAGAAGCTCTCTTCTCCCGCCTGGATACCTACAACATACTGGACGGCGTACGCGCCCTCGACCTCTTCGGCGGTTCGGGCGCCCTGGGCTGCGAGGCCCTCTCACGCGGGGCCGCCCACGTGGACTTCGTGGACCACTACCCCAAGGCCGTTACCGTCATCGAAAAAAACATCGCCGCTGTGGGCAAGACCGCCGGGGGTACTGCCCGCGTGCATAAGATGATGGCTCGCACCTACCTTTCGGCGGGGGCGTCCGCCTGGGATCTGGTTTTTATTGACCCGCCCTACGCCGTGACCAATAGCGAGCTCGAAGAGCTGCTGGCCCTGCTGGCGCCTCACCTGACTGAGGGAGCGGTGGTGGTGGTTGAACGGGCCTCCCGTGCTGACGAACCGGCCTGGCCTGAAGGCCTTGAAAAGTTTGCCGAGAAAAAATACGGTGAGACCGTGCTCTACTATGTGGAGCCCGCCGCCTAGAGAGCAAAATCTCAGGGGCCAGTCGTGAACCCCGTGGACGCACCGTGCGGCTCAGTGCCCAACGCAGGGTTGGTCGATGTTAGGGTGGAACTATGAGTGAGAACACAAACGACCCCGGTCATCAGCCCCAGCCGACCCCAGAAACGAGCCAGGGAGCGTCCGCGCCCCTGCTGACCGAAAACACCCTGGTGGTGCAGCAAACCCGCAGCTTCATGAGCAATGACTTTGAGATGCAGAGCCAGGACGGGCGCGTGCTCGGCCGGGTTCTCACCACCGGCTCACCCGCAGGCCGCCTGCTCAAGGGCAACCGCACCTTCGACCTGGTCGACGGTAACGGGAACCTTCTTCTCAAGATTGTTGACCCCTTTGATTTTGGCCTGGACCGCTACGAACTGCTGAACCCCGATGGTTCCCTCTTCGCCCACGTGCAAAAGCAGTTCTCTTTCATGCGCAAGCGCCTCACAATCGAGTTGTCGGGCCTCACCCTGGAGCTCGAAGGTAGCCTCTTTGAGTACGACTTCAATATCACGGTTAACGGCCATGTAGCTGCCCGTGTTGCCCGCGAGTGGGGCGGCCTGGTGGCGGGGCTGCGCGGTAAGAGCCGCTACGGGGTGAACTTCGATCCCGGTGCCCCCGAACCCGTGCGCCTGGCCATGCTGGGCGGCCTGGTTGCCCTTGACCTAATCCGGGCAAAGGACGCCCGCAACTAGGGCTCTTAGCTGCTATAGGCGCGCAGGCGGGTGGCGGCGTCCTGTAGTACCTCCGGGCGTTTGCAGAAGGCAAAACGCACATAGGTCTGCACCCGCTCTCGTCTAGCCCGCCGCCGTAAGCGCAGGGCAGGCGTCCGTATCTTTATCTGAACCCAAGATTACCGGCCTACCCCTGTTGCCCAAGAGAGCATGACTTAGTGTGTCATACCTAACCAACCTGCTGTAGCCTAGAGACATGCAATTGGTTGTCTGCCCCGGATCCTTTGACCCCATCCACAACGGTCACGTCGAAATCATCACCCGCGCCGCAAAAATCTACGGTAACGTCATCGTCGCGGTCTCCCATAACTCCAAGAAAAAGTACCGTTTCACCCTCGAAGAGCGCGTCGCCATGGTTGAGGAAACCTTCGCCCTCTTCGACGGGGTGAGCGCCAAGGTGCTACCCGAGGGGGAGCTGCTGGCTAACTTCGTGCGCGACCAGGGGTCCGTGCTCATCGTGAAGGGGCTGCGCAATACAGCCGACTATGAATACGAGGCTCCCATGGCCTCGATGAACCGGCACATCGCCGGGGTTGAAACCAGCTTTATCGCCGGGGACCCCAAGTACAACCACATCTCATCGACCATCGTTAAAGAGGTGGCCGGCTTCGGCGGGGACGTGCGGGCTTTCGTCCCGCGCGCGGTGCAGCGGGCGCTCTACCCTGAGCATTAATGTGGTCAGCCAAACAAGAGGTTGAACCTAGAGCGCTTGATTCGGCCGGTCTTAAGCCCCTAAAATAGGTACTTGGTTTAAAACATTCGATAGGGAGTTCGTCATTTCACGAAAAGATTCATCGCCCCTTAAGATCTCGGTTCGAGATTTAGCTCATAGCCCGGGCGCAATGGAGACCCTTGATGAAGTTCTGCCAGCGCCAAGCGACTTTGGCAACGCTCTGATTGAGGCGGAAGAAGGCAGCAACATTGACCTCAATGTTCGCCTGGAATCCGTTTCAGATGGTATCTTGGTAACTGGTACTGCAACTGTCACCGTTTCCGGTGAATGCAGCCTCTGCCTAGACCCGGTTAACTTTGATGTTACAGCCGATGTTCAAGAGCTTTTTGTTTTCGAGAAGGCCCCCGAAGGCGGCCCCGAAGATGAAGTAGATGAGCAGTACGCCGTAGAGAACGATGAAATTGATCTCGAACCGGCGCTGCGGGACGCAGTGATTCTTCAACTGCCGTTCCAACCTGTTTGCAGTGACTCCTGCCAGGGCCTGTGCTCCGAATGCGGCGCACGCCTAGAGGACGACCCTGAGCACCACCATGAGGTCATCGACCCCCGGTGGAACGCGCTATCAGCGCTGCTCGATGCGAACGACAAATAAAACTTATAAAGCAACAAGAGAAAAGAGATAGCTGTGGCTGTTCCCAAGCGGAAAATGTCCCGTGCTAACACCCGCGCCCGCCGTTCCCAGTGGAAGGCTTCCGTTCCTCAGCTGGTCAAGACCGTAGAAAACGGTCGCGTCACCTACTCCCTGCCCCACCAGGCAAAGCTTGTGACTGACTCAGCTGGCAACGAACTCTTCTACGAGTACAAAGGCCGCAAGGTAGCTGACGCCTAATTCGCGCCTTATGACTAACTCTGCATCACAAGAGTTTCTGAAACGTCTCGGTATCGACCTCGATACCGAGACGTTTCAGCTTGCAATGACTCACCGCTCCTACTCCTTTGAAAACGGCGGCATACCCCACAACGAGCGCCTAGAATTCCTGGGTGACTCTGTGCTGTCTCTGGCCGTCGCCTCAGAGCTCTACAAGAAGTTCCCTGACCTGCCCGAGGGCGAGCTTGTCAAGCGCCACCACGTGATTGTTTCTACCCGAACCCTGGCCAACCTGGCCCGTAGCCTCAAGCTGGGGCCCTGCATCCGCCTGGGTAAGGGGGAGAAGAAAACCGGTGGTGCCGATAAGGACTCTATCCTGGCTGACACCATGGAGGCCGTCTTCGGCGCCGTGTATATGAAGCACGGCCCTGAGGCCGCCCACCAGCTCGTGCTGGCCCACACTTCCCACCTACTGGATGACAACAAGACCCTGAACATCGGGCGCGACTGGAAGACCGAAATCCAGGAATACGCTGCCGCCCAGGGCACCGGCGAGCCCGTCTACGAGGTTGAGGGCACCGGCCCCGACCACGCCCGCCGCTACACCGCCAAGGTCCTCCTTGCCGGTAAGGTCATGGGGCAGGGCAAGGGCACCAGCAAGAAGGAAGCCGAGCGTATGGCTGCCGAACAGGCCTACTACAGGGTCTACGGCTAGGGCAGGCAAGACTTTATCTACACAAAGAGGGCGGTCCCACCGAAACACATCGGTGGGACCGCCCCTCTTGTCGTGCTACCAGGCTGATGCCTAGCTGCGGCTAGGGCAGGCCGATTTCGTCGTCCCTACCCACAATGTTGATAGAGGTGGTCTGGGCGGGAACCTGCTCTAAACGTTCGGCTGCCAGAGCCCGTACCCGCTTGCGGACAGCCAGCCAACCACCAGCACAGGCACTACCAGAAGCATGGCTGCCAGGGCGTAGGTGCCGATGGGATAGTCGAAGGCGATGAGTACCAGCACACCCACCAGGAAGGCCATGGTGAGCCAGTTGGTGACGGGCGCTAGGGGAGCCTGGTACTCGGGGCGGACGCGCTCACCACGGCGGGCCATGGCCACAAAGCGCTGGTGGGGTAGGGTGATGGAGATCCAGCCAATCACGATACAGACGGCTGAGATGTTTAGGACGATCTCGAAGGCCTCTGAGGGTTTCCAGTAGTTGATGGCCACACCGAGCAGGGCCACGGCACCGGTGAGCAGGATACCGCCGATGGGTACGCCCGACTTGCTCATAGCCCCGGTGAAGCGGGGAGCGGAGCCGTTCATAGCCATGGAGTGGGTGATACGGCCGGTCGAGTAGAGACCCGCGTTCAGCGATGAGGCCGCTGCGGTAATGACCACCAGCTGCATGATGGGGGCAGCGTAGTCGACCCCGATGGAACCAAAGAAGGTGACGAAGGGGGATTCGTCAGCCGAGTAGGCGTCGTAGGGCAGCAGCAGGGAGAGCAGCAGCACGGAGCCTACGTAGAAGAGGGCGATACGCCAGACCACGGTATTGATGGCCTTGGGGATAGCCTTGCGGGGGTCCTTGATTTCACCCGAGGCTGTACCGACCAGCTCAATACCGGAGTAGGCGAAGATAACGCCCTGGGAGACCACCAGGGCAGCCAGTAGGCCGTTGGGGAGGAAGCCGGACTCGGCGATATGGGTAAAGCCCACGGGGGAGCCGGTGGGGGTACCGAAGATAACGAAGAAGATGCCAATCACCATGAAAAGCAGCAGGGAGCCCACCTTGATGAGGGCAAACCAGAACTCGAGTTCACCAAAGATCTTGACCGAAATCAGGTTCATCGAGACCACCACGACGATGACGACCAACGCCACAACCCACTGGTCTATCTGCTCAATAGCCGGGATGTACTGGCCGAACCAGTTGAAGTAGATAGCGATAGCGGTGGCATCGACGATGGCGGTGGCGGCCCAGGAGAACCAGTACATCCAGCCCACGAAGAAGGCCCATTTTTCGCCGTAGAATTCGCGGGTGTAGCTCACGAAGGAGCCGGACGAGGGGCGGTAGCTGACCAGTTCACCCAGCTGCCGCAGAATCAGGTAGCCGAAGAAACCTGCGATCGCATAGAGGAAGATGAGGGAGGGACCGGCGTCGTGCAGGCGTCCGCCCGCGCCGAGAAAGAGGCCGGTTCCGATGGACCCGCCCATGGCAATCATCTGAATCTGCCGGGGCTTGAGGCCCTGCTGGAAGCCCTCTTGCTCGTGGGCGAAGGACGGCACATCAGCGTGCTGCCCCGTGGGGGTTGGGGGTGTCGACAAAAGTCTCTCCTTATACAGAAGGGTTGGTTCTGCTCCTGCCGCCCGCCATATATTAGTAGGCTGGTGACAGGTGAGAATGCACAGGCTCTATTCTGCACCTGATATGTTCAAGATGTGGGCACCACGCGGTGCATATTTTTTCATTTTTGGAAAGGCGGAGTGAATATGCCGGAGTTACCCGAGGTCGAAGTGGTTCGCCGGGGCCTAGCTGGGCACATCCTCGGTGCGGTGCTGGAGCGCGTGCAGGTAGTGGACGGACGCTCGGTGCGGCGCCACGAGGCCGGGCCGGTGGACTTCGAGCGGCTGCTGACGGGACTGCGCGTGGCGGATGTGGCTAGACGTGGCAAGTACCTCTGGCTGCTCTTTGAAGGCAATGAAGAGTTCGCCCTGGTCATCCACCTGGGCATGAGCGGGCAGGTACTCCTCAAAGACCCTGCTCTACCGGCAGAAAAACACCTTAAGGTGCTCATAGACTTAGCGGGCGCCACCGACGAGAGCGGGCGCGAAGCCCCGCTCACCCTGCGCTTTGTGGACCAGCGCATCTTCGGCGGCATGTTTGTAAGCCCCCTGCTGCCCGTGCACAACGCCGCTGGAGAGCCGGTGCCGGGGGCGTCCGCGTCCGCCCTGGGCCTGCCCCTCATCCCGCAGGCCGTTGCCCACATCGCCCGCGACCCGCTCGACCCCTACTTCGACTTCGGGCAGTTCAGACGCATCATGCTGGGCACCTCCACCGGCATCAAGAAGCTCCTGCTCGACCAAAGCGCCATTTCCGGGGTGGGCAACATCTACGCCGACGAAGCCCTATGGCGAGCCAGACTGCACTACGCCAAACCCGCCAAGAGCATCCCCGCCTCAACCGCCCGTGAACTGGTGGACGCCGCGCGCACCGTCATGCGGGATGCCCTAGCCCAGGGCGGCACCAGCTTCGATGCCCTCTACGTCAACGTCAACGGGGAATCGGGCTACTTCGACCGGTCCCTCAATGCCTACGGGCAGGCAGGGCAACCCTGCTCCCGCTGCCTAGAGGCGGGGCGCACTTCGCTGATGGTGCGGGAGCCCTTCGGAGGAAGGAGCTCCTACCGGTGCCCTCATTGCCAGAGAAAGCCTCGTGGGCTTTAGCTACTGAATCTATGCCCGTAGTAGTCGCCCAGCCGCCCGTACCCTTCCTCTAGGGAAACAGCTGGGGCCCAGTCCAGAAGCTCCCGGGTGGTGCGCTGGTCGAACCAGTGGGCGGTGGACAGCTGCTCGGCTAAGAAAGAGGTCAGCGGGGGAATCTGCCCGGGGGCAAAACGGGCCCAGGCCTTTTCCATCACCAGACCCAGCCCATAGGCCACGGAGGCCGGCAGCGAGTAGGCCGGGGGCTCCACGCCGCAGGCGGTACACATGCCGGCGATAATTTCGCCGACCGGGCGGGGCTGACCATTGGTGATCACCAGGGGCACCCCGCGAATCGCCTCGAGGCGCTGGTAGCCGCGTACGAAGGCGTCCGCCCCGTTGTCGATGTAGAGGGTGTCAATCATGGCGGTGCCCTGGTTGAGCAGGGGCAGGCGGCCTGCGGCGGCGCGTTCTAGGACGCGCTCCACCAGCTGGGTATCGCCGGGGCCCCAGACAATGTGGGGGCGCAGCACACCCACCCAGAAGTCGTCCGCATCGTAGCTCAGGGCCAGCAGCTCAGACTCAGCCTTAGACCGGGCATAGTTACCGCGGGCCTGGTCGGGGCTGGCGGGCGGGTTACCTTCGCCCACGATAGAGGCTCCGGTGTGGGCTACAGAGGGCGATGAGGTGTGCAGGAACTTCTTGATTCCAAATGCGCGGGCAGCCTCAAGCAGGGCACGGGTGCCCTCGACGTTGACCTGCCGGTAATCCTCCCAATCCCCGACCACAGACACCTTAGCGGCCAGATGGATAATCCCCTGAACACCGGTAACAGCCCGGCGCACCGCCAGCTGGTCGGTGAGGGAACCCTGCACCTGGTCGAAGCGGTCGGCCAGGTGGGTGGGAAGCATCTGGGCTATACCGGAGTCCCCGCGCTGGAAGGCCCGCACAGTATACCCTGCCCTCAGCAGGGCAAAGACAACCTCACGGCCCAGAAGCCCAGAGGCGCCGGTGACCAGCACCCGCTCAGAACGGGCAGGCTGGCAAACCTCGGGGGTGAGCGGACGCAGTGAAACTACCACGCGATAACCCCCTTGCCCAGACGGGCCTTTTTCCCCTGCAGGAGCTGCTGGGCCCAGGCTGCAAGAACCGGGCGGTCAATCTTCGAGTTGTGCCGCACATCGGTGGGATGCTCAGCAACCACCAGCACAGCCGATACCTCTACGCCGGTCTCAGCCAGTACCCGCTCCCGCACCCGCTGAGCCAGGTCAGCCGGAGCCAGACCGTTGCGGGTCTTCTTTCCCCGGAAGGTGGGGCCAACCTCGGCCACGATCAGGACGGACGCCGCGCCGGCCGGGCCTGTAGCAACAGCGGCTGCCCGGCGCACCTCGGCATCGAGTTCGGCAGCCTGTTCCAGGGCAACCGGGGTGAGTACGCCCTGGGCGGTTACCAGCACGTGGGCAAGACGGCCCTCAACCCAGAGGCGTCCGCTGGCATCGAAATGCCCCACATCGCCGGTGCGGTGCCAGCCGGGGGTGGCGCTGGACGCGTGTTCGGTGACCCAGAGGGTGTCGTAGCGATCCTTGATGTGCGGGGCTGCCACCAGAATCTCACCGGTGATACCGGGCTTGGTGGTGACCTCGGTTGAGGCGGTTCCATCCGGCAGCAGGGGAGCGATCTGCAGGGCTGCCCCGTGGACGGGGGTGCCAACGCAGACACCGCCGCCAGCACCGAGGAGCCCGGTTGCCGCGTCCTGCTCGGCCTGCTGAATCTGGGCGTAGGAGACGTCGGTGGTGGGCAGGGCCTCGGTCATGCCGTAGGGGGTGTGCAGGGAGGCCGCTGGTAGCAGGGTCTGCAGGCGGGCCAGCAGGGGAGAGGTAATGGGAGCCCCGGCGGAGAGCAGGGTGGTGACCTGCCTCATGGCAGAGCGCTGCTGGCTGCTGAGACCATCGACGGTCTCGAGCACGTTCATCAGGGCTGCCGGGGAAGCAAAGACCGTGGTTGCTCCAATCGCAGAAGCTGCGGACGCCAGGGCGGTGGCGGTGAGAGTCTTAGGTTTAGTGACGTCCATGGCCGGGGTGACAGAGGTAGCTCCCAGGGCCGGGCCCAGCAGGGCGAAGGGGGCAAAACCCGCAACCAGACCGCTTCCTGCGGCGAGGTCGTAGGTGGCTGCGATAGTATCCCGCATAGCCGCCAGCTGGCGGTGGGTGTAAACCACGCCCTTAGCCGGGCCGGTGGAGCCAGACGTGTAGAGGATGGCAGCGTCCGCATCGGGGTCAGGGTCAGCCACCGCAAAAATCTCAGGGGCCGCAAAATCATCGACCGCACCCACTACACCCAGTGCCCGGGCGGCGGCAGCGGGGAGGGAGCTGGCTGCAATGCGCTGGCCGGGCCAGCCCAGGGTACGGGCCAGGGTGAGGGCAGCCGAAATACCGATGAGCCAGGACGGGCGGGCCCCCTTGAGAGCGCGCGTTAGCCCCGCAGTGCCCAGGCCGGTATCGGCCACAACAATTACGGCCCCAATCTTGAGGCAGGCGTAGATGAGGATGGTGAGCTTAATGCCGGGCGGCACCAGCAGATTGACCCGGTCGCCGGGCTTCACCCCGAGCCGGTGCAGGCCAGAGGCAACCCGGTCTACCTCGGCAGCCAGTTCAGCCCACGAGAGCTGGGCGGCTACCTCGGTGCCGTCCCCCTTGCTGCTCATATCAACGATAGCTAAGGTGGTGTCGTCCGCCCGGTCTGCCAGCTCGGCTCCCATGGGGCGGTAATGAGCGGACGCCGGCACCCGGGCAGCGCGCGCGGTGAGGTGGAGTTCCCGCTGGGTGGTGCCGGTGACGAAGTGCTCGGTCAGCCAGGTCAGAATGGGGGTAGCAATGTCTTCGTCTTCGGCGACCAGGTGGCTGGCGGTTTCAAAACGGTGGATGTCGGCCTGCGGCAGACGGGTGGCTAGGTCGGCCATGTAGCGGCGCTGGAAGACCGGGTCTTTAGTGCCCCAGAGCATCAGGGCAGGCAAGTCAAGTTCTGTAATACCTTCGGCAACAGAGACCATAGGGCGGTAGCTGGCAGCCGTTTCGGTTGCCGGTATGTCGGCCACGAAATTCCGCACGCCCACCCGGTGCTCGGCGGTGGTGTAGGGAAGCTTGTAGGCCTTCTTGACCGCAGCATCAAGCCCGCCCTGAGCCAGGCCCAGAGTTACATCGATAAAGGCGGTTGATTTTTCGGTCGCCCAGGAATGCAGTGCGGGGTTGAGGGCCGCCTGCAGGGCTACCGGGATCTTCTCACCGGCGTCATGAAAAACAGCGGTGTTGGTCAGCATGATACCCGAGACAATCTCACGGTGGCACAGGGCCCACCCCAGCGAGATCAGCCCGCCCCAGTCATGGGCCAGCGTAACCAGGGGAAGCTCGGTAGTATCAAGCCCAAGCGCGGCCGTAAAATCACCGAGGTCAGCGATACGGTCTGAGAACGAGCGGGTCAGGCCGGTGCGCTCCGAATAGCCCATATCGAGCTGGTCTACCGCTACCACGCGCCAGGGCTGCTCGGCTTCAGTTGCGGTAGCGATTACCGACCGCCAGAGATAGGACCAGGTGGGGTTACCGTGCACCGCCAGTACGGTACCGACCGGGGTGCGCCCGGTGGCCTCGAGAGCCGGGCCATTATCGAGGTAGTGCCAGCGGCGGCTGGCCCCGGCTTCTTCTACCGGAGCGGACGCGGGCACCTGCACCTGCTGGGACCAGGCAGGGTCAACACCGGGCCAGAGGGCAGGAACAGGAGTGAGCTGAGAAAACGTCATAGTGGCTCCTACCAGGTGATTTCCATGAGAGCGGTATTCAGACCGGAGCCCACACCCATGCAGAGAATACGGTCACCGGCTACGAAGTGGGCGCTTTCCTCAGCCAGGGTCATGGGAAGGGCTGCTGCCGCCACGTTACCCCAGACTGGGAAGGTCATGGGGATGCGCTCGCGGTCGATACCCACGGCCTCAATAATGGCGTTGGTGTGGGCGTTAGAAATTTGGTGGGTTACATAGGAGCGCATATTGCCCCAGTCCCAGCCGTTCTGGTGGGCTTCTTCCCAGGCCTCGGCGACCAGCTGCAGGCCGTGCTTGAGCAGACCGGCGGCGTCCGTATTCATCCCTTGGTCGGCTTCACCACCAATGCAGAGATTGCGGTGCTCGGTTCCCGCGCGGGAGACCGAACCGATAATCTTGTGGCCTGCGGGGTGCAGATCGGAGCGGCCGATGACGGCGGCCGCAGCTCCCGAGCCCAGGGTCAGGGTAGCGAACTGGGCCAGCACGTCGTCTCGGGTTGAATCGGGGCGGTTCAGCTGGCGCAGGGCGGTGGCGTGCCAGGGGGAGGGGTCTTCACCGTCGACGATGAGGGCGTAGTCGATAGCCCCGGCGTCAATCATGGTAGCGGCAACTGTAATACCGTTGACGAAGCCCAGGCAAGCATTGGTGATATCGAAGTTCAGAGCGTGGCGGGGCAGACCCAGGCGGTCGTGAATACCCACGGCTACGGCCGGTTCAAAATTATCGCGGGTGACCGAGGTGTTAATAATCAGTCCGATTTGTTCCTTGCTGATACCGGCCTGGGCGATAGCCTGCTCAGTAGCCTGCACCGCGCCGTCCTCAAAATGCATGGAGGAGCCCCAGGAGCGGCGCTCGTTAATACCGGCGAGGCGCTCGAGTAGGCCCTTGGGCATCTTCAGCCGCTTGTAGGTGGCCGCTAGTTGCTCGTCAAAGTAGGAGCTGGTGACGACCTCCGGCGGTAGCACCCTGGTTACCGATAGCAGGGAGGCGTTCTTGTGGCGAATATCTGAATTAGCGGTCAATCTACTCTTCTAGCCTTAGTGCGGACTGGGGCAAGCCCTTATTTGAAAAACAGGGCGCTTTTCAATAATATGCCTCGGCGGGGCAGGTGCGGTGATTGATGGTGCGGGTTCATCTCACACCGAACAGGTCAGCGGGCCTGCGGTAAAGTGGTAAGCCGACCCAAACCCGTTTTTACCCAACCGATGGGGCTCACCATTATGTACCTAAAATCTTTGACCGTGCGCGGCTTTAAATCTTTTGCGTCGGCTACTGTGTTTGAGTTTGAGCCGGGCTTGAATGTGCTGGTGGGGCCGAACGGGTCGGGTAAGTCGAATGTGGTGGATGCCCTTGCCTGGGTGATGGGCGCCCAGGGGGCTAAGCAGCTGCGCGGTGGCGCCATGAAGGACGTCATTTTTGCTGGCGGTGGTTCCCGCGGTGCGCTGGGGCGCGCCAAGGTTGAGCTGGTGATTGATAACGAGGACGGTGCTCTGCCGCTGCCTCATGCTGAGATTCGGCTTTCGCGCACTATGTTTTCTGCAGGCGGTTCGGAGTACGAAATCAACGGGGAGCTTGTCCGCCTGGCTGATGTGCAGGACCTACTGGCGGACGCCGGCGTGGGCCGGGAGCTCTACACCCTGGTGGGGCAGGGGCAGGTCGATAAGATTTTGCACGGTACCGCTGACGACCGCCGTGAGCTGATTGAGCAGGCTGCCGGCTTGCTCAAGCACCGTAAGCGCCAGGCGAAGACCGCGAGCAAGCTTGATGATTTGAAGATCAATCTTGACCGGCTGGAGGATTTAGCCGGCGAGCTGGCTGAGCAGCTGGAAGGACGCCGGGAGCAGGCTGACGCGGCCCGGGAAGCTAGCGAGGTGGCGGGCTGTGTTCGTAGCCTGACCGCTGATCTTCTGGCTCACGATGCGCGTGCCATGTTGCAGGAGCGGGAGGCCGAGCAGGTCGCTGGCCAACAGGTTGAGGCTGCCCGCCTACGGGCGCAGGAGCGCAGCCATGCCCTAGAGGGGCAGCTGGGGGAGTTGGCTAAGGCCCGGCAGGTAGCCCAGCAGGCGCTGGGTGAAGTCACTCAACGCCGTACCTCCCTGAAAGAGGTGGCCCACCTGGTGGAGACGGTTCAGCTGGTGGCTGCTGAACGTTTGTCTGCCTCCCACCACCAGGAAGAAGATCAGGACGCCGCCACCCGCCTGGATGCGGCCCAGCAGGCTTGTGCCCGGGAGGAAGGAAATCTTGAACGGGCCCGGGAGGCGGGGAAAGGAGCTGAAGAAGAACTTACCGCTGCCCATTCTGCCTTAGAAAAGGCCCATGCGGAGCAGAACGCAGCCCAGCAGGCGCTGGCTGCGGCCGACCAGCAGGTGCGGGACTATAAGGAGAACCTGTCGCAGCTCACCGCCCAGCTGGCTACCGTCCGCGTAGCTTTTGAGCGAGCCGGTGAAGAGGCCGCCCGTCGAGTAGCTGAGTATGCTGAGGCTAAAGAGCAGGGGGCTTCCGCCGGTGCTGATATCGAGCGGGCCCAGGCAGCCGTGAACGGCTATCGGGAGCAGCTGGAGCGGGCTGAAACTGAAGAAGAAAACCTGCGTCGGGCGCGGCAGCAGGCGAGTGAAACGGTGGAATCCAGCCGTCAGGAGCTGCATCAAGCTCAGGTAAAGCTTCATGCTGCTCAGGCCCGCTGCGAGGCCCTTGAGGCGGCCTGGCGGTATGATGGCGCGGAAAACGGGGGCAGTGAAGGTCTCTGTCAGCAGGCCCTGGAGCAGGGAGCGCAAGAACTTATTTCTCTACTTGAGATTGAAGATGCCTGGCAGGCTGCTGTGGCTACTGCCCTAGGTCCCTATCTGAGGGCCCTAACCCTGACAAGCGGTGAGTCCCTGCCTGCTGGAGTAACCCAGCTTTATTCCTTTGAGGGTGACATTCAGCAGATTGACCTGCGCGAACTATCTGTATCTCAAGCTAAGGTTTATCAAGCCCGCCCGATGGCGGACGTCCTGACCGCACCTCAGGCCCTCAGTCGCGCGCTCGCCGTGCTTACCGCTGATACCTACCTGACTCCCGATCAAGAAGCCGCCCGCGCCCTGGTAGCTGCCCACCCGGGCGTCCGCGCTGTGACCCCCGACGGTACCGTGCTGACCGCAGGATCAACCCTCTACCCCTCCCAAGAGCGGCCCCTGACCGAACGCTACGCGGAACTCACCCGAGCTCAGCAGACCCAGCGGGAGCTTGCCCAGCAACAGGAGCAGGCAGAGAGAACCCACCAGCAGGCCGAAGAAGCACTAAAGACTGCTCAGGGGGCTGAAAAAGCCCAGGCCCGCACCACCGGTTCACTCACGGCCCAGCTAGCTGCCGCCCGGGCAGACCTTGCCACCCTCACCGGCCGGGCAGAAAGCTCACAGGCGGCCCTCGACCGTCTGCAAGAAGCCGCCACCCGTGCCGAAGAAGCCCAGAAAGGGACCCAAAGGTACGTGGAGTCCGCCCAAGAGGCCCTGGCTCGGATACGCAGCACGGAACCCCAAGCAGACAACGCTACCCTGCGCGAGGCTGTCCGCACCGCAGAAAAAACCCTGGTCGAGACCCAGGAGGCTAAAACCCTCGCCGAGGCCACAGCAACCTACGCCCGCGAAAAAGAGGAAGCCGCCCAGGCCCGCCTCACCCAGGCCCAAGAAGCCCTTGCTGCCCTCGAAAAGGTTGAGGAGGCTCGTCAGCTGCGCCAACAAGAGGCCGCTGATACCGGTCGTCGTGCCCGCAGGGTAGCTGCCTGCGCCCGGGCCCTGGCGCTGGCCCTTGAGCAGGTGGAGAGTCAGGAGAACGAGGAACACTGCAAGGCCCTGGCCCGGGCTGAGCAGGCCCAGCAGGTGCTCACCGCTACCCGCGAAGAACTGGCCGGTGCCCAGACCTCGCTGGCTGCCGCCCTGACCCTGCAGGCTGAATCGTCGGCCCAGGGCGCCCGCGTTGAAGCCCGCTGGGAAGCCCTGACTCAGCGGGTAGATAGCGAATTGGGGCTCAGCCTTGAGGCTCTGCTAGAGAGCCACAAGGCCAGTGGCCTGCCCCGGGATGATATCGAGACTGACCTGGCGGCAGCCGAGGCAGAGCTGGCCCGGTTGGGGGTCATCAACCCCCTAGCCCTCGAAGAATACGAAGCCCTCGAACAGCGCCATAGCTACCTGCGCCAGCAGATTAAAGACATCAAGACCTCGCGGGCAGACCTGCGGGCTGTGATGAAGGACGTGACCGGCCAGATTGAAACCTCTTTCGCCCGGGCACTAGCCGATGTGCAGGTGGAGTTTAGCCGGATCTTTGCCCTGCTCTTTCCCGGCGGCCAGGCCGAGCTGGTGCTGGCCGACCCCAACGACCTTGAGCACAGCGGGCTTGATATCCGAGTGACACCGGCCGGTAAGAAGGTCACCCGTCTTTCCCTTCTCTCTGGCGGCGAGCGCACCTTGGCCTCCCTGGCCCTGCTTCTGGCGGTTTTTATGGCCCGCCCTGCCCCCTTCTATGTGCTGGACGAGGTAGAAGCGGCGCTTGATGACCGTAACCTGGGCCGTCTGCTGGAGGCACTGGGGCAGCTGCGGGAGAAGTCCCAGCTGCTGATGATTACCCACCACCAGCGCACCATGGCCCAGGCTGATACCCTCTACGGCATCACCATGCGGCAGGGGGTTTCAAGCGTGCTCTCGCACCGCCTGGCGAACTAGGGTAGCTACTTTCCGGTGTAACCTTCGTCGGCTATGTGTGCCGGGAACTTGGGGCGGTAGCCGGGGAACCAGCCAACAGCCGCAAGAAGAAGCAGAGCACCGGCCACGATAAAGGCGGGGAAGAAGCCCCAGGCGTCGATGATAAAGCCAGCTACGAGCGGGCCGACAATCAGGCCGATGTCTGAGACCATCTGGTAGTAGGCCAGGGGCTGACCGCCTGAGCGCTTGTTGCCCACAATGTCTGAGACAGCAGCCTGCAGGGAGGGGCCGAGCAGGGCTGAGGCAATGCCCAGAAGTACGGCTGCCCCTACAAAGACAACCGGGTTAGTGATTAGGCCAAAGACGATGGTGACGATACCTGCCAGAATCAGCCCGGAAAAGACCATGGGGCGGCGGCCTATCTTATCGCCCATCTTGCCCGAGTAAATCTGCACTAGGGCGTTACCGGCTGCGTAGGTGGCCAGGGTGAAACCTGCCAGCTTGGCTCCGGCAACGGCGGCGTCGTAGCTGGCCTCACCGGCGTGCAGATTAGCTAGGAGGGCTACGGCGGCGAGGGGAACCACCGTGGACTGTAGGCCGAAGACGCTCCACCCCACCGCCAGGTTGGTCACGAGGGCTGCCTTAAAGTTGGTGAACTTCAGGGCGTCGGCCAGCTTGAGTTCGGGCTTGGGTACGGCGATACCCTGGGTGTTGAGGTTGACCTCTTGCGGATCGTCCTTGAGTTGGGTGAGTACCACCAGGGCAGCGCACAGGAGCATTGCCGCATAGACAAAGAAGGGTACTCGCATACCCAGCGATGACGCCGCTGCCCCCAGCACGGGCCCCAAGATATTGCCCAGCAGGAAGGACGTAGCAAAGTAGCCCGAGACCTTACCCCGAATCGTCGGGGGTGAGTTGCGCACCAAGATACCCATGGCGGCCACGGTAAACATGACCGATCCGGTACCACCGACAATGCGGGAGGCAATGAGCATGGGGTAGTTGACCGAAAGTCCGGCTCCGATGGAACCCAGCCCCACAATAATGAGGCCCGCCGAGTAGATGCGGCGCTCGCCGAAACGGGAGATGAGGCGTCCGGACGCCGGTGCGAAGGCCAGGCGCGAGAGGGCAAAGGCTGAGACAACGAAGGTTGCTGCCATGGCACCCACATCGAAGCTGCGGGCAAAGCCGGGGAGCACGGGGGCTACTAGGCCGTAGCCGAGTGCAATGAGGAATGAGGCTGCGATCAGGACCTTGATTTGGGTCGGTACCTTGACGGTTTCTTTGGTGCGGGGCTTTTGGTTGCGGCTTTCCTGCCGTACCGATTCGGGGATGATGGGGATGGCCCCGGTGTCCATGGAGGGGGTGGGAATGTGGTTGCTCATGCGCTTGTGTTCTGCTGCTTCTATGCTGCGTGTATCTGTCTGAAAAGTATCTTAGCTCACAATGTCCACCGGTGCGGGGTGGCAGTGCGCAGAAGTGCATTCTACTCCCATCGCTGGGGCTGTATGGGGCGGGGAGAATATGGCAAGCTAGAAGGGTGAATGATTCTCTAACTCTCATTGTGTACATACTTCTCGGTGTGCTAATTCTAGGTGGCGTGCTCGCTGTTCTGCTGCGCGGCCCTAAGGCCCCTAAGGAAGGCTACGAGGGCACCCGCGATGCCGATGACCTCCCCGCAGATAGCGCTGACGGGCCGGTCACCACTATCGAGCGTCCGGCGTCCGCCCAGGGCCGCCTGGTGCGCCTGCGTGCCCGCCTCTCACGCTCCAACAACCTGCTGGGCAAGGGCCTGCTGGCCCTGCTGTCCCGCGACAAGATTGACCAGGATGTCTGGGACGAGGTCGAAGAGACCCTGCTTCTGGCAGACCTGGGTGCCGAGCCCTCAGCCCGCCTGGTAGAGGCCCTACAGCAGCGTGTGCGCGTGGAGGGCACTGAGAATCCCGCCCACGTCAAACAGATGCTGCGTGAGGAGCTTCTTTCAATCGTGGGTGAAGATACCGACCGCTCCCTGGCCCTGGACGGTGCCGATGGCAACCCCGGCGTCGTGCTGGTCGTTGGTATAAACGGCGTGGGCAAGACCACCACCGTGGGTAAGCTGGCCCGCGTGATGGTCGCTGAAGAGAAGAACCTCCTGCTGGGTGCAGCCGATACCTTCCGTGCGGCGGCTGCCGACCAGCTCCAGACCTGGGGCGACCGCGTAGGGGTCGACACCGTCCGCTCCGATAAGGACGGCGCCGACCCGGCTTCCGTTGCCTTTGAAGCTATCCGCGAGGGCAAGGCTCGCGGCGTCGATACCGTCATGATTGACACCGCCGGACGCCTGCAGAACAAGGCTGGTCTGATGGACCAGCTGGGCAAAATCAAGCGCGTGGTCGAGAAAGAAGCCCCGGTCACCGAGGTTCTTCTGGTCATTGACGCCACTACCGGCCAGAACGGCATGATCCAGGCCAAGGTCTTCTCCGAGGTCGTTCAGATTACCGGTATCGTGCTGACTAAACTCGACGGCTCAGCCAAGGGCGGCATCGTGGTCGCTATCCAGGAAGAGCTGGGTGTGCCCGTCAAGCTCATCGGCCTGGGCGAAGGCCCCGACGACCTGGCACCCTTTGAGCCTGGTGCCTTCGTCGACGCCCTCCTCGACTAAGGCACAGCCCGAGTGCATCGAGGAACCGGGGGAACTGTTTGAAACAGTTCCCCCGGTTTTTTCATGCCTACCTAGAGTGCCGGTAACCTGCCCGTTACTGCCCGAAACACCCCCGTAACCCCTGTTTTCATACCCGCAACATGGGGAGGGCACCTGTAACCGGGGCGAAACTCCAGGCGCAAGCAGCCGAAACACGCGCAGAGAACAATAGAACCTGTCAACACACCAAGAGCTGGTCTACCGGCACACAGGTTTTCTTTTTCGGGTTTTGAAAGGGGTAACAGGCATGGAACTCACCGCCAGTGATGTTTGGACCGTGGTCGCCGCGGCACTTGTTCTGTTTATGACACCGGGTCTCGCTCTCTTCTACAGCGGTATGACGCGAGCCAAGTCAGCACTCAACATGATGATGATGATGTCGGTCATCTCAATGGGCCTCGTCGGCGTGTGCTGGGTGCTCTGGGGCTACAGCATGAGCGGGGGAGGCGCCCTCATCTACGATATCGTCGGCTCACCCTTCAACGATTTTGGCCTATCAGCTACGCTTGCGGACGGCGGCACCAACCTTCTTTCGGTAGCCTTTAGCTCCACCTTCGCTATCATCGCGGTGGCTATCATCTCAGGGTCCATTGCCGACCGCGCCCGCTTCGGGGCCTGGTGCATCTTCGTGCCCCTTTGGCTCACCCTGGTCTACTGCCCCCTGGCCTTCATGGTGTGGGGCGGCGGCCTCTTCGGTGAAGAGGGCTTCATCGGGTCCATGTTCGGCGAAGCCATTGACTTTGCAGGTGGCCTGGTAATTCACATCAACGCCGGCGTCGCCGGTCTCATCCTGGCCTTGGTACTGGGCGCTCGCAAGGGCTTTGGGGAAGACCCCAACCAGCGCCCCCACTCCCTGCCCCTGGTCATGCTTGGTGCAGCTATCCTCTGGTTTGGCTGGTTCGGCTTCAACGTGGGGGCTGCTGCGGACGGCGCCCAGGCAGGTCTGATCTGGGTCAACACCCTTGCTGCCCCGGCAGCTGCCATGCTGGGCTGGGCCCTGCTTGAACGAATTCGTGACGGTCACGTGACCTCCCTGGGTGCGGCGTCCGGCCTGGTTTCTGGTCTGGTTGCTATCACCCCGGCCTGCGCCAACGTTGACCCGGTCGGTGCCCTGGCCCTGGGCTTTATCTCGGGTATCGCCTCAGGCTGGGCTGTGGGTCTCAAGTACCGCTTGGGCTACGACGATTCTCTTGATGTAGTGGGTGTACACCTGGTCTCCGGCCTCATTGGCACCCTGGCCCTCGGTTTTATCGCAACCCCGGCTACCGGAACCGCCGGTCTCTTCTACGGTGGCGGTCTAGGCCTGCTGGTCACTCAGACCGTTGCAACCTTGATTTCTATGGCCTACTGCGCGGTTGTGACCCTGCTGATTGTGATTCCGATTCACCGCACTATGGGCTTCCGGGTCAGCGAGAAGCAGGAGATCCAGGGTATTGATCTGGCCCAGCACGCCGAAACCGCCTACGCCATGTCGAGCGGCACCTTCGGTGCCTTCGCTAAAAACTAGAGGGAGTTCACGCCATGAAACTCATTACCGCTTTGATTCAGCCCGAAAAATTTGACGACATCCGCCAGGCCCTCGAAAACTTTGGGGTCGACGGGATGACGGTCTCAGAAGCCCAGGGCTACGGACGCCAGCACGGGCATGTAGAGGTCTACCGCGGCAAGGAATACGACATTCGCCTGATTCCTAAGGTTCGTCTGGAAATCCTGGCGGACGCTAACCGGGCCGGGGACATCATCGACCTCATTATCGCCACCGCCAATACCGGTAGCGCCGGGGACGGCAAAATCTGGGTGAGCAGCGTGGACGAGGTGGTTCGAGTCCGCACCGGAGAACGCGGCGTCTCCGCCATCTAAGCACAAGCGACATACAAATCTAGGGCAGACCCACGGTTTCGTGGGTCTGCCCTCATCTTATGTGCTCTAGCCAGGAGTGCTATCAGGCAGGGGGCAGACGTGGGTCAGGACGGCGGCGGGGGAGCGCCGGGTAGACTAGGGGGCATGAAACTTGTCTCCTGGAATGTTGATTCACTCAATGCTGCACTCACCAGTGAGTCGGCCCGTGCCCTGCTCTCCCGCGATGTCTTTGCCTCCATCTCCTTGCTGAACCCCGACGTCCTTGCCCTGCAAGAAACCAAGCTCTCGGCCAAGGGGCCCACCAAGAAACATCTCGAAGCCCTGCACGCCTACTTCCCCGACTACAAGATTGCCTGGGTATCTTCCGACGAACCCGCCCGCAAGGGGTACGCGGGCACCATGTTCCTCTACAAACAGGAGCTAGAGCCCATCGTCACCTACCCCCGCCTCTCTGCCCCCACCACCATGGACGCCGAAGGGCGCATGATTACCCTGGAATTTGAGGACTTCTACGTCACCCAGGTCTACACCCCCAATGCTTCGGACGGCCTGCGCCGCCTGTCTGACCGCCAGGTCTGGGATCGCCTCTACGCCGATTATCTTGCCGGCCTGGACGCCACTAAACCTGTGCTTGCAACCGGCGACTTCAACGTTGCCCACACCGAAATTGACCTGGCCAACCCCAAGGCTAACCGCCGTTCCCCCGGCTTCACCGACGAAGAGCGCGAAGGTTTCACCCAGATTCTCTCCCGGGGCTTCACCGACACCTTCCGCCACCTGCACGGGGACGTCACCGGAGCCTACACCTGGTGGGCCCAGCGCTCCCGCACTTCCAAGATCAACAACACCGGCTGGCGCATTGACTACTGGCTGGTATCAGACCGGGTTGCTGAGAAGGTGCGAGCCTCAGAGATGATGGATTCAGGCCCTCGCCAGGACCACACCCCGATTCTCCTCGATATCGACCTGGGCTAGGTTAAAGACTCACCTGCCTGTTAAAAGCCCGAGGGCCCCTCTAACGCCAGGGACACTCGGGTTTTGCTGTGTCCAGGTGATGGGGGCAGAGCGGTCGTTCAACAAGGGTGAACTGATATGTGAGAAAAACCGGGGTAAATGTTTAATGTTTTTAAAGTTTTAGAGCGGTAGAAACTGCAGAATCAGGTTTAAGCGGGGGAGTGGCGAAGGCTGCGCCCGTGTATTCTCGGGCTTTTTAATGCGTGGATTATTTCGGGTACGTTTCGCCGACTCTTTGCTGCGGACGAGCGGTGTGTTGCCCAACTTGATGTGACGGGTGCGACTAAATATACTCAACTCAACACGTCAGTATATATTGGGCATCACAAGCCCGGCAGTATCTGTAAAGGCTCACACACAATGTTCGTTACCCAGAAAGAGTTCGCCTCATGATTAAGTATCTGCTGAGGCGAGCAGCTACTTACGCCGTCATGATTTTCTTAACGACGACCGGTGGCTACTTCCTCGCCGTTACCTCACTGAACCCCGCCCTGCTCGAACAGGAACGCATTCCCCGCCCCTCACCGGAGCAGGTTCAGCGCAACTTCGCAGCCCTGAACCTTGACCCCACCATGAGCGCCTGGGACCGCTACGTCCAGTGGCTGACCAACGTTGTTCTGCACTGGGACTGGGGCCGTAGCCCCAACGGCGCCTACATCAACGCTGAATTCGGTCAGCGCGTGTGGGTATCAACCCGCCTCTACCTGGTAGCTGTGATTCTCTCCCTCATCATCGGTGTAGCCCTGGGCGTTTACTCAGCAGCCCGTCAGTACAAGTTCTCTGACCGTGTGATTACCGGCTACTCCTACCTGGTCTACATTCTGCCCGCCCCCATCGCCTACTTCCTGGTCCAGCTGGGAGCTGTGGCCATCAACAGTGCAACGGGGGAGCGCATCTTCTTCGTGACCGGCATTTCCTCGCCAGGCCTCACCCCGGGTAGCTTCGAATACTGGGTGGACTTGGCAGCCCACTACATCGTGCCCACCTTCTGTATCACGATTATGAGCTGGGGCGGCTACCAGATTTCCCAGCGCCAGTACCTGCTCGACAGCGTCAACGCCGACTTTGTGCGCACCGCTCGCGCTAAGGGCCTCACCCGCAACCAGGCCATCCGCCGCCACGCCCTGCGCGTCTCCTTCATTCCGGTAGCCCAGTCCATCGCCTTTACCGTTCCCTCCATCTTCACCGGCGGCTTCTTCGCCGAGGCTATCTTCGCCTGGCCCGGTATCGGTCTCTGGACAATTCAGTCAATCGGTGCCCAGGACGTCAACGCGGCGGTAGCAACCCTGGCCTACGGCTCCTTCATCTTCGCAGTTGGCGCCATCATCGCTGATATCGCCACCACCATCGTCGATCCCCGAGTGAGGATCTCATGAGCAATTCACCTTCCATCGACCACAACAACCTCACAGGTATTATCACGAGGGTCGATCAGACTAACGCTGACTTCGACATCATCAGCAAGAAGAAGATTATCTTCCGCCGCTTTATGCGTAACAAGACCGCAGTCTTTGGCTTGGTCGTCCTGCTGCTGGTAATAGCTTTCGGTCTCTTTGGCGGTTTCCTCTCCAAATGGGATACCACCACTATCGACCCCTTCTACATCTCCACTGGCCCCAGCGCCGAGCACTGGTTCGGCACCACCAGTGCAGGCACCGACCTCTACGCCCAGATGGTTGAAGCTGTCCGCACCTCGGTCTTTATCGGTCTGATCGTGGGCGGTGTCTCCGTCATCTTTGCAGCTATCTACGGCTGCGTCATGGCCTACTTCGGCGGCAAGATTGACAAGACTTTGCTGTTCGTCCTTGAAACCTTGATTATGGCGCCTAGTCTGCTGGTTGTAGCTATCGTCATCAACGGTGCTGGCGGACAGGCCATCCGCGATAACCTACCTGGCTGGCTCATCCTAACCATCGTGCTCCTGATTTTCAGCTGGATGTATACCGCCCGTGTGATTCGAGCTATGGCCATGTCGCTCATCTCCCGTGACTTCGTCAAAGCCGCCCGCTACATGGGTGTGCACCCCCTCAAGATTGTCTGGCGTCACCTGGTGCCCAACATCGGCTCCCTGATGGTGCTTGAGTTTACCCGCGGTATCACCGCAGCAATTCTGGCTGAGGTGTCGTTCACCTTCATCGGTATTGGCGTGAAATACCCTAACTTCTCACTGGGGTCACTCATCGCCCAGGCTTCAAGCCAGATCAACACCCTGCCCTGGATGTTCTGGATTCCGCTGCTGTTCTTCTTCCTGCTGGTTGGCCCCCTGGCCCTGATGAATGACGGCTTGCGTGACGCCTTCGATCCTACCTCCCTGTCCGTTGGCAAAGTTAAGAAAAAGAAGAAGTAAATGAGCACTACACCAGTACTGAGCGTCCGAGACCTCAACGTAAAGTTCAATACCGAGAACGGTATTGTGCACGCGGTGCGCGGCATTGACTTCGACCTCTATGCGGGCAAGACGCTGGGCATCGTGGGTGAATCCGGCTCAGGTAAGTCGGTTGCCTCGATGGCCATCATGGGCCTGCACCCCACTACCGCAGACATCACCGGTTCCATCAAGTACGATGGCACCGAACTGCTGGGTCTGACCGATAAGCAGATGTGCGACTACCGTGGCAAAGAGATTTCCATGGTCTTCCAGGATCCGCTGTCATCACTCACCCCGGTCTTCACCATCGGCCACCAGCTGGCTGAGGTACTCAAGGCCCACAACAAGGGTATGAGCGATAAGGCTATTCAGGCTCGCTCCGTGGAGCTCTTGCGTCTGGTCGGCATTCCCTCACCCGAGAGCCGTCTCAAGTCCTTCCCCCATGAGTTCTCGGGCGGTATGCGTCAGCGCGTCATGATTGCTATGGCCATTGCGAACGAGCCGCGCGTACTGATTGCCGATGAACCCACCACCGCGCTGGATGTCACCATCCAGGCTCAGGTGCTTGAGGTGATGCAGAAGGCCCAGGAAGAGACCGGAGCGGCTACCATCATGATTACCCACGACCTGGGAATCGTGGCCGGTATGGCCGATGAAATCATGGTCATGTACGCGGGCAAGGCTGTAGAGCATGCCGCTGCCACCGACCTCTATAAGAAGCCTTCCATGCCCTACACCATCGGTCTGCTGGGTGCTGTACCGCGCGTGGATCGCAAGGAAAAGACCTCCCTGGTGCCGATTGAGGGAACCCCGCCCAACCTGCTCAAGCCCGTGGTGGGCTGCTCCTTCGCGGCCCGCTGCCCGGTGGCTACGGACGCCTGCCTCACCCAAGAGCCGGAGCTCAAGTTGATTGCCGGTACCGGCGAGAACCACCGCTCAGCCTGCCTGTACGCAGAGAAGTTCGTCAACGAACGTCCTGAGCAGATGTTCCCTGTGCCCCCCATCCCCGTCTCTGCCCTCGATAGCGTACCCCGCGAAGAGCGCGCCAGCGTGCTTGAGGTGAAGAACGTCAAGAAGTTCTTCCCCCTCACCAAGGGCGCCCTCATCAAGCGTCGTGTGGGCACCGTCAAGGCCGTCAACGGCGTCAGCTTCGATATCCGCGAAGGCGAGTGCTTCTCCATCGTGGGCGAGTCAGGCTGCGGCAAAACTACCACCCTGCTCGAAATCATGGAGTTCTCCAAGGATATCGACGGCGAAATCGTCATCGCCGGTGTCTCTAACAAGCAGGGCCTGCGCGGCTCCGAACTCAACGCCCTGCGTAAGAACCAGCAGATGGTCTTCCAGGACCCAACGGGTGCACTCGATCCCCGCTTCACCGTCTACGAAATTCTGGCTGAGCCCCTACAAAACCAGGGCTGGGCAGTCAAAGACATCAAGAAGCGCGTACTTGAACTGATGAAGACCGTCGGCCTGCAACCCGACCACGTCAACCGCTTCCCCAACCAGTTCTCCGGCGGCCAGCGCCAGCGTATCGGTATCGCCCGCGCGCTCGCTGTCAACCCCAAGCTGGTGGCTCTCGATGAGCCGGTCTCTGCTCTTGACGTCTCTGTTCAGGCAGGCGTCATTAACCTGCTAGAGAAGCTGCGTGTCGAGCTGGGGCTGAGCTACCTGATGGTGGCACACGATTTGGCTGTCGTGCGCCATGCCTCTGACCGTGTGGCCGTTATGTACCTGGGCCGAGTGGTTGAGATTGGCAATGTGGACGAGGTCTTTGATAACCCCGTGCACCCCTACACCCGGGCTCTACTCTCTGCCATCCCCGTGCCCGACCCCGAGGTGGAAGCCAACCGCCAGCGCATTGTGCTCGAAGGCGACCTGCCCACCCCCGTGAACGCGCCGGAGGGCTGTGCTTTTGCAACTCGTTGCCCCATCTTCAAGCTTCTTCCTGAAGATAAGCAGAAGAACTGCACCGAGAATGTGCCTGTTCTCAGCCGGGCGAGTGAGGACCACCAGTACGCCTGTCATTATCCTGAACACGAAGTTGCTATGAGCTAAATTACATGTATAGAATGTAATCGAAATCACTTCAAACCCACTTTTGCCCACCCTCTTTACGAAGGAGAAGAGAGAATGAACAAGAACGTAGTTCTGAACCGCCGTACCCTGCTTTGGGGTACCGGTATTCTGGGAACCACCGGCCTACTGACCGCTTGCGGTGGCTCAGGCTCTAACACCACCAGCGCTGCAACCGCCAGCATGGCAGCAGCCGGTGATGAAATTAAGGTCGAAATCAACGAGCAGGACGTCGCTAACCTGCAGACCGGTGGCGTCGTCAACCTGCCTGTTAGCTCCCTGGGCCCTGATTTCAACATCTCCTCCCAGAACGGTAACTCAGCAAATAACAGCTTCGTTCTCTCTACCTTCCACACTTCGATGACCAGCGGTATCTGGCAGTCAGACTTCGACGGTACCCCCAGCATCAACCCCGACTTCTGTGAGTCCTACGAGTCTGAGACCGTTGATGGTGTGCAGACCATCCGCGTCAAGCTGAACTCCAAGGCCAAGTTCAACGATGGCACTCCCATTGATATTGAGTCTCTGCGCACCTCATGGAACGTCTTCAAGTCCACCGAGGGCGACTACAACATTGTTACCTCGGGCATGTACGAGTTCATCGAGTCCATTGAAGAAGATGGCGATGCCTTCTCCGCTGTTGTGACGATGAAGCAACCCTACTACCCGGCAGATAACCTCTTTGGCACCCTGCTACACCCTGCTATGGCAGACCCAGCAGTCTTTAACGAGGGCTGGACCGACAACCCCAACCCCGACTACGGCGTAGGCCCCTTCAAGCTGGAAGAATGGAACTCAGCAGAAAAGCGCCTTTCCGTTGTTCCCAACGAAAACTGGTGGGGCACTAAGCCCATCCTGGACCGCATCACCTTCCGCCAGATGGAAGCTACTGCTGCCCGTGCTGCCTTCCGCAACGGCGAAATTGATGCAGTGGAAGCTCGAACTTTGGCTGCCTATAAGGACGTTGAAGGTACAGCTGACGCTGAGCCTCGTCGTTCTCTGCGCCTCTTCTCGGGTGGATTGAATCTTAATCCCGCCCGTATCCAGGATGTCGCTCTGCGCCGCGCAATCTTTGCTGGCACCGACCGCAAGGCCCTCTCAGACATCCGTTTCCAGGGCTTGAACTGGACCGAAGAGACTCCGGGCTCCATGCTTCTGCTGCCCATCTCTGAGTACTACCAGGATAACTACCCGGCAGAACGTGGCGTTGAGGCAGCCCAGAAGATTCTGGAAGATGCCGGTTACACCAAGAATGGCGACTACTACGCTAAGGACGGCACTAACGCCAGCTTCCGCGTGACCAACTTCGGTGAAGACCCCGGTTCAGCTGCCCTGGCTCAGACCATGGTTGAACAGATGAAGACCATCGGCATTGAGTGCTCCATCGACCAGCAGCCCAACGCTAACTTCGCCTCGGTAGTCGGCAACAAGGAATACGACATGACCTTCTCAGGCTTCACTGTTGGCTCCGATGCAACCTCAGCAACCCGTCAGTTCTACCACTCATCTAACCTCGACGGTGCCGCAGGCTCTGAGGAAATCGACGCCATGATTGCCGAGATGGAAAGGATTGAGGACGACGCTGAGCGTAACGCAAAGTGTAACGAGATCGAAAAGAAATTCATGGCCGAGTTCGCAACCCTCGGTACTGTCTTCAATGGTCCTAACATTTTCTACTGCAAGACCAAGCTGGCTAACTACGGTGCCGCTATGTTTGGTGGCCACTCTGCCAACCCCCACCTCTGGGCCCGTCTTGGCTGGATGAAGGACTAAGCTCCTCGAGTCTAAAAGTCTCCTAGAGTACCCCCTGACTTGCCCCATCACCTGATGCAGGTGGTGGGGCAAGTTGTTTGTTTAATCTGGGCTGTTATCTCAGCGTGCTGTTAGGCCTGTGGGTTGGTGGCCAGGGGAGGCGCTCTGAAGATGCTGAAAACATCAGAAAAATTTAGAGAAGCTAATCTATTTCTGATAAAAATACTCAGTGCTTATGGGGTCATTATATAAAATACGGGTTGAAAAAGAGTTACAGTGGCATGAATTACCTGCTAGGGTAGTCTCAATCACACAAAAGGTGTGGCGAACATTAAGTTCTGCTTATCTAAGGATGGCATCATGACTGCACGTATTAACCTCAACCGCAGGTCCTTCTTCATTGTCTCGGGCGTCGCCGGTATGACCGGCCTGCTCGCAGCCTGTGGCAGCAACAGCAATACCTCAAGCGCCGAAACCGGCTCAGCCCTCACCCGCGGAGACGACATCTCAAAGCTCGTAGCTATCAACGAACATGACCGCGCAGACCTGCGGACTGGCGGCGTCCTTAACCTTGCCGTAGCCACCCTGGGCCCCAACTTCAACGTCGCAACCCAAACCGGCTACACCACCAGCAATCTCAACGTCATGGCGGCCGTCAACACCGCCACCGTCAGCGGCCTCTGGGAAACCAACGCCCTGGGCGAGTACAGCATCAACACCGACTACTGCACCGCCTACGAAGCTAGCGAAACCGACGGCGTGCAGACCATCTCCATCAAGCTCAACCCCCAGGCTAAGTTCAACGACGGCACCCCCGTGGACGTCAAGGCCCTGCAGGTGACCCACAAGACCCTCACCGAAGAGGGCTACAACATCGTAGACCCCGGCGTCTATGCCCACATCGCATCCATCGAAGAAGACGGTGACGCCTTCTCGGTTAAGATCACCATGACCGAACCCTACTATCCCATCGAGGGTCTCTTCGGCACCGGCCTGGTGCACCCCGCCATGGAAGACCCCGCAATCTTCAACGACGGCCTGCTCGATACCATCAACAACGACTACCTCTCCGGCCCCTACAAGGTCGATAACTGGGACTCTGCCCAGAAGATGCTCACCGTTGTGCCCAACGAGAACTGGTGGGGCGAAAAGCCCCTGCTCGACCGCATCACCTTCCGCCAGATGGAAGCCTCTGCAGCCCGCGCAGCCTTCCGCAACGGCGAAATCGACGCGGTGACCGCTAACAGCCTGACCGCCTACAACGACATTGACGGCACCAGCGGCGCTGAACCCCGCCGCGGCCAGAACCTCTACGCCGGTGGCCTGGTCATCAACCCTGAGCGACTCACCGACACCGCCCTACGCCGCGCAATCTTTGCCGCTATCGACCGTAAGGCCATCGCAGCCGTCCGCTTCAACGGTCTGAACTGGACCGAAGAAGTACCCGGCTCTATGATGCTCATGCCCTTCGCCACCGACTACCAGGACAACTATCCAACCGAAACCGGTGCAGAGGCAGCCAAGAAGATCCTGGCCGATGCGGGCTACAGCCAAAACGGTGACTACCTGGCCAACTCTTCAGGCAATGCCAAGTTCGTCATCACCACCTTCGGCGATGACCCGGTTTCATCAGCTACCGCCCAGACCATCGTGCAGCAGATGAAGGCTGCCGGTATCGAATGCACCATCGATAACCAGCCCGACGCAAACTTCTCCACCGTCATCGGTAACAAGGAATATGACGTGACCTTCTCCGGCTACGGCATCCTGGGTGAAGATGCATCGGGTTCAGCAGAGTACTTCTACCACTCAGCCACCTACAACGGCATCGGCACCGACGAAATCGATGCGATGTGTGAGCGCCTGCGCACCATCGAATCAATGGAAGAGCGTAACGCCCTGTCCAACGAAATCGAGAAGAAGCACATGGCAGAGGTCGCCACCATGATTCCCATCATCAACGGCCCCGAAATCTGGTTCTGCAAGACCAACCTGGCCAACTACGGTGCTTTCCTCTTCGCCCGCCCCTATGCCAACCCGTCCGCCTACATCAACGCAGGCTGGATCAAGGAGTAGGTTCAACTCCCAAATTTCCACTTTTTCGCCGGTTTTCGACGGTTTAGCCGTTGAAAACCGGCGAAAGTGTCGAAACAGGGATTCTGACTCTCAACCGCGCAAACCCGGCGGCTCCTTGCCTATATACGTTATTCTTAATAGCTGATTCTTAAATTTGTTAGCGGGCCCCTATAAGCCCGCGACGCCCATCCAGCCACGAAAGTAGTGCACAGCCCGTGTTTAATTCACTCTCAGACCGGTTGACAGCAACCTTCAAAAACCTGCGCGGCAAAGGCAAGCTGACTGAAGCAGATATTGACGCTACAGTACGCGAGATTCGCCGTGCCCTGCTGGATGCCGACGTGGCCGTCCCCGTCGTCCGCGAATTCACCTCCCACATCAAGGAACGCGCCCTGGGCGCCGAGGTTTCCGAAGCCCTCAACCCCTCCCAGCAAATCGTCAAGATCGTCAACGAAGAGCTGGTCAACATTCTGGGTGGTCAGACCCGCCGTATCAACATGGCCAAGACCGGCCCCACCATCATCATGCTGGCCGGTCTGCAGGGTGCCGGTAAGACCACCCTGGTCGGTAAGCTTTCCCACTGGCTCAAGAAGCAGGGCCACACCCCCATGCTGGTGGCTTCTGACCTTCAGCGCCCCAACGCCGTCAACCAGCTCAAAGTGGTGGGTGAGCGCGCTGGCGTGCCCGTCTACGCTCCGCACCCCGGCGTCACCAGTGAGTTCGATGTTCCCACCGGTGACCCCGTCCAGGTTGCCCGCGACGGTGTAGCTGAGGCTCGCGCCAAGCTGCACGATGTGGTCATTGTCGATACTGCAGGCCGCCTGGGTGTTGATGCCGAGCTCATGCAGCAGGCCCGCGACATCCGCGACGCCATTGAGCCTAACGAAGTTCTCTTCGTCATCGATGCCATGATCGGTCAGGACGCCGTCAACACCGCTAACGCCTTTAACGAGGGCGTCGACTTCACCGGCGTTGTGCTCTCCAAGCTGGACGGTGACGCCCGCGGTGGTGCCGCTCTGTCTGTTGCTTCGGTGACCGGCAAGCCCATCATGTTCGCCTCCACCGGTGAAAACGTCACTGATTTTGAGCAGTTCCATCCCGACCGCATGGCCAGCCGTATTCTCGACATGGGTGACGTGCTCACCCTGATTGAGCAGGCCGAGCAGACCTGGGATAAGGCCGAAGCTGACCGCATGGCCAAGAAGTTCGTTGACCAGGAAGACTTCACTTTTGAAGACTTCCTGGCCCAGATGCAGCAGATTCGCAAGATGGGGTCCATGAAGAAGCTGCTCATGATGATGCCGGGTGCAGCCCAGATTCGTCAGCAGCTGGAGAACTTCGACGAGAAGGAAATCGACCGCGTCGAAGCGATCGTACGCTCCATGACCCCGCACGAGCGCGTCGCTCCCAAGATCATCAACGGTTCCCGCCGTGCCCGTATCGCTAAGGGTGCCGGTGTGACCGTTTCTGAGGTCAACATGCTCATGGAGCGTTTTGCCCAGGCCCAGAAGATGATGAAGAAGCTGGCTAGCGGCAATATGGCCGGTATGCCCGGTGGCATGCAGATGCCCGGTATGGCCGCTGCCGGTGGTGCTGCCCGCAAGAATAAGGGCAAGGGTAAGGGCAAGCAGAAGGCTCGTTCCGGCAACCCGGCAAAGCGCGCCCAGCAGGAGCAGGCAGCTGCTGCTAAGCAGCAGGCTGCTCTGGGCTCGGCCTTTGGCCAGCAGACCCAGGACGTGAAGCCTGAGAATCTGAACCTGCCTAAGGGCTTCGAGAAGTTCCTCAAGTAAAACCTACCGATAGGGCAGGGGTAAGCAGTTGGCTTACTCCCGCCCTGTGGCTTATAAGGACGCTTGTGGGTAGGGGCAGTTCTGCTGAGAGAGTGCAAGGGCCTCTCTACCTTTTACGCTGTGGTCTGGCGCTGTACATTGGGTGTAGTAACCGCCCGTCAAGAAGGAGCAGTACCGTGGTTGATTCTTATCTGCCTGAAGAAGAACTGAAGGCTTTTATTGAAAGTCTGCCCACCCGTCGTCTGGCGGCCGGCGCTGTGATTCGGAATGAAGCGGGGCAGATGTTGCTGGTCAAGCCTAACTATAAGGACGGCTGGACTATCCCGGGCGGTACCGTTGAGGCGGGTGAAGCTCCACAGCCAGCTTGCTTCCGTGAGGTGGTTGAGGAAGTTGGCCTTACCCTTGAACCTGGTCGTCTTCTGGTGATCTTCCATGGCCTGCAAATGGATATCTGGGGTGACTCCACTTACTACATCTATGACGCCGGTGTACTTCCTGCCCATGCGGTCATTACTCTGCAGGAAGAAGAGCTGACCGCTTATAAATGGGTAGCGCCCGAAGATTTGGGTAACTACTTTGATCAGGGTCAGGCCTACCGTTTGCAGCAGGCTTTCCGTGCCCTGCAGACCGGGGCCGTGTACGAGTTCTCTAGCGATTCACCTGCAAGCTAGTTACCCCTGCGTCATGTGGCCCGGGGCAGAGCTCTGCCCGTTTGATGAAGCGTTGAGAAGGATTGTAAGCATATGACTGAATCACACCGTGACCCCGCCCAGCAGGGTGCCTCCCAGGGGGAGGTTGTGGGTTCTGATGTGCTGTGGGTGCGTCTGTGCATTGATCGTGCCCAGCCCTGGGGGAGCTGGCGGAAGCTAGTGCCTGCCCTATACAGCGGCGCGTCTGATACTCAGCAGGGGGCGGACGCCGGTGAGCAGCTTGCCCTGCCTGCTGACGTTGAGCAGCAGGTTCGGGATCAGTTAGAGAGCATTATCGGCATGATTCGGGAGCAGGCTCAGGGAGCTGACCAGAGCTACGAGTACACCGATGAAGACATCAAGAGCGTTGAGGAGCTCGCTGCCGACCCCGATAAGTTCGATGACCTGATTCAGCAGACTATGCAGGCAGAGCAGGGGAGCGAAGAGTTCCTTGCAGAGCTTGACCAGGTGCCTACTGAGGTTACCGCAGAGGAGCTTCAGGCGCTGACCGGCGACCCCACCCCAGAGGCTCTGGCCGCGATGGAAGAGCTGAACTGGGAGATTACCCCTCAGCTAGCGGGTTATTTAGAGTCGGTGGCGACGGTGACGGCCCTTGAGACGGACGGACGCCGCGCCCAGCTCTTCGTGCTGTGCGAGCGGGTGCCGGGGCAGGCGTCCTTGCGCACCGTGGAGACCGACAGCACCGGGGTGCTGTTGCCCGGTGTGCCCCTGAACGAGTTCCTGACCCAGATGGACGCTCTCTTTCCAGGTGTCGCTGACCTGCTGCCCCAAAAGCCGGGGGAGGACTACCACCTGGCGTCCTTCTCCCAGGGCACCGATTCCCTGAGCCTTGACCCGAACGGGGTGAGTGCTGCGCTGGTGGAGCTGTCGATGGCTGACCTTGCCACCTACATGCAGCCTGAGCTTATGGCCGGTGAGGTTGAGGCGGCACCTGCCGATAAGAGCTGGTCGCTGCTCACCGCCGACCCCCGCACCCTGGCCAACCTGCTTGAAGCCATGAACGTGCCCTCGATTGTGGCTGAGCAGACCCTCTTCGGCCAGAACCTGACCTTCGTGCTCCCGGCTGATTCCACCGGCCCCGAAACCGGTAGCGTCACCGACTGGGTTAACCAGGTCATGGGCACCCCCGACTCGGGTCTGGTGGGTACCGTGCTGACTTTCAGCTGGTCGCCCCTAACAAAAATCGGCTCTGCCCTTGAACGGGTCTCCAGCGAAGTGGGCAACCTGGTCTGGAGTCTGCCGGGCCTACTCCCGGCACCGTTCAGGGAGCTAGCTGCCCGTGACCAGCTCGAACAGCTCATCTGGCTCTACGGGCTCGATGAGCAAACCGCGAACCGCCTGACCAACTACGTGCTGGACTGCGAAAGCTCCGACGGTCTGGAATCCACAATCCATGCCCTCGAACTGCCCGAAGAATTGCTCAAGGTGCTCACCGGGGCTGTACACCTTGATGAGTTCGTGGGCTACCGAAAATTCGCCCCCGATATGAACGGGCTGGAGCGCTTCAAGGAGAGCGTCACCGCCTACCCCAACGGCACCGATACACTCAGCACCGTGAGCCGGGAAATCCGGGAACGCCCCTGGCTTCTCACAGCGGACGCCACCGCCCAGCTCGGTGCCTCCGGCGCCCTGGCCCTGTGGGCAGCCCGGCGCGTAGCGCAGGGGCGTTCACCCCGCGCGGCCCTCATCGCAGCAGCCACCCTCGGGGCTACCGGCGCAGCTGAACTGGTCATCGCGCGGGTCTACCACCGCCTGCAGGCAGCCGAGAAATTGCCCACGGTCGAACACCACCAGGTGCGGCCCCTCTCACTGACCGAAGAGCTCCGCGCCCAGGCTCAGCAGCAGGCAGAAGAAACCTCCGAGCCGCAGACCCCCAAGGTCGTCCGCAACGCCCAGAAGCTGGGCCGCCAGGCAAGGCAGATTGCCCGGCAGCAGCTGGGGCGTTTCTTCGGCGCTCGTGACTAAGAGCCCGGCTCCCTCCGCCTCGCGGGGGAGCCGCCAGCGCCCTGGTCTTGATACAGTGGGCAGGTGAACACAGCCACCCGTTTTTCCTTCTCACAGATAGACCCTGACTGGGAGCGCCCCACCCCGCCGGCGGCGTCCTTGCGCCGGGACATGCTGGTCTGGCTCGTGGTACTCGCTACAACCCTGCTACTGAACGCCGCCTACCACTCCGCGGGTTTTCTGGGGGATGACGCCCAGCAGATTCATCACTCCTACTGGGCCGCTGCGGCGATGACGCTGCCGCTTATTTTCCGCCACGTCTACCCGCTGAGCATGATGCTTCTGGCCACCGCGCTCTTCTTTGCTCTGAGCTATGTGTCTGAAATAGCGCCCGCTACCCTGAGCTACCAGCTCTGCTACTTTGCGGTGCTCTTTGCCGGTATCGCCTGGGGTAAGAACCGCACGATGACTTGGATTGTCTATGCCCTGGTCTGCACTGCCGCCCTCATCTGGATTGTGCTTGCTTGGGTCGTGACCGACTCGGCCTACAGTATGGCGGGCGTTGAAGAGTATTCTGGCGGGCCTTTTAGCCAGGCGACCGCCGGCTATGTGATGGCTTGTGTAACGAATCTTTTCTACTACGGGTGCGCCGCCCTGATGGGGCGCACGGCCTGGAACCAGGCCTACCAGCGGACCGTCCTTGCGGCCCAGGCCCAGCAGCTAGAGCGGCAGGCTGAGCAGATGGCCCAAGACGCCGTGACCCGCGACCGCCTGCGCATCGCCCGGGAACTCCACGACTCGGTGGGCCACCACGTCTCATCCATGGGGATTCAGGCAGCAGCTGTCCGCCGGGCCCTGAGCAAGAAACCTGAACTGGCAGCAGAGCCCCTGGCCAACATCGAAAAGCTGGCCCGCTCGTCGGTCTCTGAAATGAAGAACCTGATTCGAGTCATGCGGGCAGCCGGGGAAGCGGAGAATGGCGGCGGTTCGGCGAAAGAACCCCAGGTTGCTGAAATTTTTGACCTGGTAGAGCACATGAGCTCGATCGGCGTCCAGACCCGGCTGCAGGTAGGGGAGCAGGACCTTGCCCGGCTGACCAACCTTCACCAGGGAACCCAGCTGTCCATCTACCGTATGGCTCAAGAAGCCCTGACCAACGTGCGCAAGCATTCAGCTGCCCAGAATGTGGTGCTGGCCCTGCGTACCGGCGGCAGCCCCGGCGCCCACTGGGCTGAATTAGAGGTCACCGATGACGGCCCTGCCACCGGCCCAGAGCGGGGAGAGGGCCAGAATACATACCCGATCCTAGCCGCCACGGCTACGGCCTGCAGGGCATCCGGGAACGGGCTGTTGCCCTGGGCGGTACCTGCTGGACCGGACGCCGCCGCGGCGCCCCCGGCTGGAAGGTGCAGGTACGTTTCCCCATAGATATTGACGAATCCCACGACATCCACGCCTCTAGGAGCGCCTCATGACCCTCAAAGTACTGTTAGCTGATGACCAAGACATGGTGCGTTCCGGTTTCGCCCTCATTCTCTCGATGGAGGACGACATCGAGGTGGTCGGCCAAGCCCGCAACGGGGCCGAGGCTCTCGACCTTGCCGTAGCTACCCGCCCCGATGTGGTTCTCATGGACGTTCAAATGCCCGTGATGGACGGAATCACCGCCACAGCCGCCCTCACCGAGAAGCTGCCCGGCACGTCCGTCCTAATCCTCACTACCTTCGACCGAGAGGACTACCTCTTCTCATCCCTGCAGGCCGGGGCCAGCGGCTTTCTGCTCAAAACCTCAGACGCCGACGAGCTGGTTGAAGCTATCAGGAAGGTTGCCGGCGGTCTGGCCCTGCTTTCGCCCAAGATGACCCTGCCGCTCATTGCCCGTTTTGTGGAACAGACCAAGGGGCAGGACGCCGCCGCGCAGGCAGGTAGCTCCGGGACGGTCAAGAGCGGGGGAGTACGCTCCGCCCAGGAGCTGAGCCCCGAAGACGCCTTCGCCTTAGACGCACTCACCCCCAGAGAGAAAGAAACCCTAGAGCTTCTCGCCCAGGGCCTCACCAACGCAGAAATCGCAGAAAAACTCTTCCTCGGCGCGGCAACCGTCAAGACCCACGTCTCTAACATCCTGGCCAAGACCCACAGCCGCGACCGCGTCGGCGCCGTCATCTTCGCCCACCGGGTAGGGCTAGCCTAGATTCTTAACCCAGCTTCTCAGCGTCCACCCACAATCTCCCCCGCCCGGCTCCACCCGGCGGGGGAGCCGTTATGCTCACAGCCTTCCTAGACTTGAGGTACAAGCTACCCAAAGGAAGTGCCCCATGACTGACCGAACCATAGAAGTGCGTGACCTTACCAAGGTCTACGGCAGCAGCCCCGGTGCCACCACCGCTGTAGAAAAAGTGAGTTTTACCGTTGAACCCGGATCCATGACCGGCTTCCTTGGCGCTAACGGCGCGGGTAAAACCACCACCATGCGCATGATCATGGGCCTGCTCGAACCCACCGACGGACAGGTACTCTACGGCGGGCGCCCCATCACCGCCGCAGACCGCGCGGGTTTTGGCTACATGCCCGAAGAACGCGGCCTCTACCCCAAACAGGCTATCCTTGCCCAGCTCGTCTACCTGGGCCAGCTGCGCGGTATGAGCGCCAGCACCGCCCGCACCATCGCCACCGACCACCTCACCGAACTGGGGCTGGGGGAACGCCTGAACGACAAGCTCGAATCCCTCTCCCTCGGCAACCAGCAGCGGGTGCAAATCGTAGCCTCTATCCTGCACCAGCCCACGGCCCTGATCCTTGACGAACCCTTCTCTGGCCTTGACCCTAAAGCCGTAGACACCATGGTCTCCATGATGCGCGAGCTCATGCGCAACGGGGTTCCCATCCTTTTCTCTTCCCACCAGCTCGACCTGGTTGACCGTCTCTGCGACCGCGTCGTTATTCTGCACGGCGGGACCGTCCGCGCCAGCGGTAGCGCCACCGAACTGCGCGAATCAAGTGCCCCCCGCTACCTCTACCGGGGTGGGGAGGACGCCGCCTGGCTCCGCGACCTGGCCGGGATCAACGTCCTCGACGTCTCCGGTACCGACGCCGTCGTCGAACTGGTCCCCGGCGCCGACCTGGCCAGCGTCCGCCACCAGATCCTGAGCACCGGACTCCACCACGACATGCACGAGTTCTCCCGCCAGCTCCCCACCCTCGGCGACATCTACCGAAAGGCTACCGGCCAATGAACACCGCACCCACCCGCTCCAGCACCGCCCCCAAAAACGCCTGGCAAATCGTCGCAACCCGCGAAATCATGGTCAAGCTGCGCGACAAATCCTTTATCGGCGGAACCATCTTCTCCCTCGTCATCATCCTGGCCGCAATCCTCATCCCTTACTTTATGGGTTCAGGGTCAACCCACTACACCGTAGCCACCAGCGACGACCGAGCCACCTCCCTGGTCACTGCCGCTGAAGCCAGCAGCGACGAGAACACCAGCTACACCGCCACCCAGGTCGACAGCGCGGATGCCGCCCGCACCCTCGTTGCCGACGGGGACGCGGACGCCTACCTCGCCCCCACAGACCAGGGCTGGGAACTCGTCTTCGACTCATCACCCGACAACAGCCTGGTCACTGAACTAGGTGCCGTCATCACCTCCACCGTTACAGCCGAAAACGCTGCCTCAGCCGGTGTCGACCTCGAAGCCCTGGCAGCAGGAACCCAGGTGAGCACCAGCGTCCTCTCCGGCAACCAAAACGCCGCCCTCGCTTTCCTCATCTCCATGGTCTTCGCCATGATTTTCTACATGACCACCGTGCTCTTCGGCGTAGCCATCGCCAACTCCGTGGTCGAAGAAAAACAAAACCGCATCGTCGAAATCATCGCCACCGCTATACCGCTCGGCCAACTCCTCGCCGGAAAAATTGTGGGCAACATCGTGCTAGCCATCCTGCAGGTAGCCGTCTACGCAGTCGCCGGCCTCATCGGCATGCAAATCACCGGAAGCACCTCAGAATTCGGCTGGATCCTACCCTCAGCCGGCTGGTTTGCCCTCTTCTATATCGTCGGCTTCGCAGCCATCGCCACCATCTGGGCCGCCGTCGGCGCCATGGCAGCCCGCACCGAAGACATCACCAACCTCTCCAACCCCATCACCATGGTGCTCATTGCCGCCCTCTTTGCCGGTATCTACGTCTCAGAAACCTGGCTCAAGATCATCTCCTTTGTGCCTGTCCTATCCTCAATCGCCATGCCCCGCCGCCTGCTCACCGAAGATGTAGCCCTCTGGGAACCCCTACTCGCCCTCGCCCTCACCTTGGCAGTAGCCGCCCTTCTCACCCGGCTCGGTGCCCGCATCTACCGCGCCAACATCATGCGCGGCGGAACCTCGGTAAGCTGGAAGCAGGCGCTTAGGAAATAGGTCTGATGTGTGTGTGGCGGGCTGCCCCAGCGCCTGAGCTCGCGCTCGCTGCCGACCTTCTCATCCGGTTCGCTTGCGCTCACTAGGTGATTCACGCCAGCCCCGAGCCAGCAGCTTCGCTACGAGCTCTATGCGCTGGAGTGGTCTGGGTCAGCTTGCTCACAACACGCTCACTCCATAGAGCGTAACTCTAGATTAAGCGGGGCGGAGCTGGCATACTTGACGGGTACTCGATTTTTCCCGGCCCCTCTCATCCGGGAGAAATTGTGTCCGCAGAGGTCTTGACGAAGCCCGCCCCACGAGCTGACACCTGACCTCGAACAGTTATAGAAAACAGGAGAAACCACTACAGTGGCTGTTAAAATTCGTCTGAAGCGTTTCGGTAAAATCCGCGATCCCCGCTACCGTGTTGTAGTAGCTGACTCACGCACCAAGCGTGACGGTAAGGCTATCGAGGAAATCGGCATTTACCACCCGACCGAGAACCCCTCACGCATCGAGATCAACTCAGAGCGTGCCCAGTACTGGCTGTCAGTTGGCGCCCAGCCCACCGAGCAGGTAGCTGCTCTGCTGAAGCTGACCGGCGACCTGGCTGCGGCCAAGGGCGAAAAGGCTGAGTCAACCGTAAAGCCCGTTGACGCCAAGCCCGAGTTCGTTGTTCCCGAAAAGGGTTCCGTCATCCTTCCCGAGGCAATCACCTCCAAGGGCGAGGACAAGGCTGAAGAAGCTCCCGCAGAAGAAGCAGCTTCTGAGGAAGCAGCTGAGTAATCATGTTGGCTGACGCTCTCGAACACCTCGTTCGGGGTATCGTCGACAACCCAGACGACGTCCAGGTACGCGCCAAAACCGGCCGCCGGGGCGAAACCCTGGAGGTTCGCGTGAACCCTGATGACCTTGGCCGTGTCATTGGCCGCTCCGGCCGCACCGCCAAAAGCATCCGCACCGTAGTCAACGCCATCAACGACGGCGACCACGTGCGCGTAGATGTCATCGACACTGACCGACGACGCTAACTGAATATACATGAAATGCCCTGGTGTATGATTGATTACCCGGGGCATTTTACTGCCCGCTCCGTAAACCATGCATGACAAGGAAAGTTACGACTCGATGACCATTTCTCCAATTTATACTTCTGAACCGATGGTAACGAGAGCGCTTGCTGCTGAGATTCGTCATAATCCAGATCAGTTTGTGGCCTTTCTTGAAAATCTAACGGATAAGGCCTTCGGTAAATTTTTGGTAAGTTCGCGGGGATAAAGATTATTACATGGAAAAAAGCTTTAGCACAGTTCCGAGATTCTCGTATTACTGAACAAGACCTTCAGCCAATCAAAACTCCAAAGGTATTTCACTTATCTAATTGGAATCTCAGTTCCAGAGGATACCAGTAATTATTTTGACCCTGAGCTACGTGATGAGAAACCAGGATGGATTGAACATCTCCAAATCCTTGATGCAGAGGTTATTGCAGGCAGAGAGAAAGAGCTTATGCTTAGTAAGTATAAGCCTGGTAAAAGTAAACGTGAATTAGGCAAGTATAAGAACGCACTAGCTGACAAGTACCTCTCAGGTAAAACTTGGTTAGCTAAGGGGTATACAGATGGTTGGGCTTTAGGCATTAAATCTGAGAAGCAACATATAAGCAGTTTGAATGAGATGGCTGATGTTTTTGAAGAAGTACTCAAACGCTGGTTTGAAGCCGAAATCTCCAGGTAGCATTTCTTAAACATTGTGGGTGGTTTGCTGAAAGCTTATTCAACAGAAGATGGGGTGGCAGGCTTGCAGCGAAGGTGTGAGCCTGCAGAACCCCTTATGAATCATCCTCACTTTCTGGCGTGGGGCTTTTACCCGCCCATCGGCGTCCGCAAAACCCGGTAAAGTTATACCCAAACCCCACAATACCTTTACCCCCAAGGAGATACGCGTGCAGGTACAGGTCGCCCGCATCGGCAAACCCCACGGCATCCGCGGCGAAGTCACCGTCCAGCTCTTCACCGACGCCCCCGAAGAACGCTTCGCTCCCGGGGCCGTACTCGATATCGAAAACTTCAACCCTGCAAGCCCCGCAGGCACCATCGCCCCCGCTGGTACCCTCACCGTCAAAAAATCCCGCTGGAACAAAAAAATCCTGGTCGTAGCCTTCGAAGAAGTCACCAACCGCAACCAGGCCGAAGAACTCCGCGACACCCGCCTCACCTTCGACTCCTCCGCAGAAACCGACGCTGACAGCGACGACGAAGGCTACTACGAGCACGAACTGCTCGATCTGCCCGTCTACCTGGCTGCCGACGTCAAGGACGGCTACCTACCCGAAGAGCCCATCGCCGTCGTCACCGGCCTGCAGACCATGCCCACCCAGGACCTGCTGATTCTCGAAAACACCGCAGACGGTGAAGAAGTTATGATCCCCTTCGTCGAAGAACTCATCCCCGCTATCGACACCGAAGAAGGCTACATCATCATCAACCCGCCCGCCGGCCTGCTCGAACTCAACAGCGACGATGAAGAAGCAGAAGCCGAGACCGAGAGTGAGCACAACTAACGCTCATGCGCTTTGACGTCATCACCATCTTCCCCGAATACCTGGCCCCGCTAGAGCTTTCCCTCATGGGCAAAGCCCGCGAATCGGGCAAGGTCGACCTGCACCTGACTAACCTGCGTGACTTCGCCCTTGACCGGCATAAAACTGTTGACGATACCCCCTACGGCGGGGGAGCAGGCATGGTTATGAAACCCGAACCCTGGGGCCTTGCCCTGGATCAGGCGCTTGCCGCCTCACCGGCGTCCGCACGGGCGGACGGGGGCAAACCCCTGCTCATCGTGCCCTCACCAGCTGGCACCGTCTTCAACCAGCAGCTGGCCTACGACCTGGCAGAAGAAGAGCACATCGTATTCGCCCCGGCCCGCTACGAAGGCATTGACGAGCGGGTGCTGGACTGGGCTGAACAGGAATTTAGGGTGCTGCCCGTATCAATCGGCGACTACGTGCTCTACGGGGGTGAAGTGGCCGTGATGGTGATGATTGAGGCCATTACCCGCCTGATTCCCGGTGCTATGGGCAATCCCGAGTCTCTGGCTGAAGAGTCCCATACCGGCGGGCTGCTGGAGCACCCGGTCTACACCAAGCCCGCTACCTGGCGAAACCAGCAGGTGCCGCCCGTCCTGCTCTCTGGTAACCATGGTGCCATTGCCCGCTGGCGCCGCGACGAGCAAATCAAGCGCACCTTCGCCCGCCGCCCCGACATGGTCAAGGCCTACCCCGCAGAGAACTGGGCCAGGAAAGACCGCAAGCTCCTGCAGGAGCTGCACACCGAGCAGAAAGCTGCCAAAAAAGCTGAGCGCGAGGCCGGGCTCGCGAACGAAGGCTAGTAAAGTAGGTAAGCTCACAAGCAACACGCGGACGCCTGCCCCGGCACCCCTGGCGCGGGTGGGTTTTCTGTGGGATAATTTTTCTTTGTGTTCATGCTGGGCACGCCCCTGCCGCAGGGGGAAGAGCGACCTATAACAGCGTGAACCACCGGCTCTGACCGTTCAGAGCACGGTGAGTAAAGAATTCATCGCAGACAGCATCAGTCTGGCACCACCCGGTGACCCCTAGACACTGCCTGCGACATACACCGAATATGTTTGACCTGCGGCAGAGATATTCACGGAGAAACTCAATGCAGACTCTTGACTTCATTGATAACAAGTCACTTCGCACCGACATCCCCGAGTTCGGCCCCGGCGACACCCTGAACGTACACGTCAACATTGTTGAAGGTAACCGTAGCCGTGTCCAGGTCTTCAAGGGCTTCGTTGTTGGCCGTCAGGGTGCTGGCGTCCGCGAAACCTTCACCGTCCGCAAGGTTTCCTTCGGTGTTGGCGTAGAGCGTACCTTCCCCGTACACTCTCCCGTCATCGAAAAGATCGAGGTTGTCACCCGCGGTGACGTCCGCCGTGCAAAGCTCTACTACATGCGCGACCGCCACGGTAAGGCTGCTCGTATCCGCGAGAAGCGCGAAGCCTAAGCCATTTAGGTTTCACCAGATTTATGGAGACTGGCGTAAACGCCGACTCTTCTGAGGCAAGGCGCCAACCCTTTCTACAGGGCTGGCGCCTTGTTGCTGTCGCCGCAGCCCTCGCCTTCACCGTGTTCCTGGTGGCTCGTTCCTTTTTCATTGATGTGTTCTACATACCCTCAAGCTCCATGGAACCCACCTACGAACCGGGTGACCGTATTCTAGTCTCAAAACTAGCTACCGAGCCCCAGCGCGGCGATGTGGTCGTCTTTGACGGTACCGGCTCCTTTGCCCCCTATGTGCCCGGCAGCCCCTGGGTGCGTGACCCGCTCAGAACCGCGGGGCAGTGGCTCGGGTTAGTGGGCTCAGATACGGTCTACATCAAGCGCGTCATCGGGGTAGCTGGCGATACCGTCGAATGCTGCGACGCCCAGGGCTATCTTCTAATCAACGAGCAGCCTTCCGAAGAGTCCTATCTTTACCCCGGCGACAGCGCCAGTGAGGTGAGCTTTAGCGTGCAGGTGCCCGAAGGACGCATGTGGGTGATGGGCGACCACCGCTCGGCGTCCGCTGACTCCCGGGCCCTGCTAGGGGCGCCCGGTGGCGGTATGATTCGCACCGAGAAAATCATCGGCACCCCGGTCTTCATCACCTGGCCGGCCCACCGCTTTGGTCAAGCTCCCAGCTAAAACCACTAAACTATCCTCTAAACACGTTCACAGCAGAAGGGTGCGGGCTCATGGAGCAGCAGAAAAACTCAGACAGCATCGAGGCAGCGGCACAGGACGCCACCACAGCCTCGACCGATAAACCCCGCGGCGGCAAGCGCCGCCGCGAAAACAGCGCGGTCAAAGAGTACGCCCTGATTATCCTCTACGCGGTGCTCATCGCCTTCCTGCTGAAAACCTTTGTGGTTCGCGGGTTCTACATTCCTTCTAGTTCTATGGAAGATACCCTGCAGATCAACGACCGCGTTTTTGTGAACGTGGCAGGTGGACTGTTCACCGAAGCCGAGCGCGGTGACATCGTGGTCTTCAAGGACACCCAGGGCTGGATGCCGGTCTCTACCAGCTCTAACCCCGTGCGCGATGCCCTAGCCTTTGTGGGAGTGATGCCCGATAGCTCATCAAACTACCTGGTCAAGCGTGTGATTGGCGTGGGCGGTGACCACATCGTGGGTACTGCCGATGGCCGCATCACCGTCAACGGCGTAGAAATTGACGAGACCTACCTCAAGCCCGGTGTAAGCCCCACGGAGCTTCCCTTCGACGTGATTGTCCCCCAGAACTCCTACTTCGTCATGGGCGATAACCGCTCTAATTCTGCTGACTCCCGCTACCATATTCAGACCGGCACCGAGTTCATCAACGACGCCGACGTCGTGGGCGAAGTCTTCGTGGTTGCCTGGCCCCTGTCTAGCTTCACTTTCATTGGTGAGGCCAGCGATGTCTTTGCCGATGTACCCGATACCGAGTAAGACCGTGCCAGCTAAAGAACCCGCGTCCGCTGATCTGAGCGTCGAAACCCAGCTCTTTGCAGCGGGCAAGACCCTGGTGGCGGGTATGGACGAGGTGGGGCGCGGTCCACTGGCCGGGCCGGTCACCGTGGGGGTCGCCGTGATTGATGCGAGCGCCCAGCTCAGCATCGAGGGGCTCATCGATTCCAAGGCCCTGACCGAGAAAAAGCGGGTGGCCATGGCTCCGCAGGTGAAGCAGTGGGCCGTGACTGCGGTGGGGCACGCCAGCCCTGCTGAAATCGATGCTCTGGGTATCACCACGTCCCTGCGTTTAGCGGGGCAGCGGGCTCTTGCCCAGGTGGCCCGGGCTGGGGCCTACCCTGACGCCGTCCTCTTGGACGGCAAGCATAACTGGCTTTCTGCTCCCGAGGCTGACCTTTTTGCAGACCTTGATCCGGCAACTGCCCTCTACCGTGGGCTGGTGGCTGAAGCCTGGGCAGGTCTGGCGGGGGAGTCCGGTGGCTGGTTCGGGCCGGTGCAGATGGAGACTAAGGGGGACTACCGTTGCGCCTCTATCGCGGCAGCCTCGGTGGTGGCTAAGGTGGAGCGCGATACCCTTATGGACGAGCTGGACGTGTGCTACCCCGATTACGGCTGGGTGAAAAATAAGGGCTACGGGTCGGGTGCCCACCGCACCGCGATAGAAACGATGGGGCCAACCCCCTTGCATCGGCTGAGCTGGTCGTTGCCGGCTACCGAGGCACAAATCCAGCAGGCTATGGTGGAACGAGAGAAGGAAGAAGTATGAGCCAAGAGGATCTTGAGAGCTACGAGTCAGGTGCCCAGCTAGCTCTGTATGAAGAGTACAAGAATGTAGCTGAGCTCTTTACCTATATCGTTGAGACCGATCGCCGTTTTTACCTGGCCAACCAGGTGCAGGTGACCCCGCGAACTGCTGACAGGTCTCTGTACTTTGAGGTTGAGATGCAGGACGTGTGGGTGTGGGATATTTTCCGCCAGTCTCGGTTTGTTAAGAACGTGAAGGTGTATTCGGTGCGCGATGTGAACGTTGAAGAACGCGCTGCCGCCGAAGACCTGATCGTGCCGACCATGAGTGATTTCGACCCCGGTTCGGCCTAAAAGCTAGCGTGTGAGCCCGCCTCCTTCCTGTGAGGGAAGGGGCGGGTTTTTCGTATACAGAGATGCGAGGACGCCCGGTGCAGCTGGCTGGGGATAAGGACGTGCGGGGCGTCATGGTTGCGTCATGGCTGTACCGTTTACGAGCGTGCAGATGGGGTCTATCTGGTGCTGACCTGTTGGTATAGGGAGGAGTGGATATCCACAGCCAGTACAGAGGTAGGTAGAATCAGACCTGGCAGGTCATGATGGGGCTAACCCTGATACTTGAAGGAGGCCCCCATGAACCCCGCATTACAGCCATCCTCGCCCCATGCGTCCTTGCGGCCCAAAGAGGTGGGGCGCTGGGGTGAAGATATCGCCCTGGCGGTCTTAGAACGGCAAGGCTATACCCTCTTAGCTCGTAACTGGCGGCCTGCACGAACTGAAGAGCGGCCGCGGTGGAGTGGTGAACTTGATTTGATTATGCGCGATAGCGACCAAACCCTGGTCTTTATCGAGGTTAAAACCCGTTCTGGTGCGGGCTACGGGCACCCGCTTGAATCCATTACTGCCCGGAAATGCCAGATGCTACGACAACTGGCCTACGCCTGGTTAGCAGAAAACCGGGCTCCCTATTCCACCATGAGAGTAGACGCTATTGCCCTGTGCGGGAGCCCCACGGATTTCACTTTCGAGCATCGGCAGGCGGTGGTGTAGCCGTGGCCTTCGCACGAACCTATTCGGTTGCCCTGGTGGGCGTCACCGGTTATCTCGTCGAAGTAGAAGCCGATATCTCATCTGCCCTACCCGGCTTCGTCCTGCTCGGCTTGCCCGATAGTTCTTTGAACGAAGCCAAAGATCGGGTACGGTCTGCCTCGAAGAACTCCGGGCTGCCCCTACCACCCCAGAAACTCACCATCAACCTCACCCCGCCTACCCTTCCCAAACGCGGCTCGGCATTTGATGTGGCCATGTTGGTTGCAGCCCAGCAGGCGGCGGGGCAGCTAGGTTCATCAGGTCGCATGGTCTTCCTGGGCGAAGTCGGTCTCGATGGGAGCGTGCGACAGGTTCCCGGAGTACTACCTGCCGTCAAAGCGGCCCGCGATGCCGGGCATGAGCGGGTAGTTGTACCCGAGGGTAATGCCCAAGAAGCAGCCCTCATAGAGGGGGTTGAAGTGACCGGGGTCAGCTGTCTCGCTGAAGTGTTTGAACTCCTGGGCTGCCCCGAACCAGAAAAACTCAAAAGACCAGCTCAGGTGGGGATCCAGAAGACCGTTGCGGAGCCCAACAGCCCGCAGCAGAGCGCTGATATGGCAGATGTTGCCGGGCAGGCCGAGGGGCGCCTAGCCCTTGAAATAGCAGCTGCAGGTGGTCACCACCTGTTGCTGACCGGCCCACCCGGTTCTGGCAAGACCATGCTGGCAGAACGCCTCCCCGGTATTCTTCCTCCGCTCACACCACAAGAAGCCCTGGATGTCACCGCGGTGCACTCGCTCTGCCGCTCGGGTGAACCGCTCACCGAACTGATGACCAGACCGCCCTTCGAAGCGCCCCACCATACTGCCAGCGCACCAGCGATTATGGGAGGCGGTGCCGGGCTGCCTAAGCCGGGGTGCATCTCAAAGGCGCACCGGGGCGTCCTTTTTCTTGATGAAGCCCCGGAGTTTAAGCGCAGCGTTCTAGATTCTCTGCGCCAGCCCCTCGAAAGCGGCGAAGTCATTATTAGTCGCTCAGCTGCTTCAGCCCGGTACCCGGCTAGGTTCCAACTCGTTTTAGCTGCCAACCCCTGCCCCTGCGGTTATAACGTGGGGCGCGGCCTAGACTGCACCTGTACCAGTCGAGAGCGAAGATCCTATTTCAGTCGGCTATCGGGGCCCCTGCTCGACCGTATTGATCTTCATATCAGTGTTCCTAAAGTAACGGCCGCCGGCCTCGCTACCAGCGGCACCAACGAAAGCTCAGAGGAAATCCGTTATCGGGTCAGCCAAGCCCGCAAAGCCCAGGCGGAAAGACTGACCCCGCTGGGCGTGACTACAAACGCTGAGACGAACGGCAAGATTCTGCGCGGCCCTCTCAAGCTTTCAGCTCAACTTACCTCGTCCCTCTCCACTGCCCTGGACCACGGCACCCTCACAGCCCGCGGCTATGACCGAGTGCTACGAACCGCCTGGACTTTAGCCGATTTAGATGGATCAACCAGCCCCAGCCGAGACCACCTTGACCTTGCCCTCTACTTCCGCAACCACGCCACTGAAAGCTACCAGACATGACACATCACGACCCCCACCACGATATTCGTAGAGCCCGCACCGAGATCCTGCGCATTACCGACCCCGAGGACGTCGCCACCTACACCCTGCTTCGGTTAGTGGGCCCGGTCCGTGCCGCCGACTACCTCACCGGCCGTCAGGAGCTCACTCCACGTCTTCTAGCCCGCCACCTTGAGGAAGCTGGAGCACACGATCTCTCTGCGGCACCTGCCCTCGCTAGTGCCATCGGCGAACGGACACAGCGGTGGAAGAGCAGGCGGGCAGGTATCAGCGTTCAACAGGATATGGCTTTAGCCCGGGCCAGCAGCAGCTGGCTGTGTATACCCGAAGACCCAGACTGGCCACAGGCCTTGAATGACCTCGCAGAAAAAACTCCGGTCGGCCTCTGGGGCAGAGGAGACCGCCAGCTACTGGCCCAGCTCACCACCGAAAAGAGTTATGCGGTAGTGGGGTCCCGCGATGTCAGCTCCTACGGTAACTCAGCAACCAGCCACCTGGCCGGTGAACTAGCAAACCGGGGCTATACGGTGGTCTCAGGCGGAGCCTTTGGTGTAGATGCCACCGCCCATCGAGCAGCTCTCGCTACGGCGACGTCTTCCCTGCCCACCGTAGCGTTGATGGCGGGAGGCCTTGACCGTCTCTACCCCAAGCCCAATGAACGCCTGCTACACGAGATTATTGAACGGGGCCTGTTGCTGAGCGAGGTTCCCCTGGGGCAGAACCCCACCCGTTACAGGTTCCTCCAACGTAATCGGCTCATCGCCGCTCTCACCGGGGCCAGCATAGTTGTTGAAGCCCGCTGGCGCAGTGGCGCGCTCAACACCGCTCATCATGCCCTAGAACTGGGGCGCCCCGTCTATGCTGTACCCGGCCCTATCTTTTCACCGACCTCAGAAGGCTGCCACCGTCTGATTCGAGACGGTCTAGCCCAGCTTGTGACCGATGCCCGGCAGATTCTTGACGACAGAACCTCGGAGATAGCTGCAGAACAAACCAGCCTATTTGCAGCTCCTTCTGCCCACCAGCAGCTCCTGGATTCGCTCACCGAAACTCAAAGACGGGTGTGGGATGTACTGCCCCTCCGCACTCCGGCTACCGTTGAACAGCTCAGTGCTGACCTTGCGCTACCTGCCCGAACCGTCATGATTGCCCTAGCCCAGCTCAACCGACTCAACCTCGCAGAGCAGGAAGGCATGGGCTGGCGAAAAACCAAACCATCGGCGGAAAGCTCCGGGGGGATAGAATGAAGACCTGATCTCAGCCACCGGTAGAAAGGAGCGGTACGGTGCACCCTGCTGACCAGCTACCCACCACCCTCAAAATCGGGGCCTCCACGGTTGACGAGGACCGAGAGTTCGTACGAGCCCTTGAAGCCTTTGAACGCTACCTCACCTACGAGCTCCACCGCTCACCCCAAACAATTCGGGCCTACGTTTCCGATCTCACCGATTTCTTTGCCCACGCCCGCAGGCACGGCACCACCCACCTATCCCACATCACCCTTGAAGTCATTCGAGACTGGCTAGCCTACCATCACCGCAAACAAGCTGCCCGGAGCTCTATGGCCAGGCGGTCCTCGTCCTTGCGGACCTTCTTTACCTGGGCGGAGGAAGAAGAACTCCTCCAAGCCAACCCGGCACTCAAACTCACTACCCCCAAGAAGAGCAACCACCTGCCCTCGGTACTCAGCGAAGCCCAGATGCAGGCGCTCACCACAACCCTGACAGCAGCTCTGGAGCAGGCCCCGCGGGACGCCCGACTCCTGCGTCTTCAAGCGGTGGTGGAGCTACTCTACGCCAGCGGGTTGCGCATCTCAGAACTTACCGGTCTCGACCTAGCAAGCATTGACCGTAACCAGCGAACCCTGCGCGTGCTGGGTAAGGGCAATAAAGAGCGGGTTGTGCCCTTCGGGGCCCAGGCTATGCAGGCCCTCAACCGGTGGGTTGTGGCAGGACGCCCGCAGTGGCTTCCCGAGACAGAGGCAGCTAAAAGCGCCCCAGCTCAACACGCCCTCTTCATCGGCCCCCAGGGTAAACGCGCCAACCCCCGGCAGATTCGCCAAGACCTCACCACCCTCCTGGGTACCTTGGAAGACACCGAAGCCACAGGCGCCCACGTCTTCCGCCATACAGCAGCAACCCACATGGTCGATGGGGGAGCCGACATCAGAGCCGTCCAAGAGTTTCTTGGGCACAGTTCTTTAGCAACCACCCAGGTCTACACCCACGTCTCGGTAGACCGTCTTGCCCAGGCCTATAGCAGGGCTCACCCCCGGGCCTAAAGATAAGGCAGAAGGTATAGGATGGGAAGACCATGTTTTCACCAGCAGAAAAGACCGGCCAGCCCGTCCCCCTACCGCCAGAGACTACCGGCAACCCTACCGGTGGTTTTATCTTTCTGCTGGCTGTCCCCTCAGCCCTCACAAGCCACGTTACCTGGGCTCTTGAAAATCTCACTGCCCACCGGCTGACCCCCACCTGGCAAGCCCAACCCCAGAAACCGGGCTACCACCGTGCAGATATCAGCTGGCAGGGCAACAGCGGGGGAGCAGCCCTCATCGCCTCCACCCTCCGTCACTTCAAGGGCAGCTATTTTGAAGTCACCGAGCGCCGCACCGCAACCTCTGACGCATTACGCATCATGCACACCCCCGAACTTGGCATCTGTACCCTACCGGTAGACCTACAGGGCAACTTCACCGTGACCGAAGACCGCATCCGCTATGCCTTCGAAAAGGCAGCCGGTAATTTCGATGAACTCTACCGGCAGTTCTCTGCAGCCGTTGGCCAGCTCTGGGACGACGAACTTGAGCCCCTGCGCCCTAACGCCTCATCGACCAGCGCTACCGTCAGGCTCCGGGCCTAAGGCAAGAGCACCCGCCCCAGAGCACAGAAAAGGGCCCTTCTGCCCGAACCAGGGTTCGCGCAGAAGGGCCCTTTTCACACGCTAGACCAGCACGGTGCTAGTTGCTGACGCTACGGAAAGCCGCTACAGCGTTGTGGCCACCAAAGCCAAAGGAGTTCGAGACAGCAATAATCTCACCGGCAGGAAGGTCCCGAGCCTCGGTAACAACATCAAGGTCAATCTCGGGGTCCTTGTTCTCCAGGTTAATGGTGCAGGGAGCCTTACGGTGGTAAACCGCAAGAACAGTCAGCACAGCTTCAAGAGCACCGGCACCGCCGAGCAGGTGACCTGTCATTGACTTGGTTGCAGATACAGCTACCTTGCCGGTGTGCTCACCGAAGACCTCACGCAGAGCCAGGGACTCGGGAATATCACCCACGGGAGTAGAAGTTGCGTGCGCATTGACGTGTACTACCTGTTCGGGAGAAATACCGCCATCGGCCAGTGCCTCCTGCAGGGCACGGGTAGCACCCAGAGCAGCCGGGTCGGGAGCGGTGATGTGGTGGGCGTCCGCTGAGACGCCGGTGCCAGCCAGCTCCGCGTAGATACGGGCACCGCGGGCCAGCGCGTGCTCCTCAGATTCGAGAATCAGTGCAGCACCACCCTCACCCATCACAAAACCGTCGCGGCCGGTATCGTAGGGGCGGGAAGCTCCAGCAGGGTCATCGTTACGGGTCGACAGGGCCTGCATCTTCGCAAAAGCGCCAATCGTCATGGGGTGGATCGCGGCCTCAGAACCACCGGCAATCACCACATCGGCCTTACCCGAGCGAATCAGCATCAGGCCTAGTTCGAGAGCCTCGGTCGATGAAGCGCAAGCGGACACCACTGTCTGGGCAGAGCCACGGGCCTTCAAGTTCATCGAGACGGCAGCTGCATTTGAGTTGGGCATCAGCATGGGAACCGTCATAGGCAGCATACGGCGCGGGCCCTTCTCGCGCAGAGTATCCCAGGCATCAAGCAGAGTCCACACACCACCGATACCGGTACCAAAAGCAACCGCGGTTCGCAGTGGATCACACTCTTCGGCAGCCTCAGCGTCAGGGCCGCTGAAACCGGCGTTCTCCCAGGCCTCGCGCGCAGCAACCAAAGCCAGCTGACCCGAGGGGTCCAGGCGCTTCGCCTCAACCTTGGTCAGGCGGCCCGACTCAACAGCGTCTACAGCCACACGGCCAGCAATCGAAACCGGCAGGTCGAATTCCTCAACCCAGGGCTCTTCAATAGTGGTGATGCCTGAGACACCTGCAAGCGCATTTTCCCAGGTCGTCGGAACATCCCCACCGATGGGGGTGGTGGCGCCGAGGCCGGTGACCACAACTTTACGAGTCATGCTTCATTCCTTCGAATACAGTCTTGGGTTGGGGTAAAGAATAAAAAGCAGGTTGGGCACGATAAGACCGTGCCCAACCTGGTCAACGCGACTTAGGCGTTAGCGATGAAGTTAACAGCGTCGCCGACGGTCTTCAGATTCTTGACCTCTTCGTCGGGAATGGTAACGCCGAACTTTTCCTCAGCGTTCACAACGATGGTCATCATTGAGATGGAGTCGATGTCCAGGTCTTCGGTGAAGGACTTCTCGAGCTGGACGTCCTCAACCTCTACACCGGTCTCTTCGTTCACGATTTCTGCAAGACCTGCGAGGATTTCGTTCTGATTTGCCATGATGGCTCCTTCGTCTTAGTATGAGTGGCGTGGGGCCACTGATGTAACTCACCGCGCAGGGGTGCACAGCGGGTGAGGGATAAGTGGGCAGAGCCCACTTTAGCTTCCAAAATTGAGTGTAGCCCCTAGCCCGCACAAAGCTAAGCTGTGACGCCACCTAATTTTTGAAATAAATCTAACATTTTGTCAAAATACGGTGCGGACGCCCGCTCCACCGACCCGGTACAGGGCAGGTTAGGGGAGCATAACAACCTGGGCCGCGTAGGCCAGACCCGCGCCGAAACCAATCTGCAGGGCAAACTTGCCAGAGAGGTCGGGGTTGTCCTGGAGCAGCTGGTGGGCAGCTAGCGGAACAGAGGCAGCAGAGGTGTTACCTGAACACTCGATATCGCGGGCCACCACAACGCTCTCGGGTAGCTTCAGGGTTTTCACCATCTGGTCGATAATGCGCATGTTGGCTTGGTGGGTCACCAGCGCTCCCAGGTCATCTGCGGTAATTCCGGCAGCATCAAGAGCCTTCTGAGCGACCTTAGCCATCTCCCAGACAGCCCAACGGAAGACCGTCTGACCGTCCTGGCGCAGGGTCGGCCAAAGCTTCTCGCCCTCCTGTACCGGGTTAGCCACAAAATCACGGTTGCGGATATCAAGCATGGAATGGGTCATGCCCACAGCGCCCCAGCGCTCGCCGTCCGAACCCCAGATAGTGGGGCCAATGCCGGGATCATCGGAAGCACCTACGACCGCCGCACCAGCACCGTCACCGAGCAGGAAGGAAATGGTGCGTTCGGTGTTGTCGATGAAGTCTGAGAGCTTTTCAACGCCGATGACCAGAACCTTCTGGGCGGTGCCGGAGCGCACCAGGGCGTCCGCCTGGGCAATGCCGTAGCAGAAGCCTGCACAGGCTGCCGAAATATCGTAAGCGGGCGCCTTGGAACCCACAGCTTCAGCTACCAGGGTCGCGAGGGCGGGGGTTGCGTAGGGGTGGGAGATAGTGGCGACGATGACGGCATCCAGCTCTTCACCTTGCACGCCTGAGGTGGCCAGAGCGTCCTGTGCAGCTCCTACTGCAAGGTCTGTTACAGAGATCTTTTCTGAGGCACGGTGGCGGGTCTTAATGCCGGTGCGCTGAACGATCCATTCATCTGAGGAGTCAATCGGGCCGGCAATATCGTCGTTGGTGACGATTAGGTCGGGGCGGGCAGCTCCGTAGCCCAGAATGCGGGAGTAGCGGTTGGGCTCAACCTGCTTGAGAGTAGGCATCGTGAAGTCCTTTCGGGAAAACTTTAGGCCTGGAGAGCCCGGGCTAGGGCTACAAGGTCATTAGGGGTGTTGATGGCGGACGCCGGTGTGCCGCGCATACCGCGCTTGGCCAGGCCCACGAGGGTACCGGCGGGAGCAACCTCAACCAGGCGGGTAACTTCCCGCTCCGCGAGGGTTGCCATGCACAGGTCCCAGCGGACGGGGCGGGTCACCTGGGTAACCAGCGATTCAAGGGCCGCTGCCCCCGTGGCAACGGGCTGGCCATCGAAGTTTGAGAGCAGCTGCGCAGTCGGTTCTGCGGGGGAGAGGCCTGCCGCAAAGTCTGCTAAGGGCCCCTGGGCTGCTGCCATGTAGTCGGTATGGAAGGCACCGGCTACCTTCAGCGGAATCACGCGGGTCTTGGCGGGCGGGTTCTCGGCGAAAGCTGCAAGAGCGTCGAGGGAACCCGCGGCTACAATCTGTCCGCCGCCGTTCGAGTTAGCGGCGGTGAGGTTGGCTTCGGCGATAGCGGCGCGGACGTCGTCCTCAACTCCGCCGAGCACGGCGGCCATGCCGGTGGGGATAGCGGCAGCTGCCTGAGCCATGCTATCGGCACGCACCTTGATAAACCGCATGGCGTCCTCTTCTGTGAGCACACCTGCTAGGGCTGAAGCGGTAATTTCACCTACCGAGTGACCGGCAAAGACAAGCTTCTGGCCCTCTAGGGTCTTCTGGGCTAGGCGACCGGTGACAAGACCAGCTGCCACAATCAGGGGCTGGGCAACAGCGGTGTCCTTGATGGTTTCCTCATCGGCCTCGGTGCCGTAATGAACCAGGTCAAGTTCTACAGCCTCAGAGAGCCGCTCGAGGTGGGGGCGTACCTCGTCGACGTCTAACCAGTTTGAGAGGAACCCGGGCTTCTGCGACCCCTGGCCGGGGCACACCAGTGCTATCACGCGTAACCGCCTTGAAAATAGAGTTTGAGACCTAGAACTTGAAAGTTTCTAGCGCTTTGTTCAAATAACTATCCTACTCCTGTTAGCAGGCCAGCTGGGACGGCACAGCTGTTCAATCTCAAAACCCAAGAAAACTCACAGCTAAGGGCTTCGGCCCAAGAAAGCTAGAGGGTAAGACCGACTAGGCCAAGGACTGCCCAGAACAAAAGCGGCCCCCACGATAATCGTGGGGGCCGCCCTTACACTCAGCGCGAATCTAGGACTCGCTGTGAGCTAGGAACTTGTCAGCACAGGGGCTTAGGCGTCGCCACCGGCGGTACCTGAGGTGCCTGCATTGATGTTGTTCAGGTCGTACTTCTCGAAGGCCTTAGCAGGTGCGTCGGCGGGGACTTCGCCTCGCTTAGCCAGCATCTGCAGGGTACGGACGACGATGGACTCGGCGTCAATCTTGAAGAAGCGGCGGGCACCGGCGCGGGTGTCTGAGAAGCCGAAGCCGTCTGCACCCAGGGTTGCGAATTCGTTGGGAACGAACTGGCGGATGCCGTCCATCAGGTCGGTCTGGTAGTCAGACACGGCAACGATGGGACCGGTTGCACCCTCAAGCTGCTGGGCAACGAAGGGGGTGCGAGGGGCGGCGGACGGGTTGGTCAGCAGCTCGCGCTCGGCAGCGAGGCCGTCGCGGCGCAGGTTGGTCCATGAGGTAACTGACCAGACGTCTGCTGAGACGCCCCAGTCCTCGGCCAGAATCTGCTGTGCCTTTTCAGCCCAGGGAACTGCAACGCCTGAGGCCAGAAGCTGGGCGCGGGGGCCGTCATCCTTTGCCTCGTGCAGACGGTAGATACCGCCGAGCAGGCCGTCAATATCGAGGTTCTCGGGTTCAGCGGGGTGCTGAATGGGCTCGTTGTAGACGGTGATGTAGTACATGACGTTGTGGTCTTCGTTCTTGTCACCGTACATGTGCTCGATACCGCGCTTGACGATGTGGCCGATTTCGTAACCGTAGGCAGGGTCGTAGTGGATCACTGCCGGGTGGGTGCCAGCCAGAATCGGTGAGTGGCCGTCTGCGTGCTGCAGGCCTTCACCGGTAAGGGTGGTGCGGCCGGCAGTTGCGCCCATGATGAAGCCGCGGGTCAGCTGGTCAGCTGCTGCCCAGAAGGCATCGCCGGTGCGCTGGAAACCGAACATCGAGTAGAAGATGTAGACGGGAATCATGGGTTCGCCGTGGGTGTCGTAGGAGGAGCCTACGGCGGTGAAGGCAGCGGTACCGCCAGCCTCGTTGATGCCTACGTGAATAATCTTGCCCTCGGGTGATTCCTTATAGGCCAGCATGAGTTCACGGTCAACAGCCAAGTAGTTCTGGCCATTGGGGTTGTAAATCTTGGCGGTGGGGAAGTAGGAGTCCATGCCGAAGGTTCGAGCCTCATCGGGGATGATGGGCACGATGCGGTGGCCGAAGTCCTTCTCACGCATGAGGTCCTTGAGCAGACGCACGAAAGTCATGGTGGTAGCAGCCATCTGCTTACCGGTGCCCTTGAGTGCACCCTTGTAGGCCTTATCTGAGGGCAGGGTAATCTTGGGCTGGATGTTCTTGCGGGAGGGGACGAAGCCGCCCAGTTCCTCACGGCGGGCCATGAGGTACTTGTACTCTTCGGAGTCCTTACCGGGGTGGTAGTAGGGTGGGTTGTAGAGGTCCTTCTCCAGCTCTTCGTCAGAAATGGGGATTCGCAGGTGATCGCGGAACTGCTTCAGGTCTTCCATTGACAGCTTCTTCATCTGGTGGGTGGCGTTGCGGGCCTCGAAGGAGGCACCCAGGCCGTAACCCTTAACAGACTGAGCAAGAACCACGGTGGGCTGACCCTTGTGCTCAACAGCTGCCTTGAAGGCTGAGTAGACCTTGTGGTAGTCGTGAGCACCGCGCTTCATGGCCCAGATTTCGTCGTCGGTCATGTCCGCAACGAGTTCCTTGGTCTCAGGGGTCTGGCCGAAGAAGTGCTCGCGGATGAAGCCGCCGGACTCAGCCTTGTAGGTCTGGTAGTCACCGTCGCGGGTCTCGTTCATGATGCGGACGAGCTTGCCGGACTTGTCCTTCTCGAGCAGGGAGTCCCATTCACGGCCCCAGAGGACCTTGATGACGTTCCAGCCTGCACCACGGAAGAAAGCTTCAAGTTCCTGAACGATCTTGCCGTTACCGCGAACGGGGCCGTCCAGGCGCTGCAGGTTGCAGTTGACCACGAAGGTCAGGTTATCGAGCTTGTCGTTGGCAGCCAGCTGCAGGGCGCCGCGTGACTCGGGTTCGTCCATTTCGCCGTCACCCAGGAAGGCCCAGACGTGCTGGTCTGAGGTGTCCTTGATGCCGCGGTTGTGCAGGTACTTGTTGAACTGTGCCTGGTGGATGGCGTTCAGGGGACCAAGGCCCATGGAAACCGTGGGGAACTGCCAGAAGTCAGGCAGGTTACGGGGGTGGGGGTAGGAGGGCAGGTGGGTGCCCTGCTTGGTCTTTTCCTGACGGAAGCCGTCGAGCTGCTCTTCGGTAATGCGGCCTTCGAGGAAGGCGCGTGCGTAGTTACCGGGAGATGAGTGGCCCTGGAAGAAAATCTGGTCGCCGCCACCGGGGTGGTTGCGGCCGCGGAAGAAGTGGTTGAAACCTACTTCGTAGAGGGTAGCTACGCCCGCGTAGGAGGAGATGTGGCCGCCTACGCCAATGGTAGCTTTCTGGGCACGCTGAACCATCATGGCAGCGTTCCAACGCAGCATAGCGCGGTAGCGACGTTCAATCTGCTCGTCGCCGGGGTATTCGGGTTCCTGGTCGACAGGAATGGTGTTGACGTAGTCAGTGGTGGTCACCATGGGTACGGTGATCGACTTCTGGCCTGCGCGCTGCATGAGTGAGCGCACGATGAACTGTGCACGTTCGGTGCCGTGAGCTTCGACCAGGTCGTCGAAGGACTCAATCCACTCGCTGGTCTCTTCGGGATCAATGTCGGTGAAGCTGTTGGTCAGTGCACTCAAAACGTGATCGTTCGTTTCTGAGGGTCCCACTAGTCAACCTCTCTTTGTTGTAGGGGTACATGTTCACCTGCAGCAACGTGTGTGCCCGGTGAGCCTTGGATGTATGCCTCGCGCGGCCGGTGGGCAGGCGCTAAGACAACTTCTCTTCTATGTTGTCACAAATTGCAGGTTTTAAGGTTGTGGTTTCAAGGGTTTGGGGGTGTGAATTAGCCGTCACTTGCCCCTTCTTTTTCTGAGGGTGAAATTAGCTGACCTGTTTTGGTCGTGTTCTGTTGATTTGGGGCCTTGAAGCGTGTTCAGTAGGAACTATGAGCATGCCTGAGTTCGCTCAGCAAAGGGGTGGAAGGCAGGTATGCGGGGTCTGTGGTATGGCAGCCCGTCACTTTCTTATGATTCTTTGGAGGACATACGTGAGCGCCACCGGTGCTACTAAAGAGACTGTTGGTCAGAAGCTGGGCCTGCCCGCTGGCAGCCTGATGCAGGAGTTTGGCTACGATGAGGACGTCGACTTCGACTTGCGCGATGCCCTAGAGGATTTTCTGGGTACGGAGCTGCTGGATGAAGACGACCAGGAAGTTGTTGATGGTATCTTGCTGTGGTGGCGCGCTGAGGACGGCGATTTGGTCGACGGGCTCATGGATGTACTAGCAACTCTCGATGATGGGGGAGTTGTATGGCTTCTGGCTCCAAAAAATGGTCGTGAAGGGCACATTCCACCGGTGGAGATTCAAGAAGCTGCCCCGCTGGCGGGCCTACACGTGACTACAACTGAGTCTCTCGCTCAAGACTGGGCTGCTTTCCGCCTGGTGATGAAGCAGGGGAAATAGGCATGAGGGTCTTCTGTCTGGTTAGACAGGAGGCCCTTTTTGGTAGATTCTGGCCCTGAAAGAAGGTGGTGTGGAAAAAAGTTAATAATTTTTTTGAGAAAAATATAACACCATGTCAAAAAGGTATTTTCTGATTCTTGTCTGCTTGAAACAGTCAGAAAATAGGCCGCTTTTGCGCTCCGAAGGGGGTTTTCGATTTGCGCGACTGTTTTGACCTGCGTAGAGTATTACATGTCGCCGCGAGAGATAACGCGGAAGACGCAAGGGTCTTTAGCTCAGCTGGTAGAGCGCCACGTTTACACCGTGGATGTCATCGGTTCGATCCCGGTAGGACCCACAAGTAAGCCCCACACCAAGGTGTGGGGCTTTTTGAATTCTACTACTCTTGTAGTCAGGTTGGGGAGAGCTGTGGGTGTATGTGTGGGCGTCTTGCCAAGGTAAATAGAACCCCAGCAGAAGGTGTCGATAGGTAAACTAGAAACTTCAGTTTTACCACGCACACACATAAACTCTAGAGGAGAAACCTATCTTGACTACCTCACGCCGCACCCTGCTGCAGAGCACCGCAGGGGCTGCACCTGCCGTCCTAGCCACTGCTGCTATCCCTGCTTATGCAGTATCAATTCCCTCCGTGGTAGCCCACGGCTCCACCACCGAAGTCACCCTGGAAAACACCGTCTCCGGTGCAAGCGGTAGCGTCAGCGGCTCTGCAGCAACAGCATCCACCGTCAGCCCCGCTGCTATCAGCGTCCGCTAACCACAAAAACACTCACAGCAACCCCGATGAACCGAAATTTTAAGCCCCGCAATTTCACAGCAGTCTTCCTCTCAGTTGTCTGGCTCCTGATATCGATTTTCTTTATCACTCAGGGGGCTATGGTGACCCTCTGGTCGATTTTCGCATGCGTGGCTCTGGTCATCGGGGTTGCTGCCCTGTGGGTGCTCTTCACCGACACCTACGACTCCTAACAAAACCCTGCGCCTCTGTAGTTAGCCTCCCAGAATGTGAGAGTTTGCTTCGTCTCACCCAGCCCTGAAGCATAAATAGAGCAGACCAGCGTAGTCTTAAGACATGACTGAAAACAATACTGCTCGTAAGGCACAAATTGGTGTAACCGGCCTGGCTGTCATGGGTGCAAACCTGGCCCGCAACCTGGCCCGCAACGGCTACACCGTAGCCCTGCACAACCGCTCCGTTGAAAAAACCGATGCCCTGCTCGAAGCCCACGGCGATGAAGGCGACTTCATCCGCACCGAGACCCTGCAGGAACTGGTTGACTCTCTTGAAGCTCCCCGCCGCATCCTGATTATGGTGAAGGCCGGTGGCCCCGTCGATGCCGTCATTGAGCAGCTCGAACCCCTGCTCGATGAAGGTGACGTCATCATCGACGGCGGTAACTCCCACTTCCCTGACACCATCCGCCGCGAGCGTGCCCTGGCCGAAAAGGGCCTGCACTTCGTCGGTATCGGTGTCTCCGGTGGTGAAGAAGGCGCCCTCAACGGTCCCTCCATCATGCCCGGTGGCTCCGCTAAGTCCTACGAATCCCTCGGCCCTCTGCTCGAAAAAATCTCCGCTAAGGCCCCCAACGGCGACCCCTGCTGTGCCTGGATCTCAACCGACGGTGCTGGCCACTTCGTCAAGATGGTCCACAACGGCATCGAGTACGCTGACATGCAGGTTATCGGCGAAGCCTACGACCTGCTCCGCACCGTTGCAGGTCTAGAACCCGCTGCCCAGGCAGAAATCTTCAAGCAGTGGAACACCACCGACCTCAACTCCTACCTCATCGAAATCACCGCTGAGATTCTGGCCCAGGTCGATGCTAAGACCGGCAAGCCCCTGGTCGACGTTATCGTCGATGAGGCCGGCCAGAAGGGCACCGGCCGCTGGACCGTCCAGGCCGCTCTTGACCTGGGCGCCCCCGTCTCCGGTATTGCAGAGTCAGTATTTGCCCGTGCCCTGTCTTCTAGCAACTCTGATGCCCGCAAGCAGGCCCAGGAAGAGCTACCCGCAGGCCTGATTGCGACCACCGCCGTTGCTAACGGCGACGAAGAGTTTATTGAGGATGTCCGCAAGGCCCTGTTTGCCTCCAAGCTGGTTTCCTACGCCCAGGGTCTCGACATGCTGGCTAAAGCCGGCGATGAGTACGGCTGGGACCTCAAGCTCGACGTCATTGCCGGTCTCTGGCGTGCAGGCTGCATCATCCGTGCAGAACTACTGGGTGAAATCATGAACGCCTACAAGGACGAGACCCCCGCCAACATGCTGCTGGCCCCCGGCTTCAAGAAGCTCATGGAAGAACTCGTTCCCTCCTGGCGTCGCGTGGTTGCTAAGGCAACCGCCGAGGGCGTGCCCGTCCCTGTCTTCGCGTCCTCCCTGAGCTACTACGACGGTCTGCGCCGCAAGCGCCTACCCGCTGCCCTGATTCAGGGGCAGCGTGACTTCTTCGGCGCTCACACCTACGGCCGAATCGATTCTGAGGGCATGTGGCACACCGAGTGGAGCGGCGACCGCAGCGAAATCAACGCTGAACACTCCCACACCCACTAGGCCCTACGCCTAGCATCGATATAAATCTGTGCCCTGACGCTTCGTCGCTCAGGGCACAGATTTATATCGCATCAAAGAGATGAAGGAATGAGATGTCGTTACGTTCAAAGATGAAGAAAGTACTCATCGGAGATCAGGGGAATAAACTTACTACATTCGGTTATGGCCTGGTTGTAGGCACTATCGTAAAGTATTACAGCCTCACTGCCCGCTACGCTCTTCGTAAAGAGACTCCCATCAGCTCGGATTTTAACGAGAACGTGACCTTTGCGGTAAAGACTTTCTTACGCCCTAAAACCATGAACCGTTGCCTTTCCGGCATTCGACAGACAACGTTTACCGGGCGCGTAGTTGTAGCTGATGATTCTGAAAAGCACTGGTCAACTAGGGACTCCGCGGTTCAGGTCGTAAAGCTGCCCTTTAACGTGGGCATTTCACGAGGCCGAAATGCGGCTCTAGAGCAGGTAAACACCAAATATGTTCTATTTACCGATGACGATACTGTCCATACTCGTGCGAGCAATTGGCAGAAAGCCTATGAGTATTTAGAAGCCCACCCTGATGTGGATGCAGTCGCCTGTACCCTGATTGAGGTTCCCACCTTCCGCACCCATATCTACGGTTCAAAAGCGGATACCCTGTACGCTAAATCAGCTGACCCCGTATACGAACCCGGGCAGCTGGTTCACGGGCTTCCTTTCCGGCTAATGACCTCCAATGACTTCTTAGCGCGCACTGAGTCAATTCGTTCTATTGGGGGCTGGGACGACAATCTTAGGCTTAACGAACACAGAGATTTTTTCTCTCGTGCCAGTGGAAAGCTCGTATTCGTTCAGGACCCCGAAGTCTTTGCTTTCCACGCGCGTACCCCCTGGAATAAGAAATACCAGAAGTATCGTCACGATAACGTTGTATCTCGAAGTTTAATCACCCAAAAATGGGGAGAATAAAAAATCCCAGCCTGCATGGCTGGGATTTTTTATTAGATCCACATGGTCGGATCCACGTACTCGACGGCGTCGACCAGGGGTTTTTTGTTTTCGGGGGTGCGCGGACGCGAGCGGGCGGGAATGCCGGTAATGATGGAGTCCTCGGGGTGATCGTGTACGACCACCGAGTTACCGCCGATAGCTGAGTCAGCACCGATAAGCACCGGGCCTAGGACCTTGGCACCGGCACCGATGGTCACGCGGTCACCGATGGTGGGGTGGCGCTTACCCTTCTCAAGGGAGCGTCCGCCCAGAGTCACCCCGTGGTAAATCATGACATCGTTACCGATTTCGGTGGTTTCACCGATCACCACGCCCATGCCGTGGTCAATGAAGAAGCGGCGGCCAATGGTGGCACCGGGGTGAATCTCAACCCCCGTCATGAAGCGGGCAAACTGGCTGAGGGTACGGGCCAACGTGCGAGTAGAGTCCTTCTGCCATAGTTTATGGGCTAGCCTATGAGCCCAGATGGCGTGCATACCGGAGTAATTGATCATGATTTCCACATCGCCGCGGGCTGCGGGGTCGTGTGCTTTGACGGTGTCTAAGTCTTCACGCAGACGCGCTCGGAAACTCATGCTTCTCCTCAAAATCTAGGCAGGGGAGCGCGGCGGGCGCTCTTGCTGAACTCTACAACAGTCACGGCTAGAACGATATTCCGTCTCACCCAAAATATTTACGTCAAGCCGGGGCAGGCGTCCGCGCGGGCTACATTACGTAGACGCGCAGGCACCCCGCTGCCAACCAGCGGGGTGCCAGAGATTATCACAGGGCTGAATATTTAGCCGCGGATATCTTCGTAAAGCAGGGTGGAGATGTAGCGCTCACCGAAGTCGGGAACAACAGCGACAATCAGCTTGCCGGCGTTCTCGCTCTTCTTCGCCTCTTCCAGGGCGGCCCAGACGGCAGCGCCGGAGGAGATACCGCCCAGGATGCCCTCTTCGGTGCCCAGCTTACGGGCGGTAGCAACAGCGTCGTCAATAGCAACGTCGGTGACGGCATCGTAGATGTCGCGGTTGAGGGTATCGGGCACGAAGTTAGCGCCCAGGCCCTGAATCTTGTGGGGGCCAGCCTTACCCTCGGTCAGCAGGGGGGAGTCCTTGGGCTCGACCGCAACAACCTTGATGTTAGAGTTCTGCTCCTTGAGGTACTTGCCGGTACCAGAGACGGTACCGCCGGTGCCAACACCAGCAACGAAGATATCAATCTTGCCTTCGGTTGCTTCCCAGACCTCGGGGCCGGTGGTGTTGTAGTGAATCTCGGGGTTAGCTTCGTTGGAGAACTGGGAGGCCAGGATAGCGTTCTCGGTGGAGGCAACGATTTCCTTGGCCTTCTCAACGGCACCGCGCATACCCTCAGAACCAGGGGTCAGCACAATCTCAGCACCGTAGGCGCGCAGCATGACGCGACGCTCGTTGCTCATGGTTTCAGGCATGGTCAGAATGACCTTGTAGCCGCGGGCAGCACCCACCATAGCCAGGGCAATACCGGTGTTGCCTGAGGTGCCTTCAACGATGGTGCCGCCGGGCTTAAGGGCGCCGGACTTCTCAGCGGCGGCGATGATAGCCACACCGATGCGGTCCTTGACGGAGTTGGCGGGGTTGTAGAATTCCAGCTTGACTGCGACGTTGCCGGGCAGGTCAGCATCCAGACGGTTGAGGCGGACAATGGGAGTGCGGCCGACAACTTCGGTGATATTGTTGTACATCTTTGACACGAGTGCACCTTTCAGGTGGAAGCGATGAATGGTTCGCCCTCTAGTTTACGAAACAAAGGGGGAGGGCTTAACTTCTAAGAAACCTGGCGTAATGTTGCCTAGCCTTAGCCAGCTTGGGGTTGATGACGGCCATGCAGTACCCCTGGTAGGGGTTAAGGGCGTAGTAGTTCTGGTGGTACTCCTCCGCCTCATAGAAGGTGCCCAGGGGTTCTAGCACCGTCACGATGGGCTGGTCCCACAGCTGAGAGGCCCGCTGAATGGCTGCCTCGAAGAGGGCTTTTTGCTCCTCGTTCTCATAGTAGAGGGCAGAGCGGTACTGGGGGCCGGCGTCCGCCCCCTGCCTGTCCCAGCTGGTGGGGTCGTGCGAGGTGAAGAAGATATCGAGCACGGTTTCGGCGGGAATGACGGTCTCGTCAAACTCCACTTTGACTACCTCGACATGACCGGTGGTACCCGAACACACCTCGCGGTAGGTGGGGTTCTCAAGGTGCCCACCGGTGTAGCCGCTGATACTGGCGGTAATTCCTTCAAACTGACGATATACGGCGTCGATGCACCAGAAGCACCCGCCGCCTACAACAAAACTTTGCATACTTCGGGTAACCGTAGGTTCCCCGGTCTTATTCCCGGCCCGGGGCTCGTGACACAATAGGGGCATGACTGAACTTTCAACCCCCACCCTGAACGATGTAACCCGGGCCTTCCACGACATTTTCCCGCCCTCTCTTGCCGAGAAATGGGACGCCGCTGGTCTGGTGATCGGGCGAGCCGATGCCCCCGTCACCACCGTCGGTTTTGCTGTGGACGCCACCGTGGCAACCGCCCGCGAGGCCGCAGAAAAAGGTGCGGGCCTGCTCATTACCCACCACCCCCTGCTGCTGCGCGGGGCGTCCTTCCTGCCCGATACCGACTATAAGGGCGAAATCGTGCACACCCTCATTGAGGCTGGTTGCGGCCTGCTAGGTGCCCACACCAACGTGGACTCGGCCCCGCACGGCACCAACGAGGTCTTCATGAGCAAGCTGGGCATCACAGACACCGAGATTCTGGCCGCGGAAGAGACCGTACAGATTGAGGGTGCGGACGTTCGCGTCGGCATCGGGCGCGTTGGCAGTCTACCTGCTCCCGTCAGCCTCAAGGAACTGGCGGAAAAAATTGCTGACTTCCTGCCGGCAACCGCCGGCGGTCTGCGTATCGCAGGCCGGCCCGATCAGAAGGTTCAAAAAATTGCCCTCTGCACCGGGGCAGGCGATTCCCTCTTTGGCGACGCCCGCGGATCGGGGGCGGACGTCTACATCACCGCCGACCTGCGCCACCACCCGGCCTCAGAAGCTCGTGAGCAGGCCCTCATCAGCGGCGAAACTCCGGCCCTCATTGACTGCTCCCACTACGCCAGCGAATGGCTCTGGATGGACGGAGCCGCCCGCCTTATCACCAAAAAACTGGAGGAGCGGGGCTTTACTATCGACACCTACGTCTCGACTCTCAACACCGATCCCTGGGACTTCACCGTCTCCACCGGGCAGGTAACGGGCTCAGCCTCTACCCGCTAGGTGCCCTACTCCCTCACCAGAAGAGTCAGGGTACCCGGCTTCTTCTCGGTGGGGGAGAGCAGCTCCACCTCAAAACCGGGGGCAAGCGCCTCGGCCAGCTCACCGGCGTCCTCAATCTCGGTCAGGTTTTCCTGCACCAGGTAGCGGCCCAGAAGGCCCCGGTAGTGCTTGGCCATATGCGAGATCACCTTGCGGCTACCATCAGCTGCCACTCTCTCCACCCGAACCAGCAGATGGTGCTGCGGAGCGGGCGTCCACGCCTTCGCGTAAGCAGCAGAGCGGCCATCCACCACCAGCTGATCCCCGGCCAACTCATTCAAGGGGCGTTTGAGCTCGCCCTTCCAAAACTTAGCCAGATCCCCAATCTCACCCAGCTTCGTGCCCATCGACAGCCGGTAGGCCGGAATCATATCGGTAAGACCCACCGCGCCCCAGGCCGCAGATATCACCACAACAGCCCTATCAGCCCGCTTTCGCGCGTCCGCCCTCAAAGAGCCGTACCCAAAAGCCTCAAACAAAACCCCCGAATACACCTCGGCCGCAGGCGCCGCAGGCTCCGACCACAACCGAGTATTCCGCTCAACCTCAGCCAGCAAGGACGGGCCCACCTTCAACAGCTGCCCCGCATCGGGCAAACCGCTCACCCGCACCAACTCATCCACCACAGCCTCACGAGCCCCCGTCAACTCAGGAGCCAACAAGTCACCCAACTCAACCCCGGAGCCAGATGTGGCAGGAGTCTTACCCTCAGACGGCGGAAACAAAATCAACATACCCACCAGTGTAGTAAAGTAGAACCCCAGAACGGGACGCCCAGGCAATCGCGCAGCGCACAAACGCTTCGAGGAAAGTCCGGGCTCCACAGCACAGGGTGGTCGATAACGTCGACTCAGGGTAACCTGCAGGCCAGTGCCACAGAAAACAAACCGCCCCACCACGGGGTAAGGGTGAAAAGGTGAGGTAAAAGCTCACCAGTACCGCAGGCGACTGCGGTAGCTCGGTAAACCCCACCCGGAGCAAGGCCAAACAGGGCGCGCTAGTAACCAGTGCGGTGAAGCGCCCGGGTAGGCTGCTTGAGCCCGCCGGCAACGACGGGTCTAGATGGATGATTGCCGCCTGCCCTCGGGTAGGTACAGAACCCGGCTTATCGGGCGTCCCGTTCTTTTAGTTTTATGCGGCGCACGCCGGGTTCTGCGGTTCGCTGGCGCTTACCGATTCAGCGCATTTTTTGATTCCTCGCTTGCTCGGAAAAATGCGCTTCATCCCAGGCTTATCGGGCGTCCCGTTCTTTACTCCCCGTGACCAAAGGGGTCGGGGTCGACACCCGGCATCCAGGTGTTACCTTCGGCAGTCCAGCTCTCAGCCTTCACAACCTTCTTGTACTTCTTGCTGTACTTGGCGTTCAGCCGATTCACGTAGAGCTTGCCGTCCAAGTGGTCAGTTTCGTGCTGCATGACGCGGGCAAACCAGCCGGTCGCCTCAAACTTCAGCGGATTACCCTCACCGTCGAACCCGTTGACCGTGACCCAGTCAGCGCGTTTGAGCGGGAAAGAATAGCCGGGGAAGGACAGGCAGCCCTCAACCTCATCGTAGGGGTCGGGGTCAGCTGTTGAAATCTTGCCCAGAGTCAGCACGGGGTTAACCACTACGCCCAGCGGGGGCACACCGTCCTCATTCTCAAACTTATAGGTAAAAAGACGCAGGCCCACACCCACCTGGGGGGCTGCCAGGCCCACACCGTTCGAGACCTCCTGAGTCTCGTACATATCGTCGATAAGCTTGCGCAGCTCATCATCAAAGGACGTTACCGGAGCAGCCGGGCGGTGCAGAGCCGGGTTACCGTGAATAACAATGGGCAAAACAGTCATGACATAACCTCTCACGCAGGGTAAACAAAAAAGGGCCGCTACGATAAAAACCGTAGCGACCCTTCTACTCGGGGTGATCGACGGGGGTTGAACCCGCGACCTCCTGGACCACAACCAGGCGCTCTGCCAACTGAGCTACGACCACCATGTCTACAAAAACTACCGTTTCTTTCACCGGCTTGTTTTGGCAACGGATACTAGCTTACACACAGTTTTGATTCCCCGCAAATCGAAAATGAGGTTATACAGAGTGACTGTGCTCACGAACTTTCGGGGCTGGGGTCGGGCGGACGCTGCCAGGCTGCGGGCGGCGTCCGCGCCTCCTGAACCCCTAGGCAGGATTAATCTGCTGGCGGGTTGCCGCGACCTCCTGGGCAACCTTCTGGGCAGCTGCGCTATCGGGCCCAGGGGAGGGTACAAAAACCGTGCCGCGGTAGTAACGCAGCTCGTCGATGGAATCCTGGATATCGCCCAGTGCCCGGTGGTTGCCGGTCTTTGCCGGGGCGTTATAGGTGGCCTTCTCAAACCAGCGGCGGGAAAGCTCCTTGATGGTAGACACGTCAATCACGCGGTAGTGCAGGTAGTCCACGAGCTCAGGCATATCGCGCACCAAAAAAGTCTTATCGGTGCCCACAGAATTACCACCCAGCACAGCCTTGCGCGGCTCAGGAACCCACTGCTTCACATAATCCAGTACCAGCTGCTGGGCCTCGGACATGGTGATGCCCTGGCCCAGGTCGTCCAGCAGGCCAGAGACCGTGTGCATGTTGCGCACAAAGTCATCCATCTGCTCAAGGGCCTCGGGCTCGGGCTTAATGACGACATCCACACCGTCACCCAAAATGTTGAGATCCCCGTCAGTCACCAGTGCGGCGACCTCGATTAGGGCGTCCTTCTTAAGAGAGAGGCCGGTCATCTCACAATCAATCCATACGATACGTTCATTTGAAATAGACACAGAACCAATCTACCCCTTTTGAGCCCTAACCCACAGCAGATTTTCAGAGAGCAGAGCGCCGCACACGCCCAGTGGGCTAGGGGCATCCGGGTAAAATCAGGTGTACTCTTCCGCTCGGCCAGGAGGACCATGAGCCCCAGAACAGCGCAAACCCATACCGCCAGCATCCCGGTGCACCGGTATAACCCCAAGACAGCCCACTATGTCTCGGGTAGCCCCCTGCGAACCCTCATCTTCGGAACCATTGGTTCTCTACTGGTGATGTTCGCATCCTTCGGTGTGGGCTGGCTCGCAGATGCCTCCCCCTTCCGCCGGGTGGACTGGATTATCCCGCTACGCTACACGGCACCCGGGCTGGTGACCTGCATCGCCCTACTCGTTGTGGGATCGATGATGCTCTGCCGCGAATGGTTGCGCATGGTGCAGAAACTGCTCGTCTGGGACCAGCGTGCAAAACGCTGGGCAACCGCAGCCATTATCTGCTGGATGCTACCCCAGCTGTTTGCCTTCCCCCTCTATAGCCGTGATGTCTTCTCCTACTTTGCCCAGGGACGCGTCATGGCGTCAGGGCTTAACCCCTACGAGTACGGGGTTTCGTCCGTCAATAACTTCTTCCAGTACGGTGCCGACCAGATGTGGTCCGAATCGGCTCCGCCCTACGGCCCCGTCTTCCTGCTCATCGAAAAATGGGTAGCCCAAATCGCCGGTGATTCCGTAGATACCGCCCTCTATCTCTTTAGACTGGTTGCCCTCATCGGAGTGGGGCTTATCGCCTACTACGTGCCTAAACTGGCGAGCCTCCACGGTATCAATGGCATACGAGCTAACTGGCTGGTGCTGGCCAACCCCCTCTTTATCGCCGCCTTCATCACCTCTTCCCATAACGACGCCCTGATGACCGGCCTGGTACTGGCAGGTGTCTACCATGCGGCGGCCCGCCGCGATACCGTGGGCGGCCTACTGGGAATTACCCTGGTGACCGCAGCTGTAGCCGTCAAGCCTATTGCCCTGGTCGCCCTACCCTTCATCGGGCTTTTCTGGGCCGGTAGGGGAGCCAGCTGGCCCCGCCGCTTTATTTTCTGGGCCATGACCCTGGCTATCTCCATGGCGGAGCTCTGGGTGCTTGGGTCCGTGACCGACCTGGGCTTTGGCTGGATTGGGGCCCTAGCTACCACCGGTGGCCAGTACATTTGGTTCACTCCCATTGGCTTCCTGGGGCTGCAAATCAACCAAATTCTGGTATCTATCACCGGCGATAACGCCCTGGCGAACTCGGTGCGCGGCACCTTCTTCTCTCTGGGAAAGCTCGCGGGCATGCTGCTGGCCGTGGTTGTCATGTTCGTTGGCAAGGACGAAAACCTCATCCGCCGCACAGGCCTGGCTCTAGCTATGGTTGTGGTTTTTTCACCCATGCTGCAGTCCTGGTATCTGCTCTGGTTCATCCCGCTGTTTGTGGTGGCCGGTGTGCGCACCGACTGGCAGCTGGACTTCTACTTCCTGACCACTATGTTCTTTGTGATCTACGGGGTCTCAGACCAGCTTGCTGTCTCACCCTACCTCGATAACTTCGACCAGAACATGGGCCGCCTTATCGCAGCTGTACTCAGCCTTGCCTACGCCTTCTGGTTGGTCTTCTTCGACCCGGCAACCCGCCGAGTGCTCCGCCGTGGCCAACGATCCTCCCTCTACGAAGTCAGTATCTAGCCTCCAGATGAGAGCCGGAGCCTTACTCATCTCTTGGTCGGGGGCGATGCCCTTTTGGATGCTGAGATGACTTTTAGCCGAGGAGTCGATAGTATAAACAGCGGCTAGCCTCAGTAGCTCAGTGGATAGAGCAGGAGCCTTCTAATCTCTTGGTCGGGGGTTCGACTCCCTCCTGGGGCGCTCAACATATCCCTCACTTGGTAAAACAAGTGGGGGATATTTTTTATTATCAAATATGGCTTACACACAGGAAAATCAAATACTTTCGGAATACACTAGAGGGCATGTCTACAGCCAACCTGCCTGAAACGCTCAGCGGCGCACCCCCGTCCTGCCCCGCCGAACAATGCTGGCAGGGACCAGGCTCACCCTAGCTCTGAGCACCCTACTTGTTGCCTGTGGCCCTGCTGAAGAGCAAATCCAGCCCACCGCCACCGGTGATGAACACACCAACGAGGCCCACGACGTAGACATCAACCAGGCACTTGACCAGATCGAAGTAGACTACGGCATCACCCTCAGCCTGGCTGTCTATAACCACGCCACAGACAGTCTCTTCCTATGAGATCTACCGCAGATTTGGGTTTGACGACGGGGAATCTACAGCCAGCGCCCAATCCTCAACAAGACCTATGAGCTGCTGGGGGTCACAGAGACCCGATCTGCCGGAACCTGGGGCGATAACCAAACCTGGGCTGAGGACCAGGTACGCATCATGCGTGCCATCGTCGATACTGTTGAGTGGGTCAATGCTACCGACGCTCAATTTCTTCTCGAAAAAATGGTTCCGCTCGACTGGTCACAAACCTGGGGTGTGGGTTCCCAATACGGGCAGACCGTGCTGGGGGGAACCTGTCACCGACGTATCGGTTAAAAATGGCTGGATCCAGGAAGATACTGGCGAATGGCATATCAACTCCGTCGGTCTTGTTAGAACCGAAAGTACTACCTACTCCATTGCCCTGTTGAGTAAGGGGTTCGAGGACCAGCAGGTAGGGTACGAGGTGGCTAGCCAGGCAGTGCAAGCCTACTTTGACCACGCCGGTTAAGCGTGTGGGTTTCTAACCTGATATAGCCAGCGGCCTGAGCCACCGCGCATACCACCACCGGCCCTAAGCGTTGAAACCCGAGTGCCCGTAACTCGCGAGCCAGGGTATCGGTTTCAGCGGTGGTGCGGGGGAGTGCTTCGGTACACGGGCACAGTAATTCCTCTGGAAATGCCTCAGCAAAGAGATCTGCTAGATTTACCCGAGACTCTTTCAACACTCTCGCGTTAGCGATGCAGGCCCGAAGCTTAGATTCGTTCCTAATCCCGATATCGCCCTCAAGGTAGGCACTGATATCGTCTACAGTCATGGCAGCCAAACGGTCGGGTTGAAAATCGTGTAAGGCCCGGTTCAACTCCTCCCGTTTTGCCAGAACCGTAGACCACCACAGGCCGCTTTGAAACACCAGTAGGCAGAGGTGCTCGAAAAGGGCCTCGTTTGTGCGCGGCACGTTCTGCCACTCCTGTCCAAAGTAGGTGCGGGTGCGGTCATCCCGTACCCAGGCAGGCTCATCGGGAACACGTGTATTGGTCACTGTGCTGTCTCCTTTGTGCTGGTAGATGCGGACGCCTGCCCCGGTACCTTAGCGGGGCAGGTGGTATGAGCCTAGAGGGGTAGGGCAGCCGTGCAACAGGGGTGTGAACAAAATCTGTCATGAAAGCTCTTGCCCGCGTCACAGCTTCACCAATTTTCTGCCCTTTACCGTGCGGTAGCAGCACATACGTTATCCACAGGCAACATTTTTCTGGCTCTTAGACCTTTGCTGGTGTAACCCTTGAGACACCCGGTCCACCCACAACTCAAGGAGGAGTCATGACCGACACCGTCACTATCCGAGGCTTTATCGCAACGGCACCCACCCAAAAATTTCTGCCCAATGGCAATATCCCGGTAACGAACTTCCGTATTGCCTCCACACCCCGCTGGTTTGATGCCACCAGCGGCACCTGGAAAGAAGGCACAACCAACTGGTACACCGTCAACTCCTTTAGAGCTCTGGCGTATAACAGCGCCCGGAGCCTGCAGGTAGGGCACCCGGTGCTGGTTACCGGACGCCTGCGCGTCAAACAGTTTGAACGGGCGGACGGCTCACCCGGCACCAGCATCGAAGTAGACGCCACCAGTATCGGGCACGACCTCAACTACGGACTAGCCAATTTTGCCCGTATCACCGACAGGAAACCGGATGTCGATGAGACCGACCGCAAGTTCAACGAGCAGGTAGCCGGGGAACAGAAACTCAACCACGGCTATAGCTCTCTACCAGCTGTTGAAGAAGACCCCCAAGGTAGCCATTCTCCCGAAAACGGCCATCAGGTTTCTGACCAGGGACTCACCGATAAGGCAACAGACGACGAGGCTGTTGAGGGTCTGACCAGCTAAAGGGCGGGGCAGGGCAAACTCACACCAAGATTCTTGGCAGATGCCCTGCCCTAAACCCCCAACAGCTTGACATCAACCGGTAGGCTTAAACGCATGGCAGAATTTATCTACACCATGACCAAAGCCCGCAAAACTGTAGGCGACAAAGTCATCCTTAACGACGTATCAATGTCGTTCTTCCCCGGTGCAAAAATCGGTATGGTCGGCCCCAACGGTGCCGGTAAGTCAACCATCCTGAAAATCATGGCGGGTCTCGATACCCCCTCCAACGGCGAAGCACGACTTTCAGAAGGCTACACCGTGGGCATCCTCATGCAGGAGCCCCCGCTGAACGAAGAAAAGACCGTCCTGGGTAACGTCCAGGAAGGCGTCGGCGAAATCTACGAAAAGATTGTTCGCTACAACGAAATCTCAGAAGAGATGGCCAACCCCGATGCCGACTTCGACGCGCTCATGGAAGAAATGGGCAAGCTGCAGGAAGCCATCGACGCTGCCAACGCCTGGGACATCGACTCCCAGCTGGAACAAGCCATGGACGCCCTGCGCTGCCCTCCCGGCGACTCACCCGTTACCCACCTCTCCGGTGGTGAACGCCGCCGCGTAGCGCTCTGCAAGCTCCTGCTCCAGAAGCCCGACCTGCTCCTGCTCGATGAGCCCACCAACCACCTGGACGCAGAATCCGTCCTCTGGCTGGAACAGCACCTGCAGTCCTACGAGGGCGCAGTTATCGCCATTACCCACGACCGTTACTTCCTCGATCACGTTGCAGAATGGATCGCAGAAGTAGACCGTGGTAACCTCTACCCCTACGAGGGTAACTACTCCACCTACCTGGACAAGAAGCGCGCTCGCCTTGAAGTTCAGGGTAAGAAAGACGCCAAGCTCGCTAAGCGCCTGGAAGAAGAACTCGAGTGGGTTCGCTCCAACACCAAGGGCCGTCAGGCTAAGTCCAAGGCTCGTCTGGCCCGCTACGAAGAGATGGCAGCAGAGGCTGAGAAGACCCGCAAGCTAGACTTCGAAGAAATCCAGATTCCTCCGGGACCCCGCCTGGGTAACGTCGTCATCGAAGCAGAAAACCTGCAGAAGGGCTTCGACGGCCGCTCCCTCATCAACGGTCTTTCCTTCTCCCTGCCCCGTAACGGCATCGTCGGCGTTATCGGCCCCAACGGTGTAGGTAAGTCAACCCTCTTCAAGACCATCGTTGGCCTTGAACCCCTCGACGGTGGCAACCTGAAGATCGGTGAAACCGTCAAGATTTCGTACGTTGACCAGAACCGCGCCAACATCGACCCCGAAAAGTCGCTGTGGGAGGTTGTCTCAGATGGCCTGGATTACATCCAGGTAGGCCAGATAGAAATGCCCTCACGCGCCTACGTCTCAGCCTTCGGCTTCAAGGGCCCCGACCAGCAGAAGAAGGCAGGTGTGCTCTCCGGTGGTGAGCGCAACCGCCTCAACCTGGCCCTGACCCTCAAGCAGGGCGGCAACCTGCTGCTGCTCGACGAACCCACCAACGACCTGGACGTCGAAACCCTCACCTCCCTCGAAAATGCCCTGCTGGAATTCCCCGGCTGTGCCGTCGTGGTCTCCCACGACCGCTGGTTCCTCGACAGAGTAGCCACCCACATCCTGGCATGGGAAGGCACCGACGAACAGCCCGACAGCTGGTACTGGTTCGAGGGTAACTTCGAGTCCTACGAGAAGAACAAGATTGAGCGTCTTGGCCCCGAGGCTGCGAAGCCGCACCGCGTCGTTCACCGCAAGCTCACAAGATAATTGAGCTAAAAATCCCTCCCACCTTCACCGGTGGGAGGGATTTTCTTTACCTGTTTACTAATCGCGGTACTCTGGCAACCTAATCATGGCTTCCTGGGTTACGGTGGCTACGTGCTGGCCGTCGCGGGTGAAGACCTTACCCACAGAGAGACCTCGGGAGTCCTGGGCACTGGGGGACTCCTGAACCAGTAGCAACCACTCATCGGCGCGGGCCGGGCGGTGGAACCATATGGCGTGATCTAGCGAGGCCACCTTCATGCCGGGTTCAAGCCAGGTCTTGCCGTGCTGCCGTAGAACCGGTTCAAGCTGGGTATAGTCCGATGCGTAGGCCAGGGCAGCCTGATGCAGGGCAGGGTCATCGGGCAGGGGCTCGAAGGTTTTGAACCAGACCATATTCACCGGCTGCTTCTCTTGGCCGGGAGTGGTGTACAGCGGGGAAGTCACATGCCGGACGTCGAAGGGGCGGGAGAAGGCAACCTTCTGGGCAATGGGGACCTGTAGATGCTCCAGCAGGTCAGCTGCGGTGGGCAGACCCTCGGGCGCGGGGATATTCTGCGGCATGCTGGCGCCGTGGTCTGGCCCAGGGGCAGGCACCTGGAAGGAAGCAATACAGGAAAAGATTGGTTGCCCGCCCTGGTAGGCCTGTACCCTGCGGGTGGAAAATGATCTGGCGTCGTTGAGGGGCTCGGCCCCGTAGGAGAGATCGCCTTCTACGTCACCGGGGCGTAGAAAGTAGCCATGAAGGGAGTGCAGAGTTTTATCGTCGACCGTATGGGCAGCAGCCATAACAGCCTGGGCGAGCACCTGCCCGCCGAAAATACGCGGGGATTCCTTGGTGAGGGTCAGGGCGCTAAAGACATGCTCGTGGGCGGACGCTCCACCGGGGGTGAGCTTGAGCATGGCCAGTAATTTTTGGGTAGGGGAGAGACTTTCTAGGGTTTCGTGACTCATAGTTACACTCTACTCACAGGTAGCCCCATTTTTCTCATCCCACTGGAAGCGCAAATGAGTTTCTGCGATAGGGTGGTGGGAGAACAGACCGCATAAACTCGTTTGAAAGCTAGTGATATGACCGAGCTAAAACTCTCTGACTACACCGACTATATTTACCTACCCGATGTTACAACTGCCCGTGATCTGGCGACCCACCTGACCCGGGCCCGTTCTGTGGACCCCCAGGCTGCCGTCCGCCTACAGGCTAACGGTGAGGTGCTGGGGGTGTCGGTGTGCGTGCTTGCACCTGAAACCCTGCTCGATTCGACGCCCACGGTGATTGGTCTGCGCGCTATCAAACTGGCCCAGCCTGCCGAGGTTGATCTCACGGTTGAAGCATCGGCTCTTCTTGACCGGCTCGCCCGTATTGAAGAGGCCGGGCTGGCCCTGGCCCTCCCGCCGGTTACCGTGACCACCCCCTGGGCCGGGCGTACCGCTCCGCGTAGCGGCTGGGAAAAGAAAGGGTTTTACCTCTCTGACCATGCCCGGGCAGCGGCCCAGGAAGGTATTGCCGCGGTAGACGGGGCCCTGCCCGCTAACCCGGGGCATGCGGTGGTGGCAACCGTCCGCTCCCGTATCTGGTCTTCACCTCTACAAGCCCCCGATACGACGGTGAGCCTACCCACCGGCGCTGCTTTTGCCCTTGAGGTGCTCGGGTTCCTACCACCGCGGGCTACCGAACCCATGCCCGTTTTCACCAGCGGACGCTGGGCCCGCATCTCGGCCCGGGCAGGGCACGTACTGGTCTACTCGGCTGCCTCAGCCTAAAACTTAGCTACTGGGCCCGGTTCTGCATGGCATGGGCTGCCCGGTCAAAGTAGACCCACATTTCGGCGTCGTGCAGGGGAGCTAGCTCTAGGGTGTCCATGGCCTCCCGCATGTACTTGAGCCAGGTATCGCGTTCTTTGGGGCCGATATAGAAAGGGCTGTGGCGCATGCGCAGACGCGGGTGGCCGCGCTCTGCCTGGTAGGTCTTGGGCCCGCCCCAGTACTGCTCCAAGAACATAAAGAGCCGACGCTCAGCTGGCCCCAGGTCTTCCTCGGGGTACATGGCGCGAAATTCAGGGTTAGCTGCCACACGGGAGTAGAACTCGCGGCAGAGCTTCTCAAAAACCGGTCGCCCACCCACCTGGTAGTAGAAAGAGCGCTCATCGACCGTTTCGGTCGCGGGTGAGGTCTGGACGCTGGCCTCGCCGGGTGCAGATAAGGGGCGGAAGGCTGGGTTGGGTAAATTCATACCCACCAGTCTACTCCCGCCCCTTATCGTCAGCAGTTACCTTATGGCTCAGGACCTAGCGGTCTGCGGCCTGAACCTTCAGCGCACGAGCCAGGGAGTCGCGTCCTTCTGCTACCTGACGCTTGAGGGCCGCGGCGTCCTCGGTCAGGCCAGCCAGGTAGGCCTCGGCCTTGTCCAGGACTTCCTGAGTGTAGAATCGGGGGAAGAGCCCGCCGATAATCTGGCTTGAAATCTCGTGGGAGCGCTCGCGCCAGACCCCCTCAATAGCCTCGAAGTAGCGGTCGATGTAGGGCTCTGAGAACTCGGGGGCACCGCGGTAGAAGCCGAGAATAGCGGAGCGCTGCACGATGTTAGAGAGCTCGCCGGTCTCCACCACAGCCCGCCAGGTCTCAGCCTTGGCCTCAGCGGTGGGGATAGCAGCCTTGGCGGTAGCAGCTGCCTGCTGGCCGTTTGAGGTGTTGTCCTCAGCCAGGGCAGCGTCAATCTCTGCTGCGGTAACGCGTCCGCCCGCAGCCAGAGATCCCAGCAGGTTCCAGCGCAGGTCGGTATCAATCTCCAGACCTTCTAGAACGGTAGTACCATCGAGCAGAGCAGCTACAGCATCGAGCTGGTCTGACGTGTGTGCCAGACGGGCGAAGGTACCGACCAACTGGAACTGGTTATCAGAACCGGCCTCAGCTGCCTGAGCCAGCTGCCAGATACGGTCAGCGGCCTCAGCCCGAACAGCCTCAGCATGGGCGGGGTTCAGGTAGGCACGCAGGGTGTTCTCGAGGTTGAGAAGCTGGGTGCGGACGGCGGTGGAATTAGTCTCTGCCCCGATATTACCCAGAACCAGCTCAACAAACTGGCGGGCGGGCATTTCGGCATCGCGCACGGTATCCCAGAGTGAACCCCAGACCACGCCGCGGGCAACGGACGAGTCAATGGCACCCAGGTGGGCAACGGCGGTAGCACGAGACCGCTCATCCAGGCGAATCTTGGCGTAGGCCAAATCTTCGTCGTTCACCAGAATCAAATCGGGGCGCTTGGCACCAACGGCCAGGGGAACCTCGGTAACTTCGCCATCCACATCGATTTCTAGGCGGTCGGTGCGGGTGAGCACCTCCCCGTCGAGATTGTAGAAACCAATGACCAGACGGTGGGGGCGCAAGGTCTCAAAGCCCTCAGCGTAGGTCTGGCGCAGGGCCAGGCGGGTAATGGTGCCGTCCTCTGCCTCTTCGACCTCGGTGGTCAGGGTGTTGACCCCGGCGGTCTCCAGCCAGAGCTTTGACCAGGCGCGCACGTCGCGTCCGCTGGTCGCCTCCAGCTCATCGAGCAGGTCATCGAGCACGGTGTTGCCGTAGGCATGCTTCTCGAAGTAGACCTTGAGGGCGGCCATAAAGTTATCCTGCCCTACCCAAGCCACCAGCTGACGCAGCACAGAGGCGCCCTTAGCGTAGGTGATGCCGTCGAAGTTGACCTGAACATCTTGCAGGTCACGGATCGGGGCAACAATGGGGTGGGTAGAGGAGAGCTGATCCTGGTTGTAGGCCCAGGTCTTCTCCGAGGCCGAGAAAGTAGCCCAGGCCTCAGGCGCAAAGCGGGTGTTCTCAGCAGCTGCCAGAGTCGACATAAACTCAGCGAAAGACTCATTGAGCCACAGGTCGTTCCACCACTTCATAGTCACCAGGTCACCAAACCACATGTGGGCCAGCTCGTGCAAAATGGTGATAGCGCGCCGCTCAACAATCGCTTCGGTCACCTTAGACCGGAAAATGTAGTTCTCCAAGAAGGTCACAGCACCGGCATTCTCCATAGCACCGGCGTTAAACTCGGGCACAAAGAGCTGGTCGTACTTCTCAAAGGGGTAGGGGGTTGAGAACTGCTCTTCAAAGAACTCAAAACCCTGGCGGGTGATATGGAAGACCTCATCGGCATCCAGGTACTCCATCAAGGACTGACGAGCGTAGCAACCCAGCTTCACCTCGCGGCCCTCGCTATTGGTGAGTGAGGAGTGCACGCTAGCGTAGGGGCCGGCAATAATTGCGGTGATGTAGGACGAGATACGCGGGGTAGGCGCAAAAGTCCTCTTCTTGCCGTCCGCCACCTCTTCAACAGAAGTCTCAGGCTGATTAGACACCACTACCCAGTGGGCAGGGGCAGTCACAATAAACTCAAATTCAGCCTTCAAATCAGGCTGCTCAAAAACCGGGTAAACACGGCGGGAATCAGGAACCTCAAACTGCGAGTAGAGGTAAACCTCGCCGTCCACCGGGTCCACAAAGCGGTGCAAACCCTCACCGGTATTGGTGTAGAGCATATCGGCATCAATCACCAGCTCATTGCTCTCAGCCAACGCCGGCAGGGCAATACGCACACCGTCAGCAGCGGTCACCGGCACCGACTCACCATTGAGTTCAATACTGTGCACCGTATCGGTAATCGCATCGATAAAGGTTTCACTTCCGGCAACCGCATCAAAACGCACCACCGTACGAGAACCAAAGACCCGCTCACCGCGCGTTAAATCAAGCTCAACCGTGTACGAATGCACACGCTGAACCACAGATGCTCTCTTCTCAGCTTCGGCACGGGTCAAATTCATTCCAGGCATGAGGAATCCTTGTCAATCAAATCTGAAGTTAGAGGCCTGCCCATCTGCAAACCACAGAAAACAAGCCACGGGGGAGCTGCACGTGACCTACAATCGTATATAGGGCAATACACAGCACATACCTTCCCAATTCTATGTGCTTGCCAGTGATTCACATAACTAAATTTCAGTGCGGTCAACCGGCCCCCACCCACCACGACCAAAGGAGACACCGTGCGTGTACACATCGCAACCGACCACGCAGGCCTAGAACTTAGCCACTACCTCATCGAAGCACTCACCGAGGCCGGCTACGAGATGGTCGACCACGGACCCGCTGAATACGATGCCCTCGACGACTACCCCAGCTTCTGCATCAACGCGGCGCTCGCCGTCCGCGCAGACCGCGCAGCGGGACTTGACTCCCTGGGTATTGTGCTGGGTGGCTCCGGCAACGGCGAGCAGATGGCTGCTAATAAGGTTGAAGGCATCCGTGCTGCTTTGGCATGGAACCACGACACCGCAGCCCTGGCCCGCGAACACAACAACGCCCAGGTCGTTGCAGTGGGCGGACGCCAGCATACCAAGGAAGAAGCCCTCGAGATCATCAAGGTCTTCCTCACCACCGAGTGGACCAATGAAGAGCGCCACGCCCGCCGCATCGGTCAGATGGCCGAATACGAGCAGGCCGGCGCCATCGCCGGCAAGCAGATCGACAGCTACGAGAACTAATGCCAGAAGGGCACTCAATCCACCGCCTGGCCCGCCAGCTCACCGACGTTTTTGCCGGTGCCCAGCTGGCGGTCACCAGCCCCCAGGGAAGATTTGCGGACGGCGCCGCCCTGCTCGACGGTCATACCTTCGGCTCGGCTTTCGCCCACGGCAAGCACCTCTTCGCCCGCTTCTCCAACGAGCTCTACCTCAACGTCCACCTGGGAATCTACGGGGCCTTCACCTTCGGCGGTGACGAGCACTTTACAGGGGCCTCCTCGATTGGTGCTCCCCGCAAAATTGGTGAGCAAGAGGACCACCGGGCCGAACTCTCCGCCGAACCTCCTGCACCCCGGCCGACCACCCGCGTCCGCCTGGTCTCAGAGCACGGCTGGGCAGACTTGGTGGGCCCCACCATCTGCCGAACCCTCACCCCCGAGGAAGTGGGGGAAGTGCGTGCCAAGCTGGGCCCCGACCCCCTGAACCAGGACGCCGACCCGGCCGCCTTCTACGCTGCGGCAGCCAAGACCAGTCGGCCTATCGGTGTAGTTCTTATGGACCAGAAGGCCATCTCGGGGGTAGGAAACATCTTCCGGGCAGAATCCCTTTACCGCACCGGCATCGATCCCTTTACTCCGGCTAAAGAATGCAGCCGCCAGCAGCTTGAAGCCCTCTGGAACGATAATAAGCACCTGCTGGAAATTGGCGTGCGTGTAGGTCGCATCATCACCACTGATCCCGCCGACAGGCCCGGTGTCCCGGAAACCGAGGCCTGGCCTGATCACGCTAACTACGTGTACCACCGCCAGGGCCAGACCTGCCCCCGCTGTGGGGCAACTATTGCGCTGGAAGAAGTGACCGGCCGTAAGCTCTACTGGTGCCCGGGCTGCCAGCACTAGGTAACTAGCCTAGCTGTAGGCTCAGACGAGAAAAGTAGGGCCCCGGTTGTATCACCGGGGCCCTACTTGTGTCTAGGTTTTAGCGGTCTGCCAGGTCAGAGAGGTTAAAGCCTGTGGTGCCGTCGTTGCACTGTACGCTCACCGGGCCGGTGGTTGTGCAGGTCATGCCCATCCAGCTGATGGACTGCCCCTCGGGCAGCACCGTGTTGGTCTTGAACCAGTCGTGGGTGGCAGCTCGGCCGCGGGCCTGAACCGTGCGGGGCTGGGTATCGCCAGGGCCCATCGACACCGACTGTAGGACCCAGTTCTTTGAGTCATCGGTCATGCAAAATACCCCGTAGGTCTGCATCAGGCAGGCTACCTGGGGGTCAGGAGTCTGGAAGACGACAGAGGGCTGGTCTGCCGCCGCAAAGTTGTAGGCTGCAAGGTCAGCCACCGGGGTGCCCGTTACAAGATCGGTGGTTACCAGAGAAACCGGGTCGATGGTAAAGCCATCGTTGACCGGGGGAGTCAGGGCCGTGGCGCTAGGGGACGGTACCGCGATCTCAACCGCAGAGGGTGCTGCGCTGGCTGTTTCTGTTGTGGGCTCCGCGGTGGGGCTGGGGCTAGCGCTGGCCGATGGGCTCGGGGGCGCACTGCTTGAGACGCTTACCTCTGTTTCTGCGGGCATACTGGTGGTTGAGGTGGCGGTCTGGCTGCTCCCGCAGCCTGTCAGTATCAGGATGCCGGTAGCAAGCAGGGCGTAGGCCGGGGCGAAACGAGCGGGGGTGGGTGCTAAAGCCATGGGGGAGTCAATCTCGTGGTTGAAAGGTGTGGGTGTCTACTCCCCATCCTAGGGGAAAGACACCCGCTGGCCCACCCCGGTAAGCATACCCTGGGTGAAATCTGACTGAGCTGAGATGGGGCCTTAGCCACTGAGGTCCTTGATAGAGTTGCTCAGCACAAACCAAAGCCGATGCGCCGCCAGTCTGGTAGGGGGCGAGGTCTGTGATGAGGGTGGTTGCTCCGCTGTTAACCGGCGGGTTGATGGCCTGTACCGGGGTTTCGGTGGGAGCAGGGGCCACTGGCTGGGAAGTAGGTGCCTCAGCGGCTGAAGGTACCGGTACCGCGGTGGTTCGGGCGACTGATTCGGGCGAGCTTGAAGGTACTGGGGCCGCTTTGACGGTGGGGTGTTCCTTTAATGAAAGGGGCCAACGTATATGCTGGTGAAGAGTTAAACGCCATTATGACATCGAAGGGCTGCTATGCGCGATACCGGATACTTGCTGGGGCAGGCCAACCTGGTGCTCTTCGACCTAGACGGCACCCTGCTCGATAGCGATACAGCAACCGCAGTGGGTTTTAACCGGGCTGTTCGGGAGTTTGGTTTTGAGGGAGAAATCGACGACAGCCAGAGCTACTTCCAGGCCTGGGCCGATATTCAGCGTGAGGATTTTCAGCGCTATTTGGCCGGTGAGCAGGTCTTTGACGAAAATCGCTTGTTTCGCACGTCGAGTCTCTTGCACCTGATGACGGGGGAGCAGCAGAGCGCTGACCGGGCTCAGAAGTTTTTGGCGACCCTACAGGAGGAAACCCGTAAGGCTTGGGCTCCTTTTGCTGAGGTTGATCGGTTTTTTGAGGAGCTCGGCCACCGGTTTGGGCATCTGCAGGTGGCGGTGCTTTCTAACGGGTCCCAGCTGACTGAGCAGAAGAAGCTCGATGCTATCGGCTTGCACGATATGCCCCTGTTTTCTTCGGAGAGGGTAGGCATGAGCAAGCCCAATCCCTATATTTTCCGGTTTGTTTGTGCCCAGTTAGAGGTGGACCCGGCTTTTGCTGTGCATGTGGGCGATAACTATATTGCGGACGTTGCCGCCCCGGCTCGGGCGGGTCTGCAGGCTGCCTGGGTTAACCGGCACCGCCGCGGTCAGAAGGTGGCGAGGGGGAGCGTGAAGGTGCGCGACCTGGTGGAGCTGTTGGATGCACCTGCCCCTGTTGCTCGCCGGTTTTTCTAGGGAAGCAAAAACGGCCACTCCGAAGAGTGTCCGTGAAGCGAGCGGCTGACGGGAATCGAACCCGTGTATCAGGCTTGGGAAGCGTGCGCTCTACCATTGAGCTACAGCCGCGTGAGAGGGGATGACGGGAATCGAACCCGCGTAATCAGTTTGGAAGACTGAGGCTTTACCATTAAGCTACATCCCCGAATGGGGTGCCCAGCGTTGTGGACGTTTTCCAGTAAACCTGGTCGAACGAGGCCTTGTCAAATCAGGGTGGCGCTGGCGTTTCTCAACACGCCCTGGGCGTAATCGGGGCGCGAGTTAGGTTTTGGGCGGTTGAACCGCTAAACTGGGTGGTGCCTTCCGTGCAAATCGGGGTGTGGCGTAGCTTGGCTAACGCGCCTGCTTTGGGAGCAGGAGATCGCAGGTTCGAATCCTGTCACCCCGACGTGAAATAGAACGACCCGCCGGAAACGGCGGGTTTTTCTATAGAACGTTATATCTAGCCCCACTCTTTTCCGGGTGGCGGTTCCAATCAAGTTATCAGGAGATCAACGGACGTGAAGACTGCCGTCGAGAAGATCAACCCGACCCTCGCAAAGATTGAGGTCGAGGTTCCCTTCGCTGAGTTCAAGACCTACCTTGACCGTACCTACAAGTCACTGGCTAACCAGATTTCGGTTCCCGGTTTCCGTAAGGGTAAGACCCCTAAGGCTCTCATCGATCAGCGTGCAGGCTTTGACTTTGTTGTTGAGAACGCTCTGAACGATGCTCTGAACAACTTCTACCAGCAGGCCCTGGTTGAGAATGAGCTGACCCCCCTGGCTCAGCCCGAGCTCGACATCGTTTCTAAGCCTGAAGAGGGCAACCGCGAAGCTGACGTGAAGCTGACCATCGAGGTCACCGTCCGCCCCGAGATTGAACTACCTGACTACTCAGGTATCAAGGTTGAGGTTGCAAGCGTAGAGGTTACCGAAGAAGACGAGCAGAAGGCTCTCGATGCCCTGCGCGGCCGCTTCGGCACCCTAAAGGCTGTTGACCGCCCCGCAGCTGACGAGGACTTCCTGACCATTAACATCGCCGCTGAGATTGATGGCGAAGAGGTTGATGCCGCTAACGACCTGTCCTACCAGGTTGGCTCCGGCACCATGCTGGACGGTCTGGATGAGGCTGTTCTTGGCCTCTCCGCTGGTGAGGATGCCACCTTCGTCACCAAGCTTGCCGGTGGCGAGCACGCAGGTGAAGAAGCAACCGTTAAGGTTGAGGTCACCGCTGTGAAGGAGCGCGAGCTGCCCGAGGCTGACGACGACTTCGCTCAGCTGGCTTCAGAGTTCGACACCATCGCTGAACTGAAGGAAGACCTGAAGAAGCAGGCTGCTGATTCCAAGGTTGCCGAGCAGGGTGCAGAAGCACGCGACAAGGTTCTTGACGCTCTGGTTGAACTGGTTGAAATCCCCGTTCCCGAGAAGGTTATTGAAGACCAGCTGGCTCAGCACTTCAACACCCCCGGCCAGGACGATGACCACGACACCGAAGAGCACCGCGCAGAGATTCGCGAGAACACCGGGCGTGCTTTCAAGAACGAAATCATCCTCGACGCTATTGCTGAGAAGGAAGAAGTTTCTGTCGAGCAGGCTGAGCTCATTGATTACATCATCACCATGAGCCAGCAGTACGGCATGGACCCCAACCAGTTCGCTCAGATGCTCGACGGCTCAGGCCAGTCCGGCATGATTGTTGGCGAGGTTCGCCGTTCAAAGGCTCTGGCAGCTGTTCTGGCTCAGGCTGAGGTTAAGGACGCGGACGGCAAGGCCGTTGACCTCTCATCCTTCCTGGGTGAGACCGCAGACGCCGAATAAGTTTTTGCCTCTTGAGGCTCTAAAACTTTTCTAGCTCAAGCCCCCGCAAGACCCTGATTGGGTTCTTGCGGGGGCTTTGTGCTGCCGCAGGTGCCGGCGTCCGCTGCCTAAAAGAGGATGACCTGGGTGATTAGAAGTCAAATACGGCAAATAAGTTAAAAAAATATTTCGTAATAGGGGTTTTGAGGTTGAAAAAGTAAGGTGGGGCTAACTAATCTTAGGTAAGTTAAGCCTTATAAGATGTTGAGGCTTACCAAGTACACACCACTAACAGATATAGGAAAATCCGTGAAGGCCAACCGTATCTCCCTGCTCGTAGCCACCTCCGTTGTAGCACTGGCGCTCACCGCCTGTGGCGCGGGCACCACAGACGCGTCCTCTGAATCCAGCGCGTCCACCTCAGCTTCTGCCAGTCAGTCAGCTGGCACCGTTACCGTCACCGATAACTACGGTGAGGTTACCGTGACCGTTCCCCTCAGAAGGTCGCCGCAACCGATAACCGCACCTTTGAGGTTCTCGAGTCCTGGGATATCGACCTGGTTGCAGCCCCCATCCCCCTGATTCCTGCAACCGTCGAGACCTACAAGAACGACTCGTCCATCACCGACATCGGAACCCACCGCGAGCCCAACCTTGAACTGCTCGCTGCTGAAGAGCCCGACCTGATCGTCAACGGCCAGCGCTTCTCCCAGCACTATGATGCCATCAAGGAACTGAACCCCCAGGCCGCCATTCTCGAACTTGAACCCCGTAAGGGCCAGCCCCTTGACGAAGAGCTCAAGCGCCAGGTCACCGTACTGGGTGAGGTCTTCGGCAAGCAGGCTGAAGCTGATCAGCTTATTGCAGACTTCGACGCCGCTCTAGCCCGCGCTAAGGCCGCCTACGACGGCGAATCCACCGTTATGGCCGTCAACGTCTCCGGCGGCGAAATTGGCTACATTGCCCCCTCCATCGGCCGCACCTACGGCCCCGTCTTCGACATGCTGGGCCTCAAGCCCGCCCTCGAAGTTGAAGGCTCATCTGACAACCACCAGGGCGACGATATCTCGGTTGAGGCTATCGCAGAAGCCAACCCCGACTGGCTGCTGGTTCTTGACCGCGATGCTGGCACCAGCACTGATGAAGGTTCACCCGCTGCCGCAGACGTCATCGCCGGTAGCTCAGCTCTGGCCAACGTCACCGCAATCACCAAGAACCAGATTGCCTACGCTCCGGCTGACACCTACACCAACGAATCCATCATCACCTACACCGAGATTCTCAACGATCTTGCCGATAAGTTCGAAGTCGCCAAGTAAGGCACCGGCTGAGACCCTATAACCGATGAAAAAGGAGTCATCCTGCCCTCGCGGCGGGGTGACTCCTTGAGGGCTTTTATGACGACCACCGAAACCACCCGAGTTAGCCACACCAGGAACTCCCTGGTCAGCGGCAAATTCCTGCTAGCCAGCCTAGGAATTGTTGCCCTGCTCGTGCTCTCCTTGTTCACGGGGGAGTACGACATCTTCAACAAGGCTGACGGCGCTGCCATGTTCGCCATCACCCGCATACCCCGAACCGTTGCTCTGGTGCTTGCCGGGGCAGCCATGGCCATGTGCGGGCTGGTGATGCAGATGCTGACCCAGAACAAGTTCGTGGAACCCACCACCGGTACCACCGAGTGGGCAAGTCTGGGCCTGCTCTTTATGCTCTATTTCTTCCCGGCAGCAAACCTCTTGCAGCAGATGACGGCGGCAATCGTCTTCGCTTTTATCGGGTCGATGGTCTTCTTTCTCTTCCTACGCAGGGTTTCACTCAGGTCGTCCCTGATTGTTCCCATTGTGGGCATGATGCTGGGTGCCGTTGTTTCGGCCTTCACCACCTTTTTTGCCCTCCAGACCAATCTGCTGCAGAACCTGGGTGTGTGGTTCGCGGGCAGTTTTACGTCTGTGATTAAGGGGCAGTACGAGGTGCTCTGGCTAGTACTCTTGGTTGTTGCGGTGATTTTCTGGTACGCCGACCGCCTGACCGTTGCCGGTCTGGGCCAGGAATTTGCCACGAACGTAGGGCTCAACTACGCCCAGATTATGCTGGTAGGCACCGCCCTGATTGCTATCGCCACCGGTGTGGTGACCGTGGTGGTCGGGTCCCTGCCCTTCCTGGGGTTGATCGTTCCTAACATCGTCAGTATGTTCCGCGGCGATGATCTGCGCTCTAATCTACCCTGGGTTGCCCTGACCGGTATCGGGGTCGTGACTGTCTGCGACCTGATTGGGCGCACTATTATCGCCCCCTTCGAAATCCCGGTGTCGGTGATTCTGGGTATCGTGGGTGCTCTTGTTTTTATTGGTCTGATTGTGAAGGGGCGGCCCCGTGTATCAGCAGGCAAGTAAAGAAAGCCGGGTGGGTGCGTCCGCGCTGCCCGAGATGAGCGCCGGTGCGGACGCCCGCCCTGCCTCCCGCAGGGCAGGCACCTCCCGTAGCGCTGGGGCTTTCAAGACCCCGGTTGCTGCTCGCACCTACTGGGTGCTCCTGGCAGTGCTTACCGTTGCCGCTGCGCTGGCAGCCTTTGGGCTCTTGGCCTACGCCAACCCCTTTGAGAACGGCACCCCCAAGTGGTGGCTCATTGCTGAACGCCGCTCCAACGCCCTGATTGCGATGGCTGTGGCCGCTGTCTGCCAGGCTGTGGCAACGGTGGCTTTTCAGACGGTGACCAACAACCGCATCATCACCCCCGGTATTCTGGGCTTTCAGGCCCTCTACGCCGCGATTCACACGGCAACCATCTATTTCGCCGGGGCCGCCGGGCTGATTGCCGCCCGCACCCTCGACACCTTTATTTTCCAGCTGATCATGATGGTGGCCCTGAGCCTCTTGCTCTACTCCTGGCTGCTGACCGGCAAACGGGCCAACATGCACGTCATGCTCCTAGTCGGTGTGGTGCTGGGTGGGGGACTGGGGTCTGTCTCAACCTTCATGCAGCGCATGCTGACCCCCAGCGAGTTCGATATCCTGACCGCCCGCCTCTTCGCCTCGGTCAACAACGCCGACCCCGCCTACTACCCGGTAGCCCTGCCCCTGATTGTCCTGAGCGTTGCGGTGCTCTACGCAAAATCTCGTACCCTCAACGCCCTCTCCCTGGGCGCACCCGCGGCTACCAACCTGGGAATCAACCACCGCCGCGAATCCATTATCGTGCTGGTCATCGTCGCCATCATGATGGCGGTCTCCACCGCCCTGGTCGGCCCGCTGACCTTCCTCGGCTTCTTGGTAGCGACCCTCACCTACCAGTTCGCCGACACCTACGACCACCGCTACCTCTTCCCCATGGCAACCGTGCTCTCCTTTGCCATTCTGGCGGTCTCCTACTTCATCATGAACCACATCTTCTCAGCCCAGGGTGTGGTAGGCATTATTATCGAGCTCATCGGTGGCCTCACCTTCCTGATCGTGATTCTTCGAAAGGGCAAATTATGATCACCCTCCACCAGGTTGCTAAAAGCTACTCCGGTGAAACCAACATCGGCCCGGTTGACGTTCAGCTGCCCGCAGGTGGAATCACCGCCCTGGTCGGCCCTAACGGCGCCGGTAAATCCACCCTACTCACCATGGTAGGCCGTCTACTCGATATTGACTCGGGCACCATCGAAATCGGTGGCCTGAACGTGGCTACCACCAAGTCCAAAGACCTGGCCAAAGTAGTCTCGATTCTGCGGCAGGAAAACCACTTCGTCACCAAACTCACCGTGCGCCAATTGGTGGGTTTTGGGCGCTTCCCCTACACCGGGGGCCGACTCACCGCTGAAGACGAAGAGATCATTTCCCGCTATATCGACTTTCTTAACCTCACCACCCTCGAAAACCGCTACCTCGATGAACTATCAGGCGGCCAGCGGCAGCGGGCCTACGTAGCCATGGTGCTCTGCCAAGAAACCAACTACGTACTTCTTGATGAGCCCCTCAATAACCTCGACATCTCCCACTCCGTACAGATGATGCAGCACCTGCATAACGCCGCCCGCACCCTGGGCCGCACCATCATCGTGGTGCTGCACGACATTAATTTCGCCGCCCGCTACGCCGACTACATCTGCGCTATCAAGGACGGCAAACTAGCCCGCTTCGGAACCGTTGCAGAGATTATGCAAGATGACCTGCTCACCGACATCTTCAACACCCCCATCCAGGTAATCCAGGGCCCCAACGGCCCCATCGCCTGCTACCACTAGGCCCCGTGCCCGCTCGCTCTTGCTCACAGCGTAGCGGGCACATGCCAACAGCGAACTGAGGGGCAAAAGGCAATTTTTGGAGCCTCAAAAGCGATAACCTAAGTGTCAAGCAAATCTTTGGCACCGGCGTCCGCGCGGGTGCTGCAACCGACACAAGGAGCGGAACACATGTCCTTCACCCCTGAAGCACACCAGGCCCCCGCCATGGAAACCCCCATGGGCGGCCAGGACGACTACGTCTACAACCGCCTGCTCAAGGAACGCATCATCTGGCTGGGCTCCGAGGTGCGCGATTCCAACGCCAACCGTATCTGCTCCCAGCTCCTGCTGCTCTCAGCTGAAGACCCCGAGGCAGATATCTACCTCTACATCAACTCACCCGGCGGCTCCGTCACCGCGGGCATGGCAATCTACGACACCATGCAGCTGATTCCCAACGACGTTGTTACCGTTGTAACCGGTATGGCAGCCTCGATGGGCCAGTTCCTGCTCACCGCAGGTACCCCCGGTAAGCGCTACGCCACCCCCAACGCCCGCATCCTCATGCACCAGCCCTCCGGTGGCATCGGCGGCACCGCCTCCGACATCCGCACCCAGGCCCAGCTGATTCTCGACATGAAGAAGCGCCTGAGCGAAATCACCGCAGAGCGCACCGGCCAGACCGTTGAAACCATCCTGCGCGATAACGACCGCGACAACTGGTTCACCGCCGAAGAAGGCCTGGCCTACGGCTTCTTCGACAAGATTCTCGACAAGATTGGCCCGGCCACCAGCGCCACCGACAAGTAAACCGGCACAGAACTTTTTACAGGAGAAACGAATGATTCACCTTCCTTTATCAACCGCACCTGCCGGTATGCCCACCGACCGCTACGTGCTCCCCAACTTCGAAGAGCGCACCCCCTACGGCTACAAGCGCCAGGACCCCTACGCCAAGCTCTTTGAAGACCGCATCATCTTCCTGGGCGTGCAGGTCGACGACGCCTCAGCCGACGACATCATGGCCCAGCTGCTGGTGCTTGAATCCCAGGACCCCGACCGCGACATCACCCTCTACATCAACTCACCCGGTGGCTCCTTCACCGCGATGACTGCTATCTACGACACCATGCAGTACATCCGCCCCGAAATTCAGACCGTCTGCCTGGGCCAGGCTGCCTCAGCTGCCGCCGTCCTTCTGGCAGCAGGTACCCCCGGTAAGCGCCTTGCCCTGCCCAACGCCCGCGTGCTGATTCACCAGCCCGCCCTCTCGGGCCAGCAGGGCGGCCAGGCTTCTGATATCGAGATTCACGCCAACGAGGTGATGCGCATGCGCGAGTGGACCGCCCAGACCCTGGCTCTGCACTCCGGCAAGACCTTTGAAGAGGTCGATAAGTCCATCGAGCGCGATAACATCCTCACCGCCAAGGGCGCCCTCGAGTACGGCATCGTTGACCAGGTGCTTGAATCTCGCAAGGCCGTCAAGCCCTCCTTCAACACCGCCGAGAAGCACGACTAAGCACTGCTTACGTTCAGACTCGGTGCGGACGCCGCCTCCCGCCCCACCTGCCCAAAGGCAGGGAAGGGCAGGGGCGGCATCCTTCTGTCTGCCAGACGGTAGAGAGGGAATAGCCCGCCCGGTTCAAGTGTTAAGTCATAAAGACGTAACCTTGCTTGAACCGTCACATGTTGGGCTAGGCAGGTTTTCACGGTAGATTAGGTAGAGGAACCCAAGGAAAGGTAGGGTCTATGGCTCGCCTAGGCGATAGCACCACTCTTCCCAAATGCTCATTTTGTGGGAAGAACCAGCGACAGGTTCGTAAACTGATTGCCGGCCCCAACATTTACATCTGCGATGAATGCATTGAACTGTGCAACGAGATTCTCGAAGAAGAGCTCGCCGATGTGAAAGATTTGGGTGCCGTTGAAGAGCTCCCCACCCCGCGTGAAATCTTTGACCATATGCAGGAGTATGTGATTGGCCAGGAGGCCGCCAAGCGTGCCCTCTCTGTTGCTGTTTACAACCACTACAAGCGTATTCGGGCCCAGCAGAGCCCTGCCTTTGAGGCCAAGGAGCTTTTGGCTACCGAGGGCGAAGACGTAGAGATTGCCAAGTCTAATATTCTCTTGGTTGGCCCCACCGGCTCGGGTAAGACCTACCTGGCGCAGACCCTGGCCAAGAAACTCAACGTACCTTTTGCCGTTGCCGACGCCACCAGCCTGACCGAGGCCGGCTACGTGGGCGAGGACGTCGAAAATATCCTGCTCAAGCTCATCCAGGCTGCTGACGGTGATATTGAAAAGGCCCAGCGCGGCATTATCTATATCGATGAAATCGATAAGATTTCCCGCAAGGCCGATAACCCCTCCATCACCCGGGACGTATCGGGTGAGGGCGTGCAGCAGGCCCTGCTCAAGATTCTTGAGGGCACCGAGGCAGCGGTTCCCCCGCAGGGTGGGCGGAAGCACCCCCAGCAGGATTTCCTCAAGATTAATACCGCCAATATCCTCTTCATCGTCGCCGGTGCTTTTGCCGGTATCGAAGAGATTGTGGGCGGGCGAGTGGGCCGCAAGGGCATCGGCTTTGGCGCATCTATTGACCAGGCTGCTAAAGAGAGCGATATTCTCACCAAGCTCATGCCCGAGGACCTGCTCAAGTTCGGTCTGATTCCTGAATTTATTGGCCGCCTGCCCGTGCTGGCAACCCTGGGGAAGCTCACCGAGTCTGACCTCAAACGGATTCTAACCGAGCCCAAGAACGCCCTGGTCAAGCAGTACAAGCGCATGTTTGCCCTCGACGGGGTCGAGCTGATTTTTGAGGACGCCGCTGTGGCAGCTATTGCCCGCCAGGCTGTTGAGCGAGATACAGGGGCCCGCGGTTTGCGCTCCATCATGGAGTCGATTCTGCAGCCGGTCATGTTCGATGTACCCAGCCGCTCAGACGTCACCTCGGTCATTATCGACGAGGCTGTTGTGGCGGGGGAGAAGGACCCCATTCTGGTGCTCGAAGCCCCCGAGAAAAAATCTGCCTAAAAGTCTTTCCCGCTGTCGGTGCCTCTGCGCGCTGGCAGCGGGCTCTTGTATCCCACCCCTGATTGAAAGGACAACCCGTGGCTGAAAATACCGTTGATTTTTGGTTTGACCCTACCTGCCCCTGGTGCTGGATGACCTCCCGCTGGATTAAAGAGGTTGAGACCCAGCGCGATGTTGCCGTCACCTGGCACCCCTTCTCACTCGCCGTCCTGAACGAGGGCCGCGACCTTGACCCGGGCTACCGCAAGCACATCGACAACACCTGGGGTCCTGCCCGTGTGGCTACCGCCGTGGCAGAACAGTACGGCCAGGAGAAACTCGATGAGTTCTACACCGCCCTCGGCGAGCAGATTCACCACCAGAAGAACAAAGAGGGCACCTACTTCGAGAAGGCTATCGAAGCTGCCCTGGCTGAGGTGGGTCTTCCCGCCGAACTAGCCCAGGTTGCCTTTACCGAGGAATACGACGAGCAGATGCGGGCCTCAACCCGTGCAGGTCTAGACTCTGCTGGTGGCGATGACATCGGTGTGCCCCTGATGAGCATTAACGGTGTGACCTTCTTCGGCCCCGTGATGTCACCTGCCCCCACCGGTGAAGAAGCCGCCAAGGTCTTCGACGGCGCTGTGGCTCTGGCCTCTTACCCCGGTTTCTTTGAGATTAAGCGCCCCCGCAACGTCGGCCCGATTTTCAACATCGAGCAGAAGTAGCCTATGGCTGGCACAGTCACCGTCACCGAAGGCCACACCGGCAAGAGACCGCCAAGGACGTGAAAACCCGCCCCACCAAGGTACAGCCCCGCACCTTTATCGAGGGCTTACCCTGGCCCCGTAGGGTTACTCAGGGGCTTGAGCTGCTGGAGCTTTCGAGTTCGAGGAGCTCTGCTCTCAACTCGGGCCCCACAAACTGGGAGCCTCCTGCCTCTACATTACTAACCTCGATAAGGTCGACGGGCGGTACTTCGCCAGCTGGTTGAACAGGCCTGGCAGGCACCGCTTGACGCCAGCACCTAGCGGCGGTTGCTAACCGCCCCAAAAGCTAAGGCCCGGTTCCAGAAGCTCTGGAACCGGGCCTTAGTTTTTAGTTCTCTTCTTCGGTAATCAGCACAACGTCAGTGACGGCCAGCTCGCCCTCTGCTTCGGTGAGGGCGAGGTCACGGGCGTTACCTGCTGCCTTGAGGTCGCCGAGACCGCCGCGAATGCGGGTGATGTCTTCGGCTGAACCGGTGATAGTTGCGGTTTCTACCTCGGTGCGCTGCTTGACCTGGGCCTCTGACTTGGCCTTGCGCAGGCCGCCCAGGGCAGCTGCTACGGTAGGCAGGACTGCGGGGTCGGCGTCCGCCACGGCGGCGGCAAAGCCGTCGGTGGTGGGCCAGGGGGCGCGGTGCACGGAGCTTGCTCGCCACCAGGACCAGATTTCGTCGGTGACGAAGGGCAGGAAGGGGGCGAAGAGGCGTAGCATGGCGTCGAGGGTGGTGGCCAGGGCTGCCAGGACGGAGGCCTGTTCGGCTTCACCGACGTTGCCGTAGGCGCGGTCCTTGATGAGTTCGACGAAGTCGTCGGTGAAGTGCCAGAAGAAGGTCTCTGAGATCTGCAGGGCACGGGCGTACTCATAGTTCTCAAAGGCGGCGGTGGCTTCTTCAACCAGGGCGGCTAGGCGGGCTAGCAGGGAGCGGTCAAGCTCGTTGGTGAGGACGCCTGCCGCGGCCTGGTCGGTGATGACCGAGTTGGCGGTGGCACCCAGGCCGAGCACGAACTTGGAGGCGTTCAGCAGCTTGATGGCCAGGCGGCGACCAATCTTCATCTGGGCTTCGTCGTAGGCGGTATCGGCACCCAGCTTGGCGCTGGCTGCCCAGTAGCGCACGGCGTCCGAACCGTACTTTTCGAGGACCTCGTTGGGTACCACCACGTTGCCCTTGGACTTGGACATCTTCTTGCGGTCCGGGTCCAGGATCCAGCCGGAAAGGGCGGTGTCGGTCCAGGGCACGGAGTTCTCCAGGGAATTGGAGCGTACCACGGTGGAAAAGAGCCAGGTGCGGATGATGTCGTGGCCCTGGGGGCGCAGGTCCATGGGGAAGGTGACCTTGTGCAGGTTCTCGTCCACGGCCCAGCCGGTGGCAATCTGCGGGGTCAGGGACGAGGTGGCCCAGGTGTCGAGGACGTCGGGGTCGGCGATGAAGCCGCCGGGCACGCCGCGCTGGTCTTCGGTGTAGCCGGGGGCGGCGTCCGAAGCGGGGTCGACCGGGAGCATACCCTCACTGGGGATGATGGGCTCGTCGTAGTTGGGTTCGCCGTCTGCGTCGAGCTTGTACCAGATGGGGAAGGGCACGCCGAAGAAGCGCTGGCGGGAAATGAGCCAGTCACCGTTGAGGCCTTCAACCCAGTTTTCGTAGCGGGAGCGCATGAAGGCGGGGTGCCAGGTGATTTCGCGTCCGCGCTCAACCAGGGCGTCACGGCGGTCGGCGTCACGGCCACCGTTGCGGATGTACCACTGGCGGGAGGCCACGATTTCGAGGGGCTTGTCTCCCTTCTCGTAGAACTTGACCGGGTGGGTGATGGGCTTGGGATCGCCGTCCATTTCGCCGGCTTCGACCAGCATCTCAACGACGGTCTTCTGGGCGGTGAAGACGGTAGCACCTGCCATGCGCTCGTAGCGTTCGCGGCCCTCGGTGGAGGTAATCCACTCGGGGGTGTCGGTGGCGAAGCGGCCGTCGCGGCCGATGAGGGCGCGGGTAGGCAGCTGCAGTTCGCGCCACCAGGTGACGTCGGTGGTGTCGCCGAAGGTACAGATCATGGCGATGCCTGCACCCTTATCGGGCTGGGCCAGAGGGTGGGCCTTGATTTCGACCTCTACACCGAAGAGGGGAGAGGTGACCTTGGTACCGAAGAGGGGCTTGTAGCGCTCGTCATCGGGGTGGGCTACCAGGGCGACGCAGGAGGGCAGGAGTTCGGGGCGGGTGGTCTCAATCCAGACCTTCTCGCCGTTCTCGCGGTGGAAGGAGATCCGGTGGTAGGCGCCGGGACGTTCCTTGTCTTCAAGTTCTGCCTGGGCTACCGCGGTGCGGAAGGTGACGTCCCACATGGTGGGGGCCTCTGCCATGTAGGCATCGCCGCTCTTAAGGTCGTTCAGGAAGGCAAGCTGGGAGACCTTGCGGGAGTGGGCGTCGATGGTGCGGTAGGTATGTGACCAGTCGACGGACAGACCCAGGGTGGTGAAGAGCTCTTCGAAGACCTTTTCGTCTTCTACTGCCAGGATCTCGCACAGCTCGATGAAGTTCTGGCGGGAGATACGGGGCCAGTCGCGCTGATTCTTAGCGGGCTTTTCGGGAGCCTTGAAATCGGGGTCGTAGGGGATTGCCGGGTCGCAAAGTACGCCGTAGTAGTTCTGCACGCGGCGTTCGGTGGGCAGACCGTTGTCGTCCCAACCCAGGGGGTAGAAGACGTTCTTGCCCTTCATGCGCTGGTAGCGGGCGATGACGTCGGTCTGGGTGTAGGAGAACATGTGACCGACGTGCAGGGAGCCGGACGCGGTGGGCGGCGGGGTGTCGATGGAGTAGACCTGCTCGCGGGTAGTGTTGGGGTCGAAGGCGTAGGTCTTGTTGGCGGCCCAGTTCTCGGTGAACTTCTTTTCGAGGCCTTCAAGGCCGGGCTTCGTGGGGACGGTAATTTCTACGGTGTTTTCTGCGGGCGTGTCTGTGCCCTGGTTGATTTCAGCCATGTGGCCTATTCTCTCACGAATAAAAATATGTTGCAGGTTAGGCTAGTGCTATGACTACTACATCACTTCCCGCTAATCCCTTTGCCCCCGATGCCCAGGCCGGTAAGGTCGCCGTGGTGACCGGTGCCTCCTCGGGTATCGGCCGTGCCACCGCCGAGCTGATGGCCGCTACCGGCTGGACGGTCTACGCCGTGGCCCGCCGCGCCGAGCGCCTCGAAGAACTTGCCTCGCGCACCTCGGTGCGCCCGGTCGTCCTCGATATTACGGACGCCGATGCGGTAGCTGCCCGCGCCCAGGAGATTCTGGGGGAAACCGGCGGCTGCCTCGATGCCCTGGTTAATATCTCCGGCGGTGCTATTGGGGCTGACTCTGTGGCTAACGCTGACCCCGCTGGCTGGTCGGCCATGTTTGAGCTCAACGTGATTGGCACCCTTAATATGATCAAGGCCTTCCTGCCAGCCCTGCGCGAGAACGGCCAGGGTACCGTGCTCAACCTGACCTCAACCGCAGCTGAAGCCGGCTATGAAGGGGGAGCGGGCTACAACGCCGCCAAGTTTGGGGAGCGGGCCCTGACCGAGACCCTGCGCCTCGAAGAGGCCGAACACAACGTGCGTGTGATTGAGGTGCGCCCCGGTATGGTGCACACTGAAGAGTTCTCCCGTAACCGGCTGGGGTCGGACGAGGCTGCCGCTAAGGTCTACGCGGGCGTAGAGAAGCCCCTGCTGGCTGAGGACGTCGCCCAGACTGTTACCTTCGCTGTCAACGTTCCCCAGCACATCAACCTGGACCACATCACCATGCGCCCGGTCGCCCAGGCCGCCCAGTACAAGGTGATTCGCCGGCCCGCAGCCTCCTAGCCGGAGCAGGCAGAGGGCGGGGTGAGCCCGCGTCATCTTCTTGAAAGTAGCTTGCCAGCATGCTTAGTATGAGAGGAGGGAGCTCACGACGGTAACCAGTCATCAATCAAAGGAGATGATGACCGTGAAGCGCAACCCCCGCACCCGCCCCGCCCTCGGGCCGGTAGAGGAGGGTACCCTGCCGTCCGCGCCGGTAGAGAAACCCAGATTCGAGATTCAGCCCTTCTTCGACGAGGCCGGCGAGCCCGCAGCTGGCCTGCACCTCGATGCGGACGGGGAAGCCTACCTTGTTCTGGGGAAGGATGACAGCGGAGAAGTACGGCAGGTCAGCATTACCGGGCCGCTAGAGGAAGAGGGCTCAACCGTTTACACCAGTTGCGCCAGCACTGAGCCCCGCTGCGGTTTCATTGTTGACCGCTAGGTTGTACAGTGGGTGGGGTCAGCCCCACCCACTGTGCTGTATGAGCAGCAGACTGGAGCCCCATGATTCACCTGGTCGCCACCTCCCACGGTACCGATAACCCCCGGGGCCGCGAAGCCGTCAATCTTATCCGTGAGCAGCTCACCGCCCTGGTTGAAGCCCAGGCCCTTGGAACCTATACCGTGCACGAAGCCTACGTGGACGTGCAAGAACCCGCCCTTCCGCAGGTGCTGCAGGCCCTGCCATCCGGAGCAACCGCCGTCCTGGTGCCCCTGCTACTCTCACCGGGCTACCACACCGAACACGACATGAGGAAGGCCGCCGCAGACGCCAGCCACCTAACCACCGCAGTCGCTAGAACCCTAGGACCCTCAGCAGCCCTGGCTAAGCTCCAGCGCCAGCGCCTTGAAGAAGCGGGTTGGGACGGGCACGACGACATCGCCCTGGCGGCAGCGGGCTCATCCCGGGCTGACGGCCGCGAAGCCGTGCTCTACCAGGCAGAAGTTTTCAGCACCCTACTCAGCCGCGAGGTGCCCTACGGCTTTATCGCCGATATTGAGCCCACCATCGACGAGACCTGGGAGAGCAACCAGGCTGAATATATTTCTACCTATCTACTGGCCCGCGGCTATTTCCACAGCAAGCTCATCAAGGCCTATCAGGGCACAGAAAAAGCGGCCGTCACCGAGCCGCTGGTGTTCTCCGGTGACGCCGCCTCTGCTGCGGTTGTCGCTTCGGTTGCCCTAGAGAGGGCCACCGAAGCCTTAGCCGCTCTTAGCGCTTAACCGCTACAGCCTCAAAGGTCTCAGCAGGTTCAACGTAGGCCTGCTGGGACTCAATCAGCTGTAGTTCACGCTGGCCCGAGGCCAGGGTGTTCTTCAGCAGTTCGTAGACGCTGGCAGTGGTGAGTTCCAGGGCCTCCTTCAGGCTCTTACCCGATGCGAAGTGAGAGGCAAACAGGGCCTGGGTAACGTCGCCTGAGCCGTTGGCCTTCATGGGCAGACGCGGGGTAGTAATCAGCCAGGCCTCATCGCCCGAAACAGCCAGCATCTGGATTGAACCCTCGGGAGTTTCTGGGGTGTTCATGCTGGTCACGAGCACGGTCTGGGGGCCAATTTTCTGGGCTGCAGCCACAGACTCGAGAACCTCATCCAGGGTCTTGGGGTCGGTACCGGTCACAAAGCCCAGCTCAAACTGGTTAGGGGTGATGATGTCGGCGTGCTGAATGACGCGGTCACGAATCAGCTCCTGCACCTCGGGGGAGACAAAGCAGCCACTGGTGGCATTGCCCAGCACCGGATCGCAGGAGTAGAGGACATTCGGGTTGGCTGCACGGGCCTTGGCAACGGCATCGAGGATGGCGTCGCCGATGGAAGAGCCACCCTGGTAGCCAGAAATGACCAGGGCGGTGTCGGTCAGACCGCCGCGCTCTTCAATTCCGGTGACAATATCGCGGACGTCGTCGCCCGAGATCAGCGGGCCGCGCCAGGCACCGTAGCCGGTGTGGTTTGAAAAGAGGACGGTATTGACGGGCATGACCTCGTGGCCAAGGCGCTGCAGGGGGAAGACGGCGGCTGAATTACCTACGTGGCCGTAGGCAACAGCGGACTGAATAGACAAAATACGCATAAATACCATTGTGGCACGCTCCAGGTGCCCCGCGGAACGCGCGTTTCATTAGATGACAGAGGGGCGTGGCCTGATAGCGCACCCTAGTGCGCGACCTGTGACCCACGCAAACTAGAATGCGTAAAAATTACCCCCGGTGAAGACCTGTGACGTAAAGATGTCTCCCCGTGACCTGACCCATGAAATAACTCGACCACCCTGCCCCCATAAGCCTAGACTTTCAAACAATTCACCCGAAGAACTGTTGTGAAAGGAGCGCCATGGCACCCTCACCCGTGAGCTTTAAAAACTTTGGTGTTGGCTCGCTGGCCGCACCGCTGCAAGACCCCGCGATCAGCCCGGAAGGCACTGCTGAACCGGCTCAGCTCTCTGCCGCCGAGCAAGAGGCTAACCGAGAACTCGTTGACCGGTATGCGGCCGAGCTCTACGACGCGAGCGCCGAAGAAATCCTGACCTGGGCCCATGAGCACGTGAGTGGCAGGCTGGTCGTCACCCTCTCGATGGAAAACACCGTGCTGGCTGAGCTGGCAAGCCGCTACCTCCCCGACTCGGATTTCCTCTTCCTCGATACCGGCTATCACTTTCCCGAAACCCTGGACGTTGCCCAGCAGGTTGAGGACCGCTACCCGCAGACCCTGGTCAGGGCTGAGCCCCTGCTGACCGTGGGGCAGCAGGACGCCCGCTACGGCATCAACCTTTACGGCAGCGACCCCGCCGCCTGCTGCCGTATGCGTAAGGTCGAGCCGCTGGCAGCGTCCATGGCTCCCTATACCGGCTGGATTACGGGCCTGCGCCGGGCCGATTCACCGCTGCGCGCTACCACCCCGGCCCTTGACCTTGACGCCAACGGCCGTCTGAAAATATCGCCCCTGGTCACCTGGACCCTCGAGGAAACCGACCGGCACATCGAAGACAACCAGCTGATTGTTCACCCTCTGACCAAGGCAGGCTACCCCTCCATCGGCTGCGCCCCCTGTACCGCCAAAGTAGAAGCGGGACAGGACCCTCGCAGCGGACGCTGGGCAGGATTCACCAAGACAGAATGCGGACTACATACATGAGCACCACTACATCAGCAACCCTCTCACCCCACCTCAAAGACCTAGAGAACGAGTCGATTCATATCCTGCGCGAAGTCGCCGGCCAGTTCGACAAGGTTGCTCTGCTGTTCTCAGGCGGCAAGGATTCCGTGGTTGTCTACGAGCTAGCCCGCCGTGCTTTTGCCCCTGCCCCGGTTCCTTTCGAGCTGCTTCACGTTGATACCGGCCATAACTTCCCCGAAGTCCTGGATTTCCGCGACCGCCTGGTTGAGCGTACCGGTGCTCGCCTGCGCGTAGCGAAGGTGCAGGACTGGATTGACCGAGGCGAACTCCAGGAACGCCCCGACGGCACCCGTAACCCGCTCCAGACCGTCCCCCTGGTCGAAACAATCGAAGAGCAGGGCTACGATGCCGTACTCGGCGGGGCCCGCCGTGATGAAGAACGAGCCCGCGCGAAAGAGCGCATCTTCTCGGTCCGCGATTCCTTTGGCGGCTGGGACCCACGCCGCCAGCGCCCCGAACTGTGGAACCTCTACAACGGCGGCCACCTACCCGGCGAAAACATTCGCGTCTTCCCCATCTCCAACTGGACAGAAGCCGACATCTGGGAATACATCGGCGCCCGCGACATCGAACTGCCCCCCATCTACTTCGCCCACGACCGTGAAGTCTTCAACCGCGACGGCATGTGGCTCACCGCAGGGGAATGGGGCGGCCCCACCAAGGGCGAACCCATCGAAACCCGCCGGGTACGCTACCGCACCGTCGGCGATATGAGCTGTACCGGCGCTGTGCTCTCAGAAGCAAGCACGGTGCACGACATCATCACCGAAATCTCTACTTCAACCCTGACCGAACGCGGCGCAACCCGAGCGGACGACCGCCTCAGCGAATCCGCCATGGAAGACCGCAAGAAGGAAGGTTACTTCTAAGATGACCCTGCTCACCCATCCCACCGACAGCGAGGCGGCAACCGGTTCACCGGCGTCCGCCCAGCTCGCAACCCGCCAAACCCTGCGCCTGTGCACCGCAGGCAGCGTTGATGACGGCAAATCAACCTTCGTGGGCCGCCTGCTCCACGACACCAAGAGCGTCCTTGCTGACCAGCTCTTAGCCGTAGAACGCACCAGCCGCGAGCGCGGACACGAGGGCCTTGACCTCTCCCTGCTAGTCGACGGTCTGCGTGCCGAACGCGAACAGGGCATCACCATCGATGTGGCCTACCGGTACTTCTCCACCGCCGAGCGAACCTTCATTCTGGCTGATACCCCGGGGCACGTGCAGTACACCCGCAATACCGTCACCGGTGTTTCAACCTCCCAGGTAGTAGTGCTGCTGGTGGACGCCCGCCACGGCGTGGTCACCCAGACCCGCCGCCACCTGACGGTCGCCTCCCTGCTCGGTGTTCGTCAGGTGGTGCTGGCGGTCAACAAGATTGACCTGGTGGATTATTCTCAGGACGTCTTTGAGCAGATCAGCGAAGAGTTCACGGCTTTGGCGCAGGCTAAGGGGGTCGCTGAGGTAACCGTGATCCCTATTAGCGCCCTGAAGGGGGATAACGTGGTGGAACCTTCTGCCAACACCCCCTGGTATACCGGCCCGACCGTGCTGCGCTACCTCGAAACCGTCGACGTTGCTGAGCAGGAGTCAGGCCTTGGCCTGCGCCTGCCCATCCAGTATGTGATTCGCCCCCAGGGCACCGACTACCGGGGTTATGCCGGGCGTATCACCGCCGGTCACCTGGGTGTGGGCGACACCGTGCACCTGGGGCAGGGCCGAACCAGCACCGTCACCCACATCGATACCGCAGACGGGGCGGCAACCACTGCCACCATAGGAGACTCCATCGTGGTGCGCCTGGCAGACGATATCGACCTCTCCCGCGGTGACCTCATTGCCGGTGCCGACCGCCCCGAAGGTAGCCGGGAACTTACCGCCACCCTGGTAGGCCTAGCCGATACCCCGCTGCGCCCGGGTTCCAAAGTCAAGCTGCGCTACGGCACCTCCCTGGTGCGGGCCCGCCTCACCTCCATCGACTCCATCCTCTATATCGACACCAACCAAGAGCACCCCGGCGAAGCAGTTGAACTCAACGACATCGCCACCGTCACCCTGCAACTGGCAGAAGACCTACCCATCGAACCCTACACCGGGCGCGGACTGGTGGGCTCCCTGCTACTCATCAACCAGGCAGACGGCAACACCTTAGCCGCAGGTCTCGTCCGCTAGCGGCCCTCACAGAACGAACACCACCATGAACAAACTACTACTCATCGCCCTGGGCGGTCTGCTCGCACAACTCGTTGACGGCAGCCTCGGCATGGGCTTCGGAGTCACCTCAACCACCCTGCTCCTCACCCTCGCCGCGATGAACCCAGCCAGCGCGTCCGCAGTTGTTCATGTGGCAGAACTCGGCACCACTCTCGCCTCGGGCGTCAGCCACTGGCGGTTCAACAACATCGACTGGAAGGTCGTGCTGCGACTGGGCCTGCCGGGCGCGGTAGGAGCCTTTTGCAGGAGCGACCCTGCTCTCCAACCTCTCCCTGGCTACCGCCAAGCCGGTCATGGCAACTATCTTGACCCTCATCGGCATCAACCTGGTACTCCGCTTCTCTACCGGTCGCCGTACCGCTCGCGGTACCGGTGCTCCTGCCAACCCCTGCACGCTCGGCTTCCTCGGGCTCTTCGGTGGATTCGTGGACGCCGCCGGTGGGGGAGGCTGGGGCCCGGTCACCAGCTCAACCCTCATGACCATCGGCAAAACCGAACCCCGCCGTATTGTGGGCACGGTTAATACCGCCGAATTCCTGGTCACCCTGGCCGCCAGCCTGGGCTTTATCCTGGGAATGTGGCAGGACCTCACCGAGCACCTGCTCGCCGTCCTTGCCCTGCTGGCCGGTGGCGTCCTCGCCGCTCCCGTAGCAGCCTGGCTGGTCACCCGCATCAACCCCACCGCCCTCGGCGGGTTCGTGGGCACCTGCCTTGTCGTCACCCATCTGCCCTACCTCACCGGCCTCGTACCAGCCCTGGCTCCCTACAGCCTGCCGCTCACCCTGGGAGCAGCCCTGACCGGGCTGGCCCTGAGCACCCGAGGAGTGCTGCGGAGCCGAAACCTCACCCTCAGCCGCCCCACCGGCTACAGCGAAACTATCGAACCTTCGCATCAGCCCCTCGCCACCAGCACCACACGCACGAAAGACTAAACCTATGGCTAAGACCCTCACCGCCCGCCCTGACCAGGCAGCCGCACCGGCCCGCCGTAAACCCGTCTCTAAGAAGCCCAACGGCCAGTGGAAAATCGACGGCAAAACCCCGCTCAACGCCAACGAAGAATTCAAGCTGGCAGATGACGGACTGCACGTACTCGAACGCATCATCGACACCTACTCCAAGGAAGGGTTTGATTCCATCGACTCGGATGACCTGCACGGCCGTTTCCGCTGGTGGGGTCTTTACACCCAGCGCAAGCAGGGTATCGACGGCGGCCGGACCGCAACCCTGAGCCCCGAAGAACTCGAAGACAAGTACTTCATGCTACGTGTGCGCATCGACTCCGGCCAGCTCACCACCGAGCAGACCCGCGTGATCGGTGAAATCTCCCGAGAATTTGCCCGCGATACCGCCGACGTGACCGACCGCCAGAACGTGCAGCTGCACTGGGTACAGGTAGAAGACGTACCCGAAATCTGGCGCCGCCTGGCAGAGGTGGGGCTCGACACCACCGAGGCCTGTGGCGACGTAGGCCGCGTCATTCTGGGCTCACCCCTGGCAGGAATTGCCGCTGACGAACTCATCGACCCCACCCCGGTGATTCGTGAGATTAAAGAAAAGTACATCGGCGATCCCGCCTTCTCTAACCTGCCGCGTAAGTTCAAGACCTGCTTCACAGGCCACCCCAGTCAGGACGTCGTCCACGAAATCAACGACGTAGCATTCGTTGGCGTTACCCACCCGGAACTGGGCGTCGGCTATGACCTGTGGGTCGGCGGCGGTCTTTCCACTAACCCCAAGCTTGCAGAGCGCCTGGGGGTCTTCGTCACCCAGGACCAGGCCGTGGAGGTCTGGAAGGGCGTCATCTCCATCTTCCGCGACTACGGCTACCGCCGCCTGCGCAACAAGGCCCGCCTCAAGTTCCTGGTCGCTGACTGGGGCGTAGAGAAATTCCGGCAGGTACTGGAAGAAGAATACCTGGGCTATGCCCTGCCCGACGGCCCCGCCCCCGAGACCCCCGCCGTCACCGGCGACCACGTGGGAGTACACGCTCAGAAGGACGGCAAGTTCTACATCGGCCTGACCCCCACCGTGGGGCGCATCAGCGGCAGCCAGCTCATTGACCTAGCCAACCTGGTCGAAAAGTACGGCTCTTCGCATCTGCGCACCACCCCTTACCAGAAGCTGGTTGTGCTCGACATCGAAGAAGATGATGTTGAACGCTTCATCACTGAAGCCGAGAAGCTGGGCTTCTACGCGCGTCCGTCCGTCTTCCGCCGCTCCACCATCGCCTGCACCGGCATCGAGTATTGCAAGCTGGCTATCGTGGCGACCAAGTTCACTGCCGCCCGCGTCATCGATAACCTCGAAGAGCGCATGGCCGATGTGGCTGACCAGCTACCTGCCCGCCTGACCTTGCATATCAACGGCTGCCCCAACTCCTGCGCCCGTATTCAGACCGCAGATATCGGGCTGAAGGGGCAGCTCATTACCACCGATGACGGCCGCCAGGTACCCGGCTTTCAGGTTCACCTTGGTGGCGGACTGGCCGACTACCAGAATGACGCCGCCGGTACCCTCGGCCGCACCGTGCGCGGTCTCAAGGTAGAGGCTGACCTGCTAGAAGATTACCTTGAACGCTAAGGACTCGGACTCGGGCCCGGAGTCGAATTTGGTACTAGGATGTCGGCTCCGGCTTGTAAAGTTGCTGTGGCAGCTGCTGCCTAGTGGGTCTCAAAAGCCTTTGCCATGACCTCTTCGCGGCGGGGACCGGCCACCGCACACACCTCGCCCAGGGTAATCACAGCAGGTGGCTTCACGTCGGCCAGTGTTTCGAGGCAGTCACCCAAGGTTGCGTATACCTCGCGCTGGTTGGGGCGGAAGCCGTCCTGCACCGCAATCAGAGGCAAGGACGCCGGCACCCCGCGCTCGTCCTTGAGTAGACCCGCTAGCTGGTCCAGCTCCGAGCTGCCCAAAGGTGCGTGCCCAGACACCACGGTAAACATGTGGGACACACCGCGCAGGGTAATCGGCACACCGGCCAGAGCGGGCAACGCAATCGATGAGGTCACCCCCGAATACACCGTGACCGGTATACCGGACTGCTCACAGACATAGAGCTCCTCAGCACCGCGCCCGAAGACATAGGGGTCACCGCCCTTCAGACGGGCCACGGTTCGACCAGCGAGGGCGTGCTCAACCATGAGCCGGTCAATCTTTCGCTGCGGCACCCGGTGCTGGCCAGGAATCTTGCCCACATCGATGATGTCAGCCTTAGGTGCCCAGCGGGGCAGGTCTTGGTGGGGAGCTAGATGGTCAAGTAGGACGACGTCCGCCCGACTCAGTGCCTCAAGGGCATGGCGGGTCATAAGGCCGGGATCGCCGGGGCCAGCCCCAATCAAAAAGACCCTGCCGACCTGCTGGGGCGCCGGTTCGCTATCTACAAGAAGGAGTGCGTACAGGCCCCTGCTGCCGAGAGCGGACTTGACCGCCTGCCGCCAGTTCCCAATCTCTTCAGGCTGCTCGGCACAGATAACCACCACAGAGGGGGAGATATCTTCTAGTACAGAGGGAAGCAGGTCAGCAGAGTAGACACTCATGACCTCAGCAGCCGCCTTATACTTAGGCACGACCTGCCCCACTCGCTCCGATGCTCCGCAGAGCATCACCGCGGCACTGGTGACATCATGGTCAGTGAACACGCCGTGTCCTCTCCCTAGAAAACTTGTTATCCTTCATCCTCACACGGGGCGGGCAGCTTCACCCACTTGCGTGACCTCGCATGAATCAGAGCATTAAAACTTCGTCACACGAGGTCACACGGCGGTAGCTAGCCTGCGTGTGCCGGCAAACTGAAATCGCAGGGGGTTCTTGGAAGAAGCGCTGTAGGGTAGGGAAGGAAAGCCCGGGGTATGAATCGAGAGCAGGGAGACTTTGTGGGCGCACAATGGCATCAACTAGCAAGAAGGTTCCGTAATCGAGACGGGATAGGTTTGGCGCCGCAGCGGCTGCCGGTAGCCCTTGATTTGCGCGGACGCCGGGTCCTCCTTGTCGGGGCGGGGCAGGTCGCTGCCCGGAAGGTGGGCCCCCTCATTGAGGCTGGGGCTCGGATTGAGGCGGTGGCTCCTTCTCTTGATTCTCGCCTGGAAAACCTGCTGGCTGAAGGGAGCCTTGTTGTCCACCGGCGTCCTTTTACTCCCCAAGATCTTACCGGCGCCTGGCTGGTCTACGCGCTCACGGACTCGCCGGACCTCAACGCACGGGTCGCTGAGCTCTGTGAAGAGCGAGGAATCTGGTGCCTAGTGGGACGGTCGTCGCAGGAATCCCCAGTCTGGTCGTTGGCCCACCGCAGGCGGGGCGATGAACTGGTGGCTGTTTCTGGCGGGGGTAACCCGCGGCGAGCGCTTGCCCTGCTGGATCGCGTCGTTGAGGCTTTAGGCTGGAAATAATCAAATAAAAATAGTGACACGCGGCACACAACTTGGTAGGCTGACTGCAATGTATATACAACCACTTAGGTGTGGAGGTCACTATGTCTATGCAGTCGTGGAGCCAGGAGCCCACTGCCGCTATCGATACCGTAAGCAGGCCGGGTGCGGGTAAAGACTCCTTTAAACTCATCGCCTGCTCCGCTCTCGGCATCTTTATGTTCTTCATCCCAGTTACTTACCAGGGCAAAACCAGTATCCCTCTGGACCACCTGGTTACCATCGTCCGGACCTTACTCGGCCCGGTGGTGCCCTGGTTGCTCCTTGGGCTCATTGCTTTCGGCACCGTCCGCCCATTCCTTCAGGGTGCGTGGAGGGCGAGCACCACCAAAACCATCTTCGCTTTTCTTAACATCGTGGGTTTGATCGCCGCCGTCCTCATGGTGACCAGCCCGCCCAGCTGGCTAGACCAGCCCGGTGTTGGACCCTTCCTCTGGGGGACTCTAGTAGGGTCGGTGGGCCTCATTGTGCCTATCGGCGCAATCTTCCTTGGGTTCCTCATTGGGTTTGGCCTCATGGAATTTATCGGCGTTTTCGTTCGCCCCGTCATGAAGCCGGTCTGGAAAACACCCGGACGTTCAGCGGTTGACGCTGTGGCCAGCTTCGTTGGCTCCTACTCGCTGGGTCTGCTGTTGACCAACCGTGTCTATAAATCTGGAGGGTACACCGCTAAAGAGGCCGCTATCATCGCCGTGGGTTTCTCAACCGTATCTGTCACTTTTATGGTGGTTGTTGCGAACGCCCTCAACCTGATGGACTACTGGCTTCTTTACTTCTTTACCAGCCTGGTTGTTACCTATCTGGTGACTGCTGTGCTGGTTCGTATTCCGCCGCTCTCTCGAATTCCTGATGAGTACTACCCAGGTGTCACGCCCCAGCCTGAAAAATCGGTAGGGCGCGATAAATTCAAGGTGGCGTGGGCTCAGGCGCGAGCTACTCTGCAGGCCTCACCCGGCGTATTTGCAACCATGTGGATCAATTTCAAAGACGGCCTTGTGATGGCTTCCTCTATCCTTCCGTCAATCATGTCGGTGGGCCTCATCGGCATTTTGCTGGGCCGTCATACCCCGCTCTTTGACTGGGTGGGCTGGTTGCTCTACCCCTTTACCTGGGTAGCTGGCATGGCTGATCCGGCAGGTGCTGGTAAAGCAATTGCACTGGGATATGTAGAGATGTTCCTTCCTGCCTCTGCAATCGGTCCTGAAGCTGACCTTTCCACCCGCTTTATCATTGCGGTTGTCTGTGTCTCGGCGGTTATCTTTCTTTCAGCTATGGTTCCATCAATTTTGGCAACGGAGATTCCTGTGAGCTTCTGGCAGCTGACGGTGATTTGGTTTGAACGGGTGGTGCTGTCAATTGTGCTCACCGCACTGGTTGCCCATCTGCTTCTGTAATGCTTAGCTAGCCTATACACACAATCGCCCGCCCCACCTGCGCTAGGTGGGGCGGGCGTCTGTGCTTAGCGCAGGTGCAGGGTCATGTCGTGCCAGATAGCGCCGCCGTGGGTTGATTCTGAAACCCCGTCAAGCTCAAAGCCGAGTTTCTCATAGAAGCTAATCAGCTCCTTCTTGCAGGTAAGAATCACCCCTGTACGCCCCTGATTTCGTGCCTGGTCGATGAGCTTCTCTATCAGGGCGGACGCGTACCCCCGGCCCCGGTAGGCCGGGCGGGTGTTGATGCCAAACACCGTCTGGTAAGCCCCGTGCCGAGTATGGGCCTGGGGGCTCTCGTAGAGGTCATCAAAGATAACGGGGGAGTCGGTTACCAGCCCGTCGATAAAGGCAACAACTTCGTCGTCAGCTTCAAGTACCCAGAAATGCTCCCCAAAAACCTCAAACCTGGCCCGTAGGTCGCTCTCGCTCGCTGCTTCAGCTGCCGGGAAGCACTCGGCCTCAATGGCTGCAAGGGCGGGCAGATCTTCCTGCTGTGCCTGGCGAATCTCAACACGGGCGTCCTGCTGGTGAGCTGCTGCCGCGTCAAGCTCTGCTAGCGGCTGGCCACCCACACCCCAATCGGTGTGCGGAACCTCGTTCAGGACAACCCACACCGAGCTTTCCTTGGCACCCATCACCCGGGCATAGGTTCGGGTGAGTTCAGCAATCAGCTCGGTCTTCTTCTCATCTGACCGAGTAGATGCGTACGAGACATTAATGAGGGGCATGGGGTTCTCCTGGGTAGTGCTTGAACCCAAGTCTAGCGGCGTATCAGGGGGCATATTCATCTTGAGTGTCCACCAGACTCTCGTAGTGCTTATGTCTCAAATGGGCGGTGCAAGATTCTTGTGGACACTTAGCTCAGCTGCGTCATACTGCGTCACGGCTGCACCGTTTTAAACGCGCTCACCGTGCACTGGTGCGCAAAGCGCTATCCACAGGAGGTGCCTATCTGGCGAAATTTGCCAGGCTCAGCGCACAATCTAACCATGAAAACTCCAGAAGAAATTGCTATGGCTGTGCAGACCACACAGGAGCTATTCGCACGAGGCATGAACAAGGACGCCCTCGCTCGCGCGGTCGCTCGCGGCGAGTACCAGCGGCTTGGCTGCGGAAGCTATATGGAAAGTGGTTTCCACTCTCAGCTTTACCCTAGTCAGCAGTATCTGGCCCGTGTCATCGGGTATGGCAGAAGTAGGCTCAAAACCTCGGTGCTATCCCACCATTCAGCGGCAGCACTACACGGCATGTGGCTACTCCATATACCGACTGCTATCCATACAGTGGGTCAGGCACACGGTACCCCTTCACCACGGATTGTGCGGCATAGAAACAGCCGGTACGAAACCGAGAAAAGTTTAGGTGTAGATGTAACCGCACCGCTCGATACGGTTCTCCACTGTATGAGGGTGATGAAATTCGAAGAGGCACTTGTGCTTGCGGATAGTTCTTTGCGGAAGATTGAGTACCAAAAACTGGCCCAGGCCTTACGGGGGCTGTCTGGTCGTGGTTCTGTGCAGGCTCGCATAATTGCAGACATCGTAAGCCCTCTCAGCGAGTCACCGGGGGAGAGTCTGCTGCGGCTTTTCTTGATGAGGTGTGGTTTGCCTCGGCCTGTTGAGCAGCACGTGATTGGGGTATATGGGCAGCAGTTCAGGGTAAATTTTGCCTGGCCAGATTTCAAAATCATCGTTGAGTTTGATGGGCAGATCAAATACACCCAGTTTGGTGAGCGTGAGGACGTTTTTGGGCGGCAGAACGAACGTGAGGCTCTCTTACGGGGGCAGGGGTGGGATGTGGTTCGAGTAACGTGGGACGAGCTCACCAGGCGTCCGCACGAGCTCAAAACTAAGATGGAGCGAGCTTTCAGCCGTGCCCGCCGCCTCTAAGGGTCCACCAGACTCTCGGAGCGTCCATCAGGGGAATAAGCACTTTGAGAGTCTGGTAGGCACTCGTGAAAGGAAGAGGTGTGCGGACGCCGCCCGCAGGTAGGTGCGACCCGAAGGCGAGTACAGGGGCGGGGGCAAGAATTGTAATTTAGGTTCCCCTGCTCACCCTGCCAGCTGGCGGTAATCCGCTATCTTGGGGCGGGGCGTCCGCACCTGCACTACATCTTGTGCTCACACGCCTGTAATTCACGCCCCGGCCCGGCAGGCGCCTGCCAGAAAAGCAAAAAACCCGTTAGACAGCCACCGCCCCTGCCCCTAAAATAGGTAACAGTTGCAATGACCCGGCTATCACCGGCGAGCAATCCGGAAGAACAGGCTGTACCTGCACACCCCCGTAATTCGTTGCGACGAGGGGAGTGCGCGGAATAGATATAGCCCCAGTAGACCCGGACGGGTAAGCCCGAAACAGCTGTCATGAAGCGACTGATAAACGGTTCGACCCTGCGCTGGGCGCAATCTACCTCATCTCACGAGACGGTAGGTTGCCCCGGCGCAGACCCATACCCGCCCGCACTTTTCCGGTGCGGCTCGGGGTGGGGTCGGGCCGGTTGACGTAAGCAAGGTGGTACCGCGCAGGTTCCTTACCCGTCGAGCGGACGGGGGAGGGCAGGCGTCCTTGCACCCCAAGTACTAGGCAGACAAGAACCTAAGGGCGCAACCATGACCAACAAGCCTGTTTACCCCAAGGCAAGCGCAAGCGGAGCCAGTTTTGTGGCCGCTTCCCCCTCTTTCCCCGCACTCGAAGAAGCAGTGCTGGACTACTGGAAGAAGGACGACACCTTCCAGGCCTCCATCGATAACCGCGACGCCGGCGAGAATGGCGCCAACGAGTTCGTCTTCAACGACGGCCCTCCCTTTGCTAACGGTCTGCCCCACTACGGCCACCTGCTGACCGGCTACGTCAAGGATCTGGTTGCCCGCTACCAGACCCAGCGCGGTCACAAGGTCGAGCGCCGCTTCGGCTGGGATACCCACGGCCTGCCCGCAGAGCTTGAAGCCATGAAGCAGCTGGGCATGACCGATAAGCAGCAGATCATCGAGATGGGTATCGACAACTTCAACGACGCTGCCCGAGCCTCGGTGCTCAAGTACACCAAGGAATGGGAAGAGTACGTTACCCGACAGGCCCGCTGGGTGGACTTCGAGAACGACTACAAGACCCTGAACGTGGAGTACATGGAGTCCGTCATCTGGGCCTTCAAGCAGCTGCACGATAAGGGCCTGACCTACGAGGGCTTCCGCGTGCTGCCCTACTGCTGGAAGGACGAAACCCCGCTGTCCAACCACGAGCTGCGTATGGACGATGACGTCTACAAGGAGCGTCAGGACCCGTCCGTCACCGTGGCTTTCCGCATCACCGACGACGCTAGCCTGGCTAAGCACCCCGAGGTTGCTGCCGACCTGGCCGGTGTTGAGGCCCTGGCCTGGACCACCACCCCCTGGACCCTGCCCACCAACCAGGCTCTGGCCGCTGGCCCCGAAATCAGCTATGTCGTTGTGCCCGGCGCCGGTGAGCTAGAAGGACGCCGCTTCCTGCTGGCTGCCGACCTACTGGGCGAGTACGCCAAGGACCTGGGCTACGGGGAGGCTGAAAATCCCGCGGACGCCGCCCACGAGGCCGTCCTTGCCACCTACACCGGCACCCAGCTCGAAGGCGTGCGCTACGCACCCCTATGGGGCTACTTCACCGACGCAGAAAAGTTCGGCACCGAGAAGGCCTGGCAGATTCTGGTGGCCGACTACGTGACCACCACCGACGGTACCGGCCTGGTCCACCAGGCACCCGCCTACGGTGAGGACGACCAGAAGGTCTGTGAGGGTTACGGCATCCCCGTGATTCTGTCCATCGACGAGGGCGCCAAGTTCCTGGACCTCTTCGCCGACTCTTCCCTGGCCGACGGTGCCCCCCTGGCTGAGATTGCCGGCGTCCAGATTTTCGAGGCTAACCGCACCATCATCAACACCCTCAAGGTAGACGGTGTGCTGATTCGCGAGAAGTCTTACGTTCACTCCTACCCCCACTGCTGGCGCTGCCGCACCCCTCTGGTCTACCGCGCCATCACCTCCTGGTATGTGCGCGTGACCGACTTCAAGGGCCGCATGAGCGAGCTGAATGAGGACATCAACTGGATCCCCGAGAACGTCAAGCACGGCCAGTTCGGCAAGTGGGTTGAGAACGCCCGCGACTGGTCCATCTCGCGTAACCGCTTCTGGGGCTCCCCGATTCCGGTCTGGGTCTCTGATGACCCCAACTACCCCCGCACCGACGTCTACGGCTCCCTGGCTGAGCTGGAAGCCGACTTCGGCTGCCTACCACTGAACAAGGACGGCGAAGTCGACCTGCACCGCCCCTACATCGACGAGCTGACCCGACCCAACCCGGATGACCCCACCGGCAAGTCCACCATGCGCCGTGTGGAGGACGTGCTGGACGTTTGGTTCGACTCCGGTTCTATGCCCTTCGCCCAGTTCCACTACCCCTTCGACAACAAGGAGTGGTTCGAGGCCCACTACCCGGCAGACTTCATCGTTGAGTACATCGGTCAGACCCGCGGCTGGTTCTATACCATGCACATTCTGGCCACCGCCCTCTTCGACCGCACCGCCTTTGAGAACGTCATTGCCCACGGTATCGTACTGGGCTCAGACGGTCAGAAGATGTCTAAGTCCCTGCGCAACTACCCGGACGTCTCCGAGGTACTGGATCGAGACGGTTCGGACGCCATGCGCTGGTTCCTGATGTCGTCCCCGATTCTGCGCGGCGGCAACCTAATTGTGACCGAGCAGGGTATCCGCGAGGGTGTCCGCCAGGTCATGCTGCCCCTGTGGAACGTCTACCACTTCTTCGCCCTCTACACCAACGCTGCCAACGGCGGTGCAGGCTACGAGGCCAAGCTGGTCACCGAGGCCGAGCACGTGATGGACCGCTTCATCCTGGGTAAGACCCGTCAGCTGGTTGCCGAGGTCACCGAGGCCATGGACGCCTACGATGTATCTGCCGCCTGCGAGGCCCTGCGCACCTACACCGACGCCCTGACCAACTGGTATGTGCGCCGCTCCCGCGAGCGCTTCTTCAACGAAGACACTGCGGCCTTCGATGTGCTCTACACCGCCCTGGTGACTTTCGTGAAGATGGCGGCCCCCCTGCTGCCCCTGACCACCGAAGAAATCTACCGCGGCCTGACCGGGGAGCGTTCGGTTCACCTCACCGACCTGCCCTCACCTGCGGATTTCAAGGACGAGGCTGAGCTGCTGGCCCTGATGGAGACCACCCGCGCTGTCGCTTCTGCAGGTTCTGCCCTGCGTAAGGCCCACAAGCTGCGCGTGCGCCAGCCCCTGGCTGCCCTGACCGTGGCGGTTGCCGGTGGCAAGGACCTGGCCGGTACCTTCGAATCAATCATCGCTGATGAGCTCAACATCAAGGCGGTTGAGCTTCTGGACGCTGCCGAGGTGGCTCCTGCTGACTTCGGTATCTCCCAGCAGCTCAAGGTCAATGCCCGTGCCGCAGGCCCCCGTCTGGGCAAGCAGGTGCAGGTTGCCATCAAGGCTTCTAAGAGCGGGGACTGGAGGGTCACCGAGGACAGCACCGTTGTGGTTGGTGCCGACAACATGACTCTGGAACCGGGCGAGTACGAGCTTGAAACCGTGGTCGCAGAAACCGACGGCGCCGCAGAGCGCGCCGTCTCGGTTCTGCCCGGCGGCGGCTTCCTGGTACTCGACACCACCCTCACCGACGAGCTACGCGCCGAGGGTACTGCCCGCGACGCCGTCCGCGCCATCCAGTCCGAGCGTAAGGACACCGGCCTCAACGTCGCTGACCGTATCGAGCTGACCATCACTGCCCCCGCCGCTGACCTCGAAGCTATCAAGAAGCACGAGGAACTGGTGGCCGGTGAGACCCTGGCTGTGGCCGTGACCTACCTCGAGGGCGCTGAATTCTCAGCGACCGTGAAGAAGGCATAAATGACCAAGGACAACATGGAGCTTGACCCCGTGTTTGCCGAGATTGCTGCCGAGGGCGCTCGTGCTGACGACGCCCTCGGCGTAGCCTCGGTCTACGCCGACCTGCTGGCTCGTGCCCCCGAGCACAAGATGGCCCCCCGCCTTGACGCGATGACCCGCGCCGTGGAAATTCTGGGCGAACCCAACAAGGCAGCCCCGGTCATCCACATCACCGGCACCAACGGCAAAACCTCAACCGCCCGCATGATCGAGCGCCTGCTCATGGCGCACGACATCCGTGTGGGCCGCTACACCAGCCCCCATATTTCCAAGGTCACCGAGCGGATCTCGATTGACGGGGCGCCCGTGGCAGATTCCACCTTTGTGCGTATCTGGGGCGAGATTCAGTCCTACCTGCAGATTGTGGACGCTGAACTTGAGGCAGCCGATTCCCCCCGCATCACCTACTTTGAAGCCCTCACCATCCTGGTTTTTGCGATTTTTGCCGACGAGCCGGTGGATGTGATGGTGCTTGAGGTGGGTATTGGGGGCTCCTGGGACGCCACCAACGTCGCCGACGCTACCGTATCGGTGGTTACCCCCATCGGCCTGGACCATACCGACATGCTGGGGGAGACCCTCGCCGAGATTGCCGGTGAGAAGGCAGGGATTATTAAGGACGGCGGCTTCCTCATCTCCGCCGCCCAGGACCCGTCCGCCGCCCAGGTCCTGCTCGAAGCCGCCCGCGCCCACAACGCCGACTACCGCTTTGAAGGTGTAGAGTTCGGCGCTGTCGACCGCACCGCCGGTGTGGGCGGTCAGCTGCTCACCATCCAGGGTCTAGCTGGCCGCTACGAAGACATAGCCCTGCCTCTCTTTGGTGCCCACCAGGCCCAGAACGCCGCCGTGGCTCTGGCCGCGGTTGAGGCCTTCTTGGGCGGTGGAGAGAAGGAGCTGAGCCTCGACCTCATCAAGCTGGCCTTTGGCGATGTGCGCTCGCCGGGCCGCCTAGAGGTAGCCCGCACCGAGCCGCCCGTGGTGCTCGATGCCGCCCACAACCCCCACGGAGTGGCAGCTTCGGCAGCGGCCTTCAAGGAGTCCTTCAGCTTTGAAGAACTGCACCTGGTGGTGGGTATCCTGGGTGAAAAGGACGCCGCAACCATGCTGAACCTGCTCTTTGACGAGTACGTCGATCGGGCAGAATGGCGCACGGTACTGCACCTGACCAAGTCAGACTCCCCGCGTGCCATTGTCCCGGAAGAGCTAGCTGAGCTGGCCCTCGACGCTGGTTTTGATGAAGACACCATCGAGACCTACGAGAACATTCCCGATGCTCTGTCCGCGGCGGTGACGGCAGCAGCCGATGTGCCCAACCTGAACTCCGCGGTACTGGTCACCGGCTCTATCACCGTGGTGGGCGAAGCTAGCATCCTGCTCGAACTGTAAAGGAGAGATGATGGCGAGAATGACGCGCGCCCAGCGCGAATGGCGCCCGGGCCAGCCGAAAAAGCAGCGCTCTATCAAGGTCATGTTTACCTCGATGGTGCTCTCACTCGAAGCTCTGGTTGCCTTCTTTGCAACCCTGGCCATCTTTGGCCACCACTTCAACGACCCCACCTGGGGCAAGGTGGTCATTTGGGCACTGGGTCTGGCTCTGGCAGCAGCCCTGCTGGTCACCCCGGCCTTCCTGAAGAAGCCCTGGGGCTACCACCTGGGCTACGGTCTGCAGGTTGCCCTGATTCTGGTAGGTTTTGCCCTGCCCTCCATGTTCTTTGTGGGAGCGGCTTTTGCTGTGGCCTACTGGTACGGGGTGACGCGCGGTGCCCGCTTGGACGCCGAGAACGCCGTCCGCGCCAAAGAGAAGGAGGAATGGGAGAAAGCTAACCCCGTCTAGCGGGGTGTCTGATAGGGTAAGGGTGAAAACTCACCCTGACCTATCAAAGGAGATTGTCATGAACGAGCGTACCCTGATTCTGGTCAAGCCCGACGGCGTGGAGCGTAACCTCACCGGCCAGGTGCTGGCCCGTTTTGAGCGTAAGGGCTACCGCATTGCTGAGTTGAAGATGCTGGTTCCCTCCCGTGAGCTGCTCGAGCAGCACTATGCGGAACACGAGGGCAAGCCCTTCTACGAGCCCCTGGTCTCTTACATGGGCTCAGGCCCCGTGGTTGCTCTAGTACTTGAGGGCAACGGCGTGCTTGAGGGCGCCCGTACTCTCATGGGATCTTCTAACCCCACCACCGCTGCCCCTGGAACCATCCGCGGTGACTTTGGTCGTGACTGGGGTGAGAGCGTACAGAAGAACCTGGTGCACGGTTCAGATTCAGCAGAGTCAGCAGACCGCGAAATCGCGCTCTGGTTCGGTGCCTAAAAAGACCCGCCGCTGAGCAGAACAAAAAGGCCGGGGCCCTCGTACTGAGAGCCCCGGCCTTTTACTTGAACTAGCCCCCGAAAGTTGGACTGGTTTAATCCTAGACCGTCAGGGCTGCCAAAGCCTGGCTCCGATACCCCATCGGAGCCAGGCCCTTTAATCGCTCCTGAAGCCTACCGTTGTTATACCAATAGATATAGTCATCAACCGCCTGAC
>NZ_SPQC01000030.1 GCF_004569295.1 Rothia nasimurium
AGTCAAAACCCCGCCCCAGGACGTCCCCTCCCAGCTGGTGGCAACCGAGAAGCCCTCAACCTTCGCCCGCATCGCAGGCGGCAACGTCGGCCTCTCCATCGGCGCAGCCCTGGCTGCCTTCATCGTCGGTGGCCTGCTGATTGCAGCAACCGACCCCGCCACCCAGAAAGCGGCCTCCTACTTCTTTGCCCGCCCCATGGACACCATCAGCGCGGGCTGGACTGCCGCCTACGAGTCCTACTTGGCCCTGCTACAAGGCGCTATCTACAACCCCAACGGTAAGAGCTTTGTCCAGCAGATTCGCCCCATCACCGAAACCCTGACTGTAGCCACCCCGCTCATCTTTGCAGGCCTGGCCGTAGCCCTCTCTTTCCGAGCAGGTCTTTTCAACATCGGTGCCCAGGGCCAGATTATCCTCGGTGCTATCGTCTCCGGCTGGGTGGGCCTCAACGCCGGTCTTCCCGCCATTATCACCATCCCCCTGGTTGTCCTGGGCGGCATCATCGGCGGCGCAATCTGGGGCGGTATCATCGGTGTCCTCAAGGCCAAGACCGGTGCCCACGAAGTGATCCTGTCCATCATGATGAACTACATCGCGGCCAACCTGCTGGTCTACCTGCTCAAGACCCCCCTGCTCCAGCGCGAAGGTAGCTCCAACCCCATCTCCGAAAAGCTGCCCGAAAACGCAGTCTTCCCCCAGATTCTGGGCCCCTCCTTCCGCCTCCACCTGGGCTTCATCCTCGCCATCCTGGCCGTCCTCTTTATCAGCTGGCTCCTGAACCGATCCACCATTGGCTTCCGCCTGCGTGCAGTCGGCGCTAACCCCAACGCCGCCCGCACCGCAGGTATCTCGGTTGCCTCCGGCTACATCATCGTCATGGCCATCTCCGGCGCCCTCGCAGGCCTCGGCGGAACCGCCCAAGTCGCAGGCACCGAAAAGGTGCTCACCACCGGCATCGCAGGCACCCTAGGCTTCGACGCCATCACCGTAGCCCTGCTCGGACGCTCCACCCCCTGGGGCACCTTCTTCGCAGCCCTCCTCTTCGGCGCCTTCCGCGTAGGCGGCGTCTCCATGCAGGTCGCCACCGGCACCTCCATCGACATCGTCCTCGTGCTCCAGGCCCTCATCGTCCTCTTCATCGCCGCACCCCCGCTGGTCCGCGCCATGTTCCGTCTGCCCGACCCCACCGGCAAGCCCAAGAAAAAGAAGTCAGTTAAGAAGAAGGCCGTGGAGGCATAACCATGAGCGTCACCGCAACTCCCGAAACCACCGCCAGCACTTCAGAAGAAAAGCTGGTCGTCAAAAACTGGAAGAACCCTATCATCTACGGGGTACTCGCCATCATCGGCACCCTGCTCATCGCCCTGCGCGCCCCCAAGAGCACCATCCGCATGGGCATCAGCGACGGCGTCAGCTGGTTCTCCGCCGAACCCCTGAACATCAACCCCCAGGTCTACGGCTGGGTAGCCTCCATCGTCATGCTGGCCCTCGCAGGCTACGCCCTGGTGACAACCAACGCCGGCAAGACCCTGGGCCGCTGGGTAGCCCCCCTCTTCTGGTTCGCCTTCGCCTCCGGCCTACTCATCTGGGCTATCGGCTCTACCGCCAAGCCAGAACTCTCCCTGGTCTCCCTGCTCAACGGCGCCGTGCTGCTCTCCATCCCCATGATCTTCGGCTCCATGGGTGGCCTGCTCTGCGAGCGCTCCGGCATCGTCAACATCGCCATCGAAGGCCAGCTCCTACTGGGCGCCTTCTCAGCCGTCCTGGTAGGTTCCATCACGAAGAACGCCTGGGCAGGCCTCCTTGCAGCCATGATCGGCGGCATGCTGGTCTCAGCCCTGCTGGCCCTCTTCTCCATCAAGTACCTGGTCGACCAGGTCATCGTGGGTGTCGTGGTCAACGTCCTGGTCTCAGGCCTCACCGGCTTCCTCTTCAGCCGAGTCCTTGAACCCAACGCGTCCACCCTCAACTCAGCGCCCAAGCTGCCGGCCTTCGCCATCCCCGGCCTCTCCGAGATTCCTGTTCTGGGCCCCGTCCTCTTCAACCAGAATGTGCTGGTCTACCTCATGTACATCGTGGTAGCCGTCATCTGGTTCGCCCTCAACAAGACCCGCTGGGGCCTGCGCACCCGCGCCGTCGGCGAACACCCCAAGGCCGCCGACACCCTGGGCGTCAACGTCAACCGCCTCCGCGCCACCAACGTGCTGCTGGCCGGTGCTGTAGCCGGTATGGGCGGTGCCTTCTTCACCCTGGTCTCCGTATCCTCCTTCAACTCCGACATGACCGCAGGCCAGGGCTATATCGCCCTCGCCGCCCTCATCTTCGGCCGCTGGACCCCCATCGGAGCCCTCTCTGCTGCCCTCCTCTTCGGCTTCTCCCTCAACCTGCAGTTCGTTCTCTCCATCCTGGGCACCAGCGTGCCCACCGAACTGCTCGCCATGCTGCCCTACCTGGTCACCATCTTCGCGGTAGCTGGTCTGGTGGGGCGCTCCCGCGGTCCCGCCGCAGTGGGCAAGCCCTACATCAAGGAGTAGGCCCGGACGGACGCAGGGAGGTAAGTAGCGCCATTCGGGCATGCCGCCGCCGCGCAACCATTCTTTCTCCTCGCGCGGGGCGCTCGTCGAAATTCATCGCCAGGCCCGATCCACGCGCTGGCAGGCGGCATACCCTACCGGCGTTTGAGCTCCTTCTCTCTCTAAACCGAGTGGCCGCTACCTTCATGTAGGGTAGCGGCCACTGCCGTCTTAACGTTCTTAAATTTCGGCTGCCGGGGCGTCCGCCTCCGCCTCCCCGTACCTGTAGAAAAACAAAGGAAGATACCAATGACTGCACAAGACATTGACTGGGATCAGCTCACCGCTGCCGCCACCGCAGCCCTGGCGAACTCCTACTCGCCCTACTCCAACTTCGCGGTGGGGGCCGCGGCCCTAACCACCGACGGACGCCTGATTATCGGTGCTAACATCGAAAATGCCTCCTACGGGATTACCCTCTGCGCCGAATGTTCCCTCATCTCCGAGCTCTTCCGCACCGGCGGCGGCAAGCTCGCAGCCTTTGCCTGTGTCGATAAGGACGGCAACGCCCTGATGCCCTGCGGCCGCTGCCGCCAGCTGCTCTACGAACACAGCATCCCCGGCATGCTCCTGCGCTCCACCAGCGGAGTGCTCACCATCGAGCAGATGCTGCCCGACGCCTTCGGCCCCGACCGCCTAGCTGCCCCTAACGTCCTTATCTTTCCCGTTCACTGACCGCTTTGCTCAGGCCAAGCCCCGGCGCAAACTGGCATACTGGAAGAGACGCCCGAACAACACGACATAACAGGGCAGGGGAGCGAAGCTGCACCCTGCCGGGAAGGTGAGCGCTTGAGCACCGAAGCTTTCGACGCCGTAGACATTATCCGCATCAAACGCGACCATGGAACCCTCACCAACGACCAGATTGACTGGGTCATCGACGCCTACACCCGCAGTGTCGTAGCCGACGAGCAGATGAGCGCCCTGGCCATGGCTATCTTCCTTAACGGCATGAACCGCGAAGAGATCGCCCGCTGGACCGATGCTATGATCCGCTCCGGCGAGCGCATGGACTTCTCATCCATCATCGGCCCCGACAAAAAGCTTGCCACCGCAGACAAGCACTCCACCGGCGGCGTCGGCGACAAAGTTACCCTGCCTCTGGCCCCGCTGGTCGCCGTCTATAACGTGGCCGTACCCCAGCTCTCAGGCCGCGGCCTGGGCCACACCGGCGGTACCCTCGACAAGCTCGAAGCTATCCCCGGCTGGCAGGCCAACATTTCCAACGAAAAGACCCTCGATATTCTTGGCACCGTCGGCGCTGTTATCTCAGCCGCAGGCACCGGCCTGGCCACCGCCGACAAGAAGCTCTACGCCCTGCGCGACACCACCTCCACTGTCGAGGCAATCCCGCTCATTGCCTCGTCCATTATGAGCAAGAAAATTGCCGAAGGTACCGACTCCCTGGTGCTCGACGTCAAGGTCGGTTCCGGTGCCTTTATGAAGGACGCCGCGCGCGCCCGTGAGCTGGCAGAGGTCATGGTTGAGCTGGGCCAGGGTGCCGGCGTTAAAACCAGTGCCCTGCTCACCAACATGGATACCCCCCTGGGCCTGGCCGTTGGCAACGCCAACGAGGTGGCAGAATCCGTTGAGGTGCTCGCCGGTGGTGGGCCCGCCGATATTGTCGAACTGACCGTTGAGCTGGCCCGGGTCATGCTCAAAAACTCCGGTATCGACGCCGACCCCGCCGAGGCTCTTGCGGACGGCCGCGCCATGGACAAGTGGCGCGAAATGATTTCCGCCCAGGGCGGCGACCCCGATGCAGCCCTGCCTCAGGCCCGCGAAACCCACACCGTCTACGCTGACGCAAGCGGCACCCTAACCCGCCTGGACGCCCTGGCCGTGGGCGTGGCGTCCTGGCGCCTGGGCGCAGGCCGAGCCCGCAAGGAAGACGCCGTGCAGCTGGCAGCGGGCATCAACCTGCACGCCAAGCCCGGCGACACCGTCACCGCAGGTCAGCCCCTGATGACCCTGATGACCGACACCCCTGAACGCTTTGAACGAGCCCTGGAATCCCTCAAGGACGCTTGGACTATCGGAGGCGATTACACCCCCACCGACCTGATTCTGGATAGAATCAACGCTTAAAACCTCCCTTCGACCCTGCAAGAAAAGAGAAGAACCGTGGGCCTATTTAGCCGCAAAAAAACTCAGGCACCTGCCCCCGCACAGAACACCGCTAGCGACACCGCCCAGCGGGATGTTCTGGCAACCGGCATCGACGCCGAACAGGCTCATACACCCAAGACTGCTGAGACTACCCCTGCCCCCACTCGCCTGGGCGCAGGCGAGGGCCTCAAGGCCGTTGTCAAGCTCATGCGTGCCAAGGCAGAGGGCCAGGTGACCCTGAACCTGACCCAGAACGCCAACGACATGAAGTACACCCTCTACCAGCGCGGCCAGGAAGTTGAATCTGGCCTGGTCACCCCCGGTAGCGAGTGGTTCCAGGCCGTTGCTGACCTCTACGTTGAGGAAGAAAAGAGCGAGCGCGGCGCCTGGAACCGCGCCCTGATCGTGGTTAACCCCGCTATCGGCAGCGATGCGGCTGTGCACGCTTCTTTCATGAACACCGCCACCAGCAAGACCCACAACCTCAACTACGCCCTCGACATGGGCGCTGCCCAGGTTCAGCAGGCTGGCGAGGTCGGGCAGCCCGGTGAGGCCCAGCAGGGTAAGAACGCCGCCCCCGCCCCGGTCGCCGCAGGGCAGGGGGAAACCGCCGCCCAGGCTGAGGACCGCATGAGCCGTATCTCAGCCCGCCTGGCCCAGGAGAAGGCTGACCAGAACGAAGCGGAGAAGGCTGAAATCCCCGCTGAGGAAGCCTCAGACACCGCTGAAGAAGTGGCTGTAGAGCCTGCGCAGGAAGAGGCCCCCACAGCAGAAGCAGGCAGCGCTGAAGAAGCTGCTGCGGAAGAAGCTACCGCCGAGGAGACTCCCGAAGCAGATGCCGCTTACCAGCAGGGTGCCGTGACCGCCGCTGCCGCTGAGAACTACCCGGCGACTGCGAGCGTCCGCTCAGCAGAACCGGCAGAAGAAGCAGCCCCGACTCTGGACGCCCCCATGACCGGCACCAGCGTCGATATCGCCCCCTCCTACGCCGAGCACAGCCAGCCCAAGCCCTCTGCCACCAAGAAGGCCAGTGGCAACCTGGTGCTGACCGAAGCCGAAGTTGTCTCCCGCTTCGCTCCGGCCTACGAGGCCCTGTTCGGTGCGGACGGCACCGCCCGTGATGTGTCCACCGTGCTCATCCGCGTGCGTACCCTGGGCTCCTACTACGACGCCCTTACCCACGTGCGCCGTAACGGCTTCTGGGAGCAGGTACGCACCTTCGACCTGATCCCCGAAGAGACCCTGGCAATTCTGCAGCTCAAGGCCGACTCCTATAAGGAAGGCCACGGCTCACCCCTGGCCATCAACATCCGCTTCACCCCCGGAACCCCGGTCGAAGCCTCCTTCGACTACGCCGATGAAGAAGCCTTCGTGCGCTACCCCGAACACCTGCCCGCCCAGCAGTACGTTGAAGAGCTGCGCATGTTCCCCCGTACCGGCGAGAACATCCCGGCCCACATGAGCGAAGCCCTAGCCTCCTGGACCTTCTAGGCCCACTTACCCCGCACCTGACACACCCGCCCCGAAAGGGCTCCGGCCTTTTCGTGGCGGGCCACTACTGAAAGAACCTTCCCCGCATGACCGCAGCCGCGCCCACCCTGACCTGGCTCCAGAAACTCCCCAAAGTCTGCCTGCACGACCACCTCGACGGTGGACTGTTGCCCGAGACCCTCATCGAGCTAGCTGACCAGGTGGGCCACACCCTACCCGCGACCGACCCGCAGGAACTGGGGGAGTGGTTCAAGCAGGCAGCGGACTCCCGCTCCCTGGCCCGCTACCTAGAAACCTTTGAGCACACCGTAGCCGTCATGCAAACCGCAGATAACTTGCGCCGGGTCGCCCTCGAGCACGTACTGACCCTGGCCGCAGACGGCGTCATCTACGGTGAAGTACGCTGGGCCCCCGAACTGCACCTGCGCGGCGGGCTCACCATGGCCCAGGCCGTTGAAGCGGTCGCCGACGGGCTCATGGACGGCATGGAGCAGGTAGCTCGGGCAGGCGGACGCATCCTGGTCAACCAGATTCTGTGCGCCATGCGCCACCAAAACAACTCCCTGGAGGTCGTCAAAACCGCCCTGGCCTACCGGGCCCTGGGCGTGGTGGGCTTCGACCTGGCCGGGCCCGAGGACGGCTACCCCACAGCCCTGTGTGCCGAAGCCCTGAACCTTGCCGCCGAGCACTTCCTGCCCGTCACCCTCCACGCCGGTGAAGCCTTCGGCCTGGCCTCTATCCGTGAAGCCCTGGTCACCGGCCGGGCCCTGCGACTGGGCCACGGCGTCCGCATCACCGAAGACATCACAGCCCGTACCCTGGCAGAGATCGACCCCGACGGTTCCCTAATGCCCGGGGCAGACCCCAGCCAGACCGTCCTGCAGCTGGGCGAGGTCGCCGAAGCCGTCAAAAACCGCCGTATTGTGCTTGAAACCTGCCCCTGCTCCAACCTACAGACCGACGCTGCCGAAAAAGCCAGCAACGTGGGGCAGAAGAAGGCCTTTGAACCGGCCCTCAGCCACGAAGAGCACCCGGCAGCCCTGCTCCTGCAGGCCGGGTTCGCGGTCACCATCAACCCCGATAACCGCCTAATGAGTGCCACCAGCATGAACCGGGAATTCGCCGAACTCGCCACCCACCAGGGCTTTGGCCTGCCCGAATTCTTTGAAGTCACCTACAACGCCATCAACGGAGCCTTCTGCTCCTTCGACGAAAAACAGGCCCTGCTCACCAGCATCCAGAGCGCCTACGGGCAGCTGGCCCTCGAAGAGCCCGGCCAGGCAGGCGCTGGCCAGAAAGAGCAGCGCGGCGCATGACCCGGTCGAGACAAGAGTACCCTGCCCCAGCACCAGAACCCGGTGACCTCGGGGGCAGCTTCGAGCACCTGATGGAACTCATGCAGACCCTCCGCAGCCCAGACGGTTGCGCCTGGACGTCCGCCCAAACCCACGCGTCCATCATGCACTACCTCATCGAAGAAACCTACGAGGTCGCCGAAGCCGTTGAAGCCCCTGGCGGAGTCAACCTGCCCCTGCTGCGCGAAGAACTCGGGGATGTGCTGCTCAACGTCATCTTCCACGCCACCATGGCCGCCGAAACCCCCGCCGCGCAGGGCGGCTTCACCATGCAGGACGTCATCAACGGGCTCGCCGCCAAACTGGTGCGCCGCAACCCCCATGTCTTCGCGGCGACCGACCAGGGCAACGAAAAGCTCAGCGCCGCCGACATCTACGACGCCTGGGACCAGCTCAAACAAGCCGAAAAACCCGAACGCACCGGCCCCTTCGACGGGCTCCCACCGGCCCTGCCCGCGCTCGCCCTCGCCTCCAAGGTCGCGGAGAGAGCCGAGACCGCCGGGGCTGACCTTACGGGCGCGGACGCCGGTGGGCAGCTCCCAGACTTCGCTAACGAGCAGGAGCTGGGCGCCTACCTCTACGAGCTGGCAGCCTCTACCCGCACCGTTGGGCTCGATGCGGAGCGGGCCCTACGGACCTATGTGCAAGGGTTGATTCGGTAAAAGTAATACACCGTATGCGGCACCGCTTAGCCCTCCGACCCTCTCATTCCTCGCCTGGCGGCTCGTCATGATTCACGCCAGCCCCTCACACCAGCCCCGCGCCAGCGGGCTGCTGCGGTGCCGCATACGGTTCGGTGGCTTTTTATCCCATAAGGTAGTTGTGACCCGTTGGTCAGAATCCCACAAAACCTCAGAAGTACTGAAGAAAACCGTTGGAAATGTTGAATTCCTGTGTGCTTATGTGGGTTTTTTGGTAGACTGGGGGCATAAACGCGCGCGGGCTCCACGGCCCGATCAGCAACCGGCTGTAGCGCTATATAGCCATTTTCATTTCTCATCCTTCAAGGAGCATTTTCATGGCTTTGATTACCGCAGTTCACGCTCGTCAGATTCTTGACTCACGCGGCAACCCCACCGTTGAGGTTGAGGTTCTGCTCGAAGACGGCGCTTTTGGCCGTGCAGCAGTTCCCTCAGGCGCATCCACCGGTGAGTGGGAGGCTGTAGAGCGCCGCGACGGCGACAAGGCTGTTTACCTGGGCAAGGGCGTTCTCGGCGCTGTCTCTGCAGTGATTGAAGAAATCGCTGAAGAGGTTATCGGCATCGACGCAACCGACCAGCGCGCTGTTGACGCAGCCATGATCGCCCTGGACGGCACCAACAACAAGGGTAAGCTCGGCGCAAACGCTATCCTCGGCGTTTCCATGGCCGTTGCTAAGGCCGCAGCTGAATCCTCAGACCTGCCCCTCTACAAGTACCTGGGCGGCCCCAACGCTCACGTCCTGCCCGTTCCCATGATGAACATCCTCAACGGTGGCTCACATGCTGACTCCAACGTTGACATCCAGGAATTCATGATCGCCCCCATCGGCTTCGACACCTTCTCCGCTGCCCTGCAGGCTGGCGTTGAGGTGTACCACGCTCTCAAGAGCGTTCTGCACGACCGTGGCCTGTCCACCGGTCTGGGCGACGAGGGCGGCTTCGCTCCCAACCTCGACTCCAACGCAGCAGCTCTTGACCTGATCATCGAGGCTATCGAGAAGGCTGGCTACAAGCCCGGTGAAGAAATCGCCCTGGCTCTCGACGTCGCTTCTTCCGAGTTCTACAACGACGGCGCCTACGACTTCGAAGGCCAGAAAAAGTCCGCAGCTGAAATGTCTGCCTACTACGCTGACCTAGTTGCTAAGTACCCCCTCGTTTCCATCGAGGACCCCCTGGACGAGAACGACTGGGACGGCTACAAGACCCTCACCGCCGAAATCGGCGACAAGGTTCAGATTGTTGGCGACGACCTCTTCGTGACCAACCCCGAGCGTCTGGCTCAAGGCATCGAGGGTGGCGCTGCTAACGCCCTGCTCGTGAAGGTAAACCAGATTGGTTCACTGACCGAGACCTTCGACGCTATGAGCATGGCTCAGCGCAACGAGTACCGTTGCATGGTTTCACACCGTTCAGGTGAGACCGAGGACGTCACCATCGCTGACCTGGCTGTTGCTACCAACGCTGGCCAGATCAAGACCGGTGCTCCCGCTCGCTCCGAGCGCGTTGCTAAGTACAACCAGCTGCTGCGCATCGAGGAAGAGCTCGGCGATCAGGCTGTTTACGCAGGAAAGGGTGCTTTCCCCCGCTTCGCAAAGTAGTCTGCCCCCCCTCTCTAAGGTAAGAGAATAAGGACGCCCGTGCCCCGGCCAGGTTGCCCCTGACCGGGGCTTTGCGTACTTAAGAGGCTTATTCATAAGGGGGTTCCGCAGGCTCACGCTCGCTGTCGACCCTCTCGCCTGGTTCGCTAGCTGGCTCGTAGGCTCGCCAGATTCGCGCCGAGATTTATTTTCCTCGCGCGCTCGGAATCTCGGTGCTCATCACAAGCGATTCACGCCAGCCGCCGAGCCAGCAGCTTCGCTGTGAGCCTGCTCCACCTACCCTAATGAATAAGCTTCTAAGAAGCTGATAGCTTTGATCGTATTTGCTGTACTACCTGGTGGTATCACCTAAAGATAAGGTTCTTCGTCTTTTTGTAATTCCTGAGCAGTTTCAGGTCAGTAGAATTTGGTTAAAAACCTAAAAATGTATTGTATGTCACCAAGAGGGGGAGTAATATGGCTATACACCTCTCAGGAGGGGTAAAGAAAAAGATGCATGGAAGGTGGTTGGGCCTACAATCCATGCATCACAGTGAATTATCACTAAGGAGAATATATCATGCGAACTGTAAGATTTGCATCTTCACTAGTAGTTGCGGTACTGACATTTGTAGCTATGGCACCTGCGTCAGCTTTGTCAGCTGAAAACTATGATTCTGTAGCACCTGTCCCAGTTGCAGCGGCTGTAGGTGAAGATTTCGGTAGGGAGATAGCCCCTCTGTGGACAGCACTGGGTATGAAATCTCAGCACCCGGATGAAGGTGGTACCTGGGAGTATGGCTTTCAAAATGCAAAAGTTCGTTCTTACTACACTGTGAACAAGTGCCATGGTTCAACTGTGCGGGATGGGGCAGGTCGTGAATCACGTAGCGTTAATACTGCTTCAGGTTATAAATCGATTGCAGAAATCTGGGCAATCAATTCTCCCAACCTTAATCCTAGCTACTACTACTGGATTTGTTAGTTGACGATAGCCTAGCTAGTGGTGAGAGGCTATTTTTGGGTTAGTCTCTCACCATAGTTAAAGTATGAAAGGATGGGTGAAAGTGATACGGCGTTGTATGGCTTTTCTCAGTTTTCTAGCTGCAATTTTGATTGCCTTTTCGCTTTGGCAGGCCATGCAGGGTGTACAGTATTCTTACCCCGCTGGCAGTAATATCAGTTTTTCGCTCAACACAGCAGGTCAGCTTGAAAATAAACAGACTCTCACAAAGACTCTCAACGATTTAGCTCTTAAACACGATACCAATATTTATAAAATAACCAATGGGCAATCTGAAACCACTGAAACGCAACGCAACCTCGTAGTCTTTGGAAATCCCCAAAAAATTTCAGACCTGCATATTACAGAGGGAAAAATTCAGTGGGCTGCGCCAGAGGTTTCAGGAACCCTCGTCACCTATGACAGGCTAGGAGAAATCCCTCTTAGCGGTGATTATGTACTCAAAAATAATCCTGAACTAATTAGGGATATACAAGAAACACTTGCTCAGGCCGGAGTAGACGTTGCAATAGGTAATGAGTTGAATCCCCTTGTAAGAAGCGCAAGCTTGGTCGCTCAAAGTGGTGCTGGTGCAGCTCTCATAGCAACAACCTTAGCCACTGCTCTACTTATGACAGGCTACTTTGCCCGTAAAATGCGAGGCTGTTCTATCCGGTATCTAGGCGGACTGACATACCGTCAAATCCATCGCCAAGATATAGGAGCGACAGTGCCCCCACTGGGAATAGGCGCTCTACTCGGGGTAGTTTTCTCAGCTACGGGGCTTTACTCGATGACAAACGTTGCAACCCTGCATGCATTATTACCGTTTATAGCAGGAGCAGTGCTCTTCTATCTTGTAATTCTTTTTTTCCTTACCGGAGGAATCTCATGGGTTTGCAAACCGACACTTCAAGCAGTGAGGGAACGCCGGGAAAATTATCGAAAAGTAACACTTTTGTTAGTACTTTTAGCGACTTTTGCCCTTGCGCTGACTACATTCACAACTGCGAATACTTTGGCGCTTAGTAAAGCTGCTTACAGAAGTCTGACACAAGCTAAAGAGCTCGAGCTCCTTGATGATGCCTATGCTCTTAATGTCAACTCAAGTTATTTCGACAACCCAGAAAATTCCGACCAATTGGAGCTAACGCTCAATACCCTCGAGGCGCAGGGTAACCTTTACCTATCCCTGGCTTTCAGCACTGCCTTTGAAGGAATGGAAACTACGAGCGGGGACGCATTTGATGACATCTTTCTAGTTAATACTGAGTACTTGGAAGCAACCGGAACTACTCCAGGGTTAGAAATAAGAGAGCTGGATCAAGATACCCTTCAGGGGAGCTTCATCGACTTCTGGAAACCCCAGCTAGAGATCCTGTTGAAGGACCTCTCAACCTTCAACCAGGCTTTCTCCTTCTATACTCCTACCGAAGAACACATGGTTCTGGGGCTGGGAACAAACTTTCACTATGGGGGAAAGACCATCGAAAGTTCTGATGCTTTAGTAGTGCTAGTTCATAATCCTGTTCAATATTTGCAAGTGAACGGGGCTCTTATGCCTCTGATGACCACAGGGAATGTCTTCTTCGCTAATCCAGAAGAGACTCTGCGAATATTTGAAGCGGCTCCCTTTTATGCTCAAGGTGTTTACTCAGCGGACAGCATCAATGACAACTCTCTTACCAAAGCCCAAGGGTTTTGGCAGGAACTAGTTTTTTACCTGCTATCGGGAATTTTGCTTGTAGTTTCACTGATGGCCTTGGTTTACACCAGAGCACTTACTTGGGCTCGGTCTCAACGCGAAAGTATCTTTATTCTTCGTTGCGCCGGTAAACGTTACCGAAAAATCGTAAATAACCCTCTACGTATTCAGGTAGGGTACGGTGCTGGAGCTTTGCTGCTTGGAGCAGTCCTTGCTATAAGCATCGGTTCCTATTCAACTGCTATAGATGGAATACAGTCCTTCATCCTTATGCTAGGGCTCTATCTACTGCTCCTGGTATCTTCCTATATTTTTGTTACCCGTCGTGAATTCAAATCTGCTGTACTGCGAGAGGAACAATCATGACCCGCCTTGAGGCACAAAATATCACTGTAGTTATAAGAGAGAGAAAAATTATCCAGGAAGTTTCGCTTTCTGCTATGCCGGGACAGATTACGGCGCTTACAGGAATCAGCGGCAGCGGTAAAAGCACCCTACTAGCTACCCTCGGTCTTCTCGTAACACCAATATCGGGAAAAGTTACTATTGATGGCCATAACACAAGCCCGTGGCCAGAGAAGAAACGGGCCCAGTTTTGGGCTCAGAAGGCAGCCTTCATATACCAGGATTACGGAACATTGACTGATGAAACAGTCGGAGCAAATGTAACCCTCTCAGACCGGGATTTTAAACGTAACCGCCAGACTGTCGAAGAGGCCCTAACCCAGGTAGGACTGAAGGGGCGTAGCCTAGAACCAGCAACTGTACTTTCTGGAGGCGAAAAACAGCGACTAGGCATTGCCCGAGCCTTGTATAAAAGGGCTGATGTTCTCTACGCCGATGAGCCCACAGCTTCACTAGATCACCACAATAGCCAACTAATATATGACTTACTCAGAAAAAGAGCAGACGCCGGCGCTACGGTACTTGTAGCAACTCACGATGACTGGCTCATCTCACGTTGCGATGCAGTCTACCAACTACCGTAAGCAAAGAAACAAGGTAGGCGATATACCTTGTCTGCTCCCTCTCTAAAGTAAGAGAGTAAGGACGCCCGTGCCCCGGCCAGGTTGCCCCTGGCCGGGGCACTGCCCTTTAAGGGCGAAGGCAGGAACCGTTCAGCGGATGCCCAGTTCAGACGGTAAAATAGGAAAATCACGGACGAGAGGGCAGGAAGAGCACTTATGGCACGCACACCGGGTAAGAAACCCAACCCCATCGCAGCCTTTTTTGGCTTCGGCCTGGGGAAGCCGGCGTCCGCCCCCTCTCGAGAAAAGCAGGCCAAACCCCGCCGCGCCCGGGCAGCTAAACCCCTGCGCGCCGAGACCACCGCAGAAACCCCCTCGCAGGAGCTGGGTACCCCGGTAGCCGCCCACTCCTTTAGCGGGCACTTCATCACCTTCGCCATCGTGCTGGTGATTATCGCCCTGTCGGTCTACACCCCGCTGACCTCCTTCATCCGCCAGCAAAACGAAATCAACGACGCCAAGGCCAGCATCGCCGCCCTACAAGCCGAGCAGGACTCGCTGAACGCCCAGGTCAGCTGGTGGCAGGACGACAACTATGTCAAGCAACAGGCTCGCAGCCGTCTCTTCTACGTACAACCGGGGGAGACCCCCTACCTGGTGGTAGGCGTGGACTCCACCAGCGAACTGGCGGACGACACCAGTGCGGCCGCTAAAACCGCCCCCGAAGACTCCTGGACCACCAAACTCTGGGGATCCCTGCAGCTGGCCGCCGAAGATACCTCTGTCAGCAGCCCGAGCCCCGACGCCTCAAGCAGCCCGAGCCCCGACGCCTCAAGCAGCCCTAGCGCCAGCCCCTCAGCTAGCTCTAGCGCTACCGCCACCAACCGCTAGCGCCGGTAGACTAGAGAAACCAGCACCATCTTCTAAGGACACCATGACCACACCCGCGAGCACCGACCACCAGCCCCATGGCTTCGGCGTCACCGCCGAAACCCTCACCCCCACCGAGCTTGACCTGAAAGTGCTCTCAGCCCAGCTGGGGCGCACTGTGCGCGATGTCGTAGAAATCCCGGCCCGCTGCGTCTGCGGCAACCCCCTGGTAGCCGCCACCGCCCCGCGCCTGGCCAACGGCTCACCCTTCCCCACCACCTTCTACCTGGCCCACCCCGTCATCACCGCCGCAGCCTCCCGCCTCGAAGCGGAGGGCGCCATGTACGAGATGACCGATGAGGTCACCGACGACGAGAGCAAGGCTGCCGCCTACCGGGGCGCCCACGAGAACTACCTGGCAGAGCGCGAACGCATTCGCGTCAAGGCCGGTCTAGAAGAAGTGCCCGAAATTGAGGGCGTTTCAGCCGGTGGCATGCCCACCCGCGTCAAGTGCCTGCATGCCGTGCTCGGCCACACCCTAGCCGTTGGCCGCGGCATCAACCCCTACGGCGACGCAACCCTCGACCTCATTGCTGAGTGGTGGACCCCCGAAACTTGCCACTGCGACCCCGACTGGCGCGACTAGCCGCCCACCGGCGTCCGCCCCACCCTACCTAACCTGCCCTACGAGTCACCGGGAGTAACCATGCGCGTTGGTGCTATCGACTGCGGAACTAACTCAATTCGCCTGCTCATCGCCGAGGCCGAAGCCACCGAACACGGCTTTGTGCTCACCGACCTTGAGCGTCGCATGAAGATCGTGCGCCTGGGCAAGGGCGTGGACGCCACCGGCTGGCTAGCCAAAGAATCCCTTGAACGCACCTTCGCAGCGGCCCGTGAATACGCTGAACTTCTGCGCGAGTACGGGGTAGAGCAGGTGCGTTTTGCTGCCACCAGCGCCACCCGCGACGCGGGCAACCGCCAGATTTTCATCGATGGCATCCGCGAGATTCTGGGGGTAGAACCCGAGGTCATTACCGGTCGGGAAGAGGCAGAACTGTCCTTTGCAGGTGCCGTCTCGTCGGTGGGTAATACCGACGAGATGACCCTGGTGATTGACCTGGGCGGCGGCTCCACCGAGTTCGTGCTGGGGAACAAGGACGGCCTGGCCGCAGCCCGCTCGGTTGATATCGGCTGCGTGCGTATGACCGAACGCCATATTAGCTCCGACCCCGCTAACGTCACCCAGGTTTCCCGCGTCATTGCAGATACCGACCGGGCTATCGCAACCGCAAGTGCCTCCGTGGACCTTTCTGCCGCTCGCCGCGTCGTGGGCGTAGCTGGAACCGTCACCACTGTGGCAGCCCACGTGATGGGCCTTGACGCCTACGACCCCGAAAAAATCGACCGCGCCGAGATCGCCATCAAGGACATCTCCCGGGCCGCTGCCGACATGGTCGCTATGACCAGCGCCGAACGCGCCACCCTGCCCTTCATGCACGAGGGCCGGGTGGATGTCATCCCCGCAGGCTCGGTTGTCTGGGCTCGCATCGTCGAGCGCATCAGCGCCCTCACCGGGGGAGCGGTCACTAGCGCTATCGCCTCAGAAAAAGACATCCTCGACGGTCTGGCCCTGTCGGTTGCCGAACGCGCCAGCCGCTAGGAGCTGCCCATGGCCTTTCGGCGACTCCCCACCGGCACCGCCCTGCTCGCAAGCGGCCTGGCTCTAGCTACTGCCCTGGTGCTCGGTGCCCTCCCTGCCCGAGCCACCACGGCGGGCCCCTCGGCTAGTGCCAGCGCCAGCCCTAGCTCCCTGGCCTCGGTACCCACCATCGCTGCCCCCAGGGGCGACTCTATCCGTGCCCGCGAGTATTGGCTCACCCAGTACGGCTTTACCGACCTGTGGAGTGAAACCACCGGCAAGGGCGTTACCGTCGCCGTCATCGACACCGGCGTAGACGGCACCCACCAGGACCTCACCGGTAACGTGGTGAGCGGCTACGACGCCTCGACCGGAACCACCAAGAATAAGGGCTGGAAGGGCCTGGGTGTTGAACCCGAACACGGCACCTTAGTTGCCTCTGTCATCGCAGGCCACGGCCACGATGACGGCACAACCCCCGCAAACTTCGGCGAACCCGGGGAGTCCGCCGGCATGATCGGCGTAGCACCCGATGCCACCATTTTGCCTATTTCCCTAGAGCTCGGTACCACCAGCGCCACCACCCGCTCGGTCGACGAGCAGATTCCGGACGCCGTGCGCTACGCCGTCGATAATGGGGCCGATATCATCAACCTGTCTGTGGGCTCCGATAAAACCAGCTGGCCCGAATCCTGGGACTCTGCCTTTGCCTACGCCGAAGAAAAGGGCGTCATTATCATCGCCTCTGCCGGCAACCGCGGTGCTGGTCTCACCCAGGTGGGCGCCCCCGCCACCATGCCCGGGGTGCTCACCGTTGGCGGCGTCGATAAGAACAAGCAGGACTCCTGGTCCTCATCCTCGCAGGGTATCTCTATCGCTGTCTCAGCCTCCAGCGAGTCCATGATTGGCGCTATCCCCAACAACAAGTACGCCACCTGGTCAGGCACCTCAGCAGCCGCCCCCATCGTTGCCGGCCTTGCCGCCCTCATCATGGAAAAATACCCCGACCTGACCGGCAACCAGGTGATTCAGCGCATCATCGCATCCAGCGATGACGCCGGAGCGGACGGGCGCGATGCCCTCTACGGCTACGGCATCATCAATCCCAAAGCCGCCCTGGCCAGCTCCACCCCGGACGACACCGACACCAACCCGCTCGGCTCCATGAGCGACTGGATCAGCGTCCACCGCAAAAACACCGCCTCAGCCACACCCAGTTCCAGCGAAACCCCCGTGCACCAGGCCGGCGAAACCATCACAGAAGCAGCCGCCCCCACGCCCGTCCGCACCGTTGAAGACTCCGGTATCCTGCCCTTCATCGTGCTCACCGCCTTCGCCCTCTGGGTCGGCATCATCACCTTCGGCTCCATCCACCAGCTCACCAACATCATCAAACGTAGCCGTCGCCGCTAGCCCGCACCCACCTCATCTAGCCCTCATCAAATCTTCACCCTGCTCTGAAGGGCTAGACACCGGCAGGGCGAGAAACGCTCACAGCAAATACACCGCCCAAAACTATGATTAAACCCCGCAAAAGTGGCAATATAAGCATGGAGACTTTTTGCCGGAACACCGGCACTACACCAACAGGAAGTTAACTCGCATGGCATTCAACAAGATTGCACAGGACCGCCCCCGCGTCCTCATCGTCGGCGGCGGCTACGTCGGCTTCACCGTCGCAAAGAAGATCCAGAAGGTCATCAAGGAGTCCGGCGGCGTCGTCACCGTTGTCGACCCCAACCCCTACATGACCTACCAGCCCTTCCTCCCCGAAGTAGCTGCAGGCTCCATGGAAGGCCGCAACGCCACCGTACCCCTGCGCCAGCACCTGCGCGACTCAGAAATCATCGGCGGCCGCGTCGTGGCAATCAACCACGCTACCAAGACCGCAACCATCGAACCCATCAACGCCGGTGAAACCTTCGAACTGACCTACGACGAAATCGTCCTGGGCGCAGGCGCCGTCACCCGTGCCTTCCCCATCCCCGGCCTGGCCGAGGTTGCCATCGGTATGAAGACCGTTGAAGAAGCAGTCTCCGTCCGCAACTGGGTACTCGAGCGCATCGAAATCGCCTCCCTCACCACCGACGAGGACGAGCGCCGCCGTGCCCTCACCTTCGTCATCGTCGGCGGCGGTTTCGCAGGCGTCGAAACCATCTCCGAACTTGAAGACATGGCCCGTGAAGCCATCAACCGCAACGACCGCCTGCGCATCTCAGACCTGCGCTTCGTCATGGTCGAAGCGGCCCCCCGCATCATGCCTGAGGTCCCCGCAGACCGCGCCGAAAAGGTTGTCGCTGAACTGCGCGCCCGCGGCATCGAGGTCCTGCTCAACACCTCACTCTCCGACGCCACCGACGGCCACCTGCAGCTCATCAACATGGGCGACAAGTCACCCGCCGGTGAACTAGACACCGACACCCTGATCTGGACCGCCGGCGTTGCAGCGTCCCCCATGCTCAAGGACACCGACTTCCCCATCGACGAGCGCGGCCGCGTTCGCGTACAGGCCGACCTGCGTGTTGCAGGCGATGAGGGCATCATCGAGGACGCCTGGGCAGCAGGCGACAACGCAGCTGTACCCGACCTCTCCGGTGGCGGCGTCGGCGGCTTCTGCGTCCCCAACGCCCAGCACGCCTCCCGCCAGGCCCTCAAGCTGGCAGAAAACCTGCTGGCCAAGCGCCGCGGCGAAGCACTGACCGACTACTACCATGAGACCATCGGCGTCGTTGCCGGCCTGGGCCTGTGGAAGGGCGTAGCTAACTTCAAGGGCAAGACCATCGGCGGCCCCATCGCATGGCTCATGCACCGCGGCTACCACGGCACCGCTATCCCCACCACCGAACGCACCGCACGCGTCATGGCCACCTGGGCACTCAACCAAATCTTCGGCCGCGACACCTCATCGATCCGTCACCAGCGTTCACCCCGCCGCGCCTTCCAGCAGGCTACTGGCACCGCACCCGAAAAGACCAAGGCAAAGCTCTAGGAACTTTTCTGGTATAAAGGTATAAGCGAAAGCGCTCGCCGGGTAAGATTCGGCGGGCGCCCGCTTAAGGCCCTATAGCCCAATTGGCAGAGGCAGAAGACTTAAAATCTTTGTGTTCCGGGTTCGAGTCCCGGTGGGGCTACAAAAATGGAGAGTACGTCAAGCGCAAAGCGCAGGCGTACTCTCTTTTTTAGCCAGTTATACCACCCCATACTTTTTCTCTTGACCCCGAGATAATCTATAGGGTCAAGAGAGAACGAGTAGGGTGAAGTTCTAGGTTCGGGAAAAGGACGCTGCGGCAGTAGTAGCTGCGGCTTCTAGGGTTTTCGATAGAGTAGAAGCTATGAAGAAACCTCATCTCTACGCTGTTGACCTCGATGGAACCCTGCTCACCGACCACAAAACCTACAAGCACGAGCAGCTGGACCGCGTCCTGACCCTGCTAGCTGAACAGGGCTCCTACCTGGCGGTAGCAACCGGCAACCAGATGCCAAAAATCGAGGAATACCTGGCCGGGCATGAACACCACAAGAATCTGTACTACATCGCAGAGAACGGTGCCATTATTCATAACCAGGGCACCGACTTGGCCCTGTGGGGTTTTAGCCCTGACCTGGTAAACCAGGCTCTGACGGCTCTCGAGAACTTCCCCGCGCTGGGTATTATTCTTTCCTGCCGTCACCACTCTTTTATTCCCAGCGACCGGCTAGCGACCATCGCCGGACGAGTACACGAGCAGGTCACCAAGGTAGGTATTGATCTGCCTGGCTGGGACCCGAAAACCCCCATCACCGCGATTCGTCCTTTCTACCCCAATGTAGAGACCATCGAAGACCCCACCACCATCACCGAAACTATCGTCAAGATTGCCCTCAACGCCGACCCCGATGAGGGAATCTACGAGACCATCGAAAAGCTACACGATGCTCTACCTGAGGGAATTGCAGCGACCTCCAGCGGTTTCGGGGCTATCGACCTGATTCTGGAGGGCAACCACAAGGGCCACGGCCTGGCCTGGCTGGCTAAGCGCCTGGGGCTGAGCGCCGAACAGACCACGGCCTTTGGCGATTCGGGCAACGACCTTGAAATGTTCCACTACGCCGGGCGCGCTATCGCCATGGAGCACTCCGACCCGGCCCTCGCCCCGGTCACAGACTTAACCATTGGCTCGAACAACGACGGGGCCGTCCTCGACTTCCTCGAAGCTGAACTCACCGCCTAATCCGCAGCCGCTCACGCCCTGAGAAAAACGGGAAGAAAAGCCGGGCAAGATTCGGTAGGGTAGAGTACAAGACTTTTACCACGACTACTTATTACCACTAGGAGACAACAGCCGTGGCAGGTAACCCCCTGATCAACAACATGACTAAGCCCGCTGGCGACCCCCGCTTCGGGCAGTTCGGCGCTGGCGGCACAACCACCGCCAACCCCTACGGGCAGCAGGCCCAGAACCCCTACGGAACCTACCAGCAGGGTAGCTACACCCAGCAGGCCCCCTACGGGTACGAGAACCAGCAGGTATCAGCTGGCCAGCTCAACGACATGTACAACGCCGGTACCGCCGGCCCCATTGATACCAACCGCATCACCATCAACGACATCATCATGAAGACCGGCCTCAACCTGGGTCTGGTTGTGGTGGGTGCTGTACTCGCCTGGTATATGCCCATCCTTATGTTTGTTGGTTTCATCGGCGGTCTGGTGCTGGGCTTCGTCAACGCCCTGAAGAAGAAGGTCTCACCTGCCCTGGTCATGACCTACTCGGTCATGGAAGGCCTGCTGGTCGGCGGTATCTCCCGCATGTTTGAGGCGTCCTACCCCGGTATCGTGCTTCAGGCGGTTATGGCAACCGTCATTGTGTTCGCCACTATTTTGGCGCTTTACAGCTCCGGAAAGGTGCGGGCAACCCCTAAAATGACCCGCTTCTTTATGATTGCGACGATCTCCTACGCTGTTTTCTGCCTGATCAACCTCGTAGCTTCCCTCTTCTTCGACTTCAACGCTCGCGGTGTTGAGGTCATGGGTATCCCTCTGGGCCTGATTATCGGTCTCTTCGCCGTCCTTCTGGCTACCTACTCCCTGCTGCTTGATTTCACCCACGCCTCTGAAGCTATCAAGATGGGCATGCCCGAGCGTGAATCATGGCGCATCGCCTTCGGCCTGATCGTGTCACTGGTCTGGCTCTACATCGAGATTCTGCGTGTTCTCTACTACGTTCGCGCTATGGCCGACGACTAAACCTAGACTCTTCCTAGAGCGCTAGAGATAGAAACCTCGCCCGGGGCAGAAGCAGCTGTGCTTCTGCCCCGGGTGAGTTTCGTCACGCTTGTGCCCGGGATACGAGCTGCCGCGGGGCAGATAGTAAGGAAACGTGGGAAGATAGAAAGTATGAGTGTCACTATTCCTGAACCCCCTGACCGGCAGACCGCATCTGACCGCCAGGTGTCCTTTGCCCTGCAGATCGCAGCGGCCTGGTCCTGGCATCTGATGATTGTGGGCATCGCGGCCGCAGCCCTCTACTGGATGCTGGCTAAGATCTCCCTGATCGTCATTTCGATTATGATTGCGGCCCTGCTTGCTGGCCTGATGTCGCCGGTTGTCTACTTCCTCCGCCGCAACCGTATCCACGCCGGTATTGCCACCGCTATCACTGAGCTGGGCCTGATTGCGGCTGTCGTCGGTCTGCTCGCCCTAGTTGGCCAGCAGCTCACCGCGGGCTTCTCCTCCCTCTCAGACCAGGTGGTTGAGGGCTGGAACCAAATCGTTGCCATGCTCAACAACCTGCCCATCGACTTGGGGGCAGACAAGATTGACCAGTACATCAGCCAGCTGGTCACCACCTTGCAGGACAACTCATCGAGTATCTTGAACGGCGTAGCCAGCGTAGGTTCTACTGCCGCCGATATCGGTACCGGTATGGTGATTGTGCTCTTTACCCTGATCTTCTTCCTCATGGAGGGTGAGAAGATTTGGCTCTTTATCGTCAAGCTCTTCCCCCGTAACGCCCGCCGTGCTGTAAACGGTGCTGGCCGTCGTGGCTGGAAGTCCCTGGTCTCCTACGTGCGCGTGCAGGTCTTTGTGGCAGCGGTCGATGCCGTAGGTATCGGTCTTTCTGCCTTCTTCCTGGGCGTCCCCCTGGCCCTGCCCCTGGGCGTCCTGGTCTTCCTGGGCTCCTTCATCCCCGTGGTGGGCGCACTGCTGACGGGCGCCATCGCCGTCCTGCTGGCCCTGGTCGCCAACGGCCTGGTTAACGCACTGATCATGCTGGCTATGGTGCTGGTGGTGCAGCAGATTGAATCCAACATCCTGCAGCCCCTGGTCATGGGTAAGGCCGTAGCTCTGCACCCCCTGGCCGTTGTCATCGTGGTGGTTGCTGGCTCCATGCTTTACGGCATTGTGGGCGCCCTCTTCGCCGTGCCCGTCCTGGCAGTAGTCAACACCGTCATCAGGTACCTCGCCGGCCGTGAGTGGGAACACGACCCCGATATCCGTGAGGAAGAGTTCCTCTACCCGCACGAACAACGCCGACGTGAGAAAAAAGCTATCGCTGAGAAGGTCAAGGAACGCCTAGAGCGCATCAAGGAAGCCGAAAAGGCCGACGAAGACGCCCTCGAAGCCATCAACAACGGCGCCCAGAAATAAGACAAGACGAGGTAACGATGCAAGCACCCGCCCCGGTAGAGCTCCCCGTGAGCCTAGGTCAGATTGAAGACGCAGCCCACCTGCTCGACGGCGTCATTGAGCGCACCCCCGTGGCCCACTCCCGCGCCCTGAGCGAGCAGATTGGCTCCGAGGTTTTTCTCAAATGTGAGAACCTGCAGCGCTCTGGCTCCTTCAAGGTACGCGGCGCCTACGTGCGCATGGCTAAGCTCACCGAGGCTGAAAAGGCTGTGGGCGTGGTGGCAGCATCGGCAGGCAACCACGCCCAGGGTGTGGCGCTGGCAGCCTCCCGCCTGGGCATCGCCGCCCGCATCTATATGCCCCATGGTGCGGCCCTGCCCAAGATTGCAGCGACCCGCAGCCACGGGGCTGAGGTCGTGCTGCACGGGGTGAACGTGGACGAAGCCCTGGCAGAAGCCAAGCGCTACGCCGAAGAAACCGGCGCTGTCTTTGTGCACCCCTTCGATAACGAAGACATCATTGCCGGCCAGGGCACCCTGGGCCTAGAAATCCTGGAACAGGTTCCGGACGTCGATACCATCTTGGTGGGCGTCGGCGGCGGCGGCCTGCTGGCCGGGCTCTCCATCGCGGTGCGCTCGCTGGAAGAAAAGCTGGGTAAAAAGATTCGCATCATCGGCCTCCAGGCCGAGCACGCGGCAGCCTACCCGCCCTCTCTTGCGGCAGACGCCCTGGTGCCCCTGAAAAAGGTCTCCACCATCGCCGACGGTATTGCGGTGGGCCGCCCCGGCCAGCTCCCCTTCACCATCATCAAGAACCTCGTGGACGACGTACACACCGTCTCTGAAGACGAAATTGCCCGCGCCCTCATCTTCCTGATGGAACGCAACAAGCTGGTCGTTGAACCGGCTGGCTCGGTCTCTGTAGCGGCGCTGATGAGCGGCTCACTCAAAGAAAAGTACGGCGACCTGGGTACCACGGTCTGCCTGCTCTCGGGTGGCAACATCGACCCTATGCTCATGCTCAAGGTGATTCAGCGAGGCCTGTCGGCTGCGGGCCGCTACATGACCATCAAGCTCATGCTCAACGACCGCCCCGGCGAGCTCACCACCATCTCCCGCATCATCTCGGAGCACGACGCCAACGTCACCGGCGTGGACCACACCCGCCTGGGCGGCGCCCTCTCCATGGGAGACGTCTCCATCACCATCGACATGGAAACCAAGGGTGTTGAGCACTGCCAGGAAGTCATCGCGGCTCTAGAAGCTGAGGGCTACAAGCCGATCGTGGTCTACTAAACACAGCAGTGTGTGGCAGGCATGCCTGCCACACTACTAACTACTGTGTGAAAGCAAACTGAAGCCCGGGCGTCCGCCCCTACAGAAGGGAAAGGACGCCCGAGCTTCGGTATATCTGCCTGCGGCAGGTTTTAGCCCTGGAAGGGCTTAGCTGAGACAATCTTGACAGGGATCTGCTTGCCGTTGGGGGCTTCGTAGGAGAGCTCGTCGCCTACCTTGTGGCCGTTGATAGCGGCGCCCATGGGGGACTTCTCGGAAAAGACCTGTAGGTCTGAGCCGCCGACCAGGGTGTCGGCTACTTCGCGGGAGCCGAGCAGGAAGGTCATGGTCTTGCCCGCGATGTTCGCTTCAACGACCATGCCGGGCTCAACCACGCCGTCATCGGCTGCGGGCTTGTCTGAGACCTGGGCGGTTTCGAGCAGGTGCTGCAGCTGCTTGATACGGCCCTCATTCTTGCCCTGCTCTTCGCGGGCTGCGTGGTAGCCGCCGTTTTCCTTCAGGTCGCCTTCGTCACGGGCTGCTGAGATACGGTCGATGATTTCCTGGCGGTAGGGGCCTGAGAGGTGCTCAAGCTCAGCCTTGAGCTTGTCGTAGGCCTCCTGAGTGAGCCATGCGCCTTCGTTTTCTGCCATGTGTTTACTCCTTGTAAGCAAGGCCCCGCAGCCGGTGCGGCTGGGGACCGTGGGTGCGGACGGAGCGGAACGCCCCGTGTAAAAGGTCAGTCGTGAGCCTAGTCTACCCATAGGCGGGGTAAGCTCCCTAACTTTACCCCTAGAGAGAAAGGGAGCTAGTCAACCTTCCAGCAGCTATCGACGGTTGCTGTGGTTGCTTCGCCCAGTACCCTGAACTGCACGGTCTGTACCGAAATGCCGTTGCCGTTTTCATCGGCGTAGGGGCCAATCGCGACTTCTTTCCAGCCGACGGGGGCACCCGAGGTGTTGAGGGCCTTGACCGCGCAGACTGCGGTATCTTCGGCCCGTTTGCTGACCTCGAAGGTTACTGAGACTTCGTCGGCGTTGGTGAGAGTAAAGCCAACGTCGCGGCCGGTGGGTTCGTCGCTGGAGTCAGCCTGCACCCAGAATACAAAGGCGCCCCCCACAAGTACCGTTACCAGGGCCAGCGCATACCAGAACCACTGGGGCAGGGCTCGACGCTGGCGGGCGGTGCCGTAACGGGCAGATAGGTCAGGGGCGGTCATCAAGCCCACACCTTTCATACGGGGTAATAGAGAAAATGAGGAGCCCCACCACGCCAGGTAGAATTGACCAGTGTCTTTGAATGCGGGTTCCTTCCTCATTTACGATACCCCAAACATTACTCGAGCTACCTTCGCACTAATGGAGTTTTGCATGAGCAACACTGAATCACCCGCACCCGGCTTTGACCCTTCCCTGCTAGCGCCGCTAAAGGACGACTACACCGGCCTGCGTATTCTGGCGGTCCACGCCCACCCCGATGATGAGTCGTCTAAGGGCGCCTCAACCATGGCAGCCTACGTAGCCCGCGGGGCCCGTGTCATGGTGGCATCAATGACCGGTGGCGAGCGCGGCGATATCCTCAACGAGGCAGTCAACAACAACCCCGCCGCCCACCGTGACCTGGCAGGCGTCCGCCGCGCCGAAATGAAGCAGGCAGCTGAGGTTCTCGGTATTGAGCATCGCTGGATTGGTTTCGTCGATTCGGGCCTGCCCGAGGGCGACCCGCTGCCCCCGCTGCCCTACGGTTCCTTCGCCAGCCTGCCGCTTGAGCAGGCGTCCGCCCCGCTCGTGCGCCTGGTGCGTGACTTCAAGCCCCACGTCATCCTCACCTACGACGAAATCGGCGGCTACCCCCACCCCGACCACATTATGACCCACCGGGTCTCCGTAGAGGCCTTTGAGAGGGCGGGGGACGCGGATGCCTACCCCGGCACCGGCGAGCCCTGGCAGGTCTCAAAAATCTACTACGACCGCGCCTTCAACTTTGACCGAGTCATGGCTTTCCACAACTACCTCGAAAGCGCCGGCCTCGAATCACCCTTCGCCCAGTGGGTCGCTATGTCGATGGAAGAAGATATCGGGGGGCACCGTCCGCCGGTCTCCCGCCACCAGACCACCACCCGCATCTCATCAGCCGACTACTTCGAAAAGCGCGACGCGGCCCTGCTTGCCCACCAATCTCAGGTAGCTCCCGACTCCCTTTTCTTCGCCGTTTCCCCCGAGGTCCAGCGTAAAATCTGGCCCTTCGAAGACTATGTACTGGCCCAAAGCCGGGTTGAGAGCGAACTGCCCGAAACCTGCTTCTCCACCGGCATCGACTACCACTCCTAAAGACAGGAAAGGCCCAGCCCCACCGCGTACAATGGGGACTACATGCCCAGCTAGGCCAATGCCCAGACAAAGCCCTGCACCCAAGACCAGAGGAAGCCGTGACCGTGTCAGCCCTGATCCCTCCATCACTTACGATCCTTGCAGCCGAAGCGACCCCCACCGTCATTACCACGGTCAACCCCGACGGGTCCTTCCGCGGCTCACCCGGCATCGTGGGCTTCATTGTCACCTTCTGCCTGGCCGTGGCTATCGTGCTGCTGGGACTCGATTTGACCCGTCGCGCTCGCCGTCTGCGCTACCGTAGCGAATACGCTATTGCACGTGAGGCTGAGGAGCGGGCGGCTGCTGAGGCTGCGGCCCAGGGAAAAACCGAGGAGCCCGTGCACGCCACCGTGCGCGATGAGGCCGTGGTAGCTCAGGACCACCTGCACCGCCCCCACTAGGTTCTTGAGGGAAGAGGAAACAAGGACGTCGCACCCGGCCGGGTGCGGCGTCCTTGAGGTATAGGGGCCGTTGGCTCGGTCTAGAGGAAGATGCAGAACATCACGGCGATGTAGTGCTGGATAAAGCCGAGCACGGTAAAGACGTGGAAGAGCTCGTGGAAGCCGAAGATCTGCGGGGCCATGGTGGGGCGTTTGGTGCCGTAGAAGATAGCGCCGATGATGTAGCTGGCTCCGCCGGTGGCGATGAGTATGGTGGCGACGGGGGAGACCTGCCAGAAGTCGCCCAGGTAGAAGACCGCCATCAGGCCCATGACAACGTAGATGGGGGTGTAGAGCCAGCGGGGGGCTCCGGTCCAGAAGACCCTAAAGAGGGTGACGGAGAGGGCGCAGCCCCAGATGCTCCAGAGCAAGATAGCCTGCTGGGTGCCCTCAAGAAGGGTTAGGGCTACCGGGGTATAGGTGCCTGCGATGAGCAGGGTGATATTGGCGTGGTCGAGCCGCTTGAGGAGCATACGGGCCCTGGCTGACCAGAAGCCGCGGTGGTAGATACCGGAGATACCAAAGAGCAGGACGCCGGTGAGAGCAAAAATGGCGCAACCGACACCGACGATTCCGCCGCCGGAAAGAGCGATGAGCACGATGCCGGCGATAAAGGCTACGGGTGCAAAGCCTGCATGAATCCAGCCGCGGAGTAGGGGTTTGCCGTTCTCGCGGTAGAAATCGATAATTTCGCGTTGCACGTCGGTCAGTCGGTCAAGCACGCCCTGGTGGGGTGCGGCTGATGAGCCGGAGGTCTGGGAACGGTGAACAGGTGAAGCTATATATTTAGTATGGCAGGTCAAAATAAGCGCGGTCTAGGGGGTAGCTAGAAGCTGAAATGACGGGCAGGGAGCCGGGGTGCGGCGTCCGCCCACCTGTGAACGGGAGGGCAGGGGCCTGCCCGAGCCCGCCTTGCAGGTAGAATGAGCAGGGTAAAGACAACCTGCCACCCCATAACCAGGAGCAGCACATGAAGCTACCGCAGCCACTGTACACGGTGTATGAGCGGTCCCTGATTTCTGCGATTCCAGCGGAGAAACTGCCCCAGCACATCGGTGTGCTGGTCGATGGCAACCGCCGCTGGGCTGCCTTGCTGGGGGAGAGCACCAAGCACGGTCACGAGGCCGGCGCTGCCCGTATCATTGAGTTCCTGGGCTGGTGCACGGAATTGAAGATTCCGATGGTGACCCTCTACATGCTGTCTACCGAGAACCTCAAGCGCAGCAGCGACGAGCTCAACGACCTGGTTGAGGTGATTGAGGGGTTTGTGGGGCGTCTGACCGCCAGCGGCCTGGCCCGGGTGCGCCCGGTGGGTCAGCTGGAATCCCTGCCAGCGAGTCTGCGCTCTGCCTTTGAGGTGGCCGTTGAAGAAACGGCGGCGGTCAGCGGCCTGCAGGTGAACATCGCTGTTGGGTATGGCGGGCGCCAGGAGATTACGGACGCCGTGTGCGGCCTCTTACGTGAGGCGGCAGCTTCCGGCCGGAGCCTCGAAGAGCTCGCTTCGAGTCTGACCAGTGACGATATTTCCCGCCATCTCTACACCAGCGGTATGCCCGACCCGGACCTGCTGATTCGGACCTCGGGGGAGCAGCGCCTTTCGGGCTTTATGACCTGGCAGTCGGCCTACTCCGAGTTTTATTTCTGCGAGGCGCTGTGGCCTGACTTCCGCCGGGTTGATTTCTTGCGGGCCCTGCGCGATTACGCTCAACGTCAGCGCCGGTTCGGCTCCTAAGGCTCGCCGGGGCGGCTATGCTCGAACAGATATATAGCCTAGCGGCAGAAGGGCTGGGCGGACGCTGGCAGGCAGCCTTGGCCGCCTTGCTTTTGGCCTGGGTGCTGGTGTGCTACCTGGTGGCAGCGGCCCAGCTATGGGTTATTGATGTGCGCGAGCACCGCCTGCCCGACCGTATCGTTCTACCCCTCTATGCTCTGGTGGGTCTACCTCTTTTCGGGGCCATCGTGCTGGTGGCCCCCGGCCCCTTTGCTCAGGCGCGGCAGACTGCCTACGGGGCGGCGGTGATGTTTGGCTTGTATGCGCTCATGCGCCTGGCATCTCGCGGGGCGCTAGGCTTGGGGGACGTGAAACTGGCCGGAGTTCTAGGTCTTTTGCTCGCCTATTTCTCGCCCCTGAACCTGCTCTGGGGCAACCTTCTCATTTTTCTGACCGGCGGCCTATATTCTCTTATACTCATACTGGCTCGTCGAGCTACGGGCCGCACCCACATAGCTTTTGGCCCCTTCATGCTCCTTGGCACCACTGTAGCCCTGCTCTTTCCTGCAACCTAGCTGGCCTTGCGCTGCTGCTGCCGCGGAGCGTCTGCACCGGGTGCCTGCCTACGAAAGGAAAATATGCCTACCCCACAATTTATTACCGACCTGCGTGCCAAAGTTGGCTCCGATATGCTCTGGCTTTCGGGCGCTACTGCCGTGATCCAGCGGGATAACGGCGACATTTTGCTGGTGCGCCGCAGCGATACCGGGGCCTGGACGCCGGTGACCGGCATCGTAGACCCCGGCGAGAACCCCGCCCTGACCTGCCTGCGAGAAGCTGAAGAAGAAGCGGGCGTCATCATCGAGGTGGTGGGCTTTGCCCAGCTGAAAGCCGACCCGCCCATGACCTTCGGCAACGGGGATCGCTGCCAGTTTCTGGATCATACCTTCTACTGCCGCTATGTCTCGGGGCAGGCGCGGGTGAATGATGAAGAGTCGAGCCAGGTGCAGTGGGTGCCGATGGAGAAGCTCGCCGACTACTGTAGCGAACGCATGCTCGATAGAATCGACGCCGCCCTGCACTGGCAGAATGGCGCCCGATTCGATCTAGAAGCGCGATAGCTAGGCTTCGGCTGAGAGTTTGCGTAGAAGCTCAACCAGCATGGTGCGCTCAACGGGGGTCAGTTTCTCGGCCCACACGGTTTCAAGCTGGTTCTGCTGGGCAAAGATAGAGCTGACGAAGTCGGTACCGGCGGGGGTGAGCTCAACAAGGGTGCCACGCCCGTCCTCGGGGTCCTTAGCCTTGGTAATCAAGCCCTTGGTCTCTAGGGGCTTACTGATGTTTGAGACAGCGGCCCTGGTCATGCCGGTGATATTGGCCAGGGAGCTAGCCAAGATCGCCCCGGAGCGCCAAAGGGCAAAAAGCACCCGGTAAGCTGCCCAGGAGCTGCCGGCAGGGTGGTGCACTTTCGACTCAAATTCGTGGGTAATAGCCACGGATGCGCGGTTCAGCGACATGGCAAGCAGGGTTGCGTCAACATTGACGGGTATATCGTTCTGGTCGGCAAGATTCTCGCCAACCCGGTCAATAAAAGACCAGTAGGTGTGGTTGCGGGGTGATGGTTCCATTCCTTAAGCCTACTCATTGGGCGGCTGTGAGGGAAAAATAAGCCACCTATTACAGGCTTAAAGCGTGTGAGCAGCGCCTTTCACCGGTCTAGTCTTGACCGACATGGCGCCGGGGGTTAGTCTCTAAAAAAATCTATGAGATAGCCGGTGCAGCGACGCTGCTGCAGAAGGAAGAAACATGCAGACCCACAACAAGGACGTTGTCATTATCGGTGCTGCCCGCACCCCCCAGGGCAAGATTATGGGGGCCCTTTCATCGCTGAGCGCCGTTGAATTGGGCACCCGGGCCCTGGCTCAGGCGCTCAAGGCCAGCACTCTAGCCCTTGAACAGGTTGAAGCTGTTATCTTTGGCCAGGTGGTGCAGGCCGGTGCAGGGCAGAACCCCGCCAAACAGACCGCAAGTGCTGCCGGTATTCCTGTAGCTACCCCGGCGGTGACGGTCAATAGCGTTTGCCTCTCGGGTCTGCGCGCGGTGATAGATGCCGCCCGGCTAATCCGATCGGGTGAGGTCCAGGTCGCTGTGGCGGGCGGCCAGGAGTCCATGTCTCGTGCCCCTTTCTTACTGCCGGATTTCCGCTCGGGGCGAGTCTTCGGCGCTACCGGCGTGCTCGATGCTGTTGAGCGTGATGCCCTCATCGATGCCCAGAGCGGGGAGTCGATGGGCGTGCTGACCGAGGGGTCTAACGCCCGTTTTGAGGTGACCCGCCAGGAGCAGGATGCCATCGCGGCCGCTTCCCACCAGCGGGCCCACGCCGCTGCGTCCGCCGGGCTTTTTGAGGCCGAAATTGCCCCGGTGCAGGTGAAAGGACGCAAGGGGCAGGTAACCGAGGTCAGCGCCGACGAGGGGGTGCGCGAGGGAACCACGGTTGAGGTGCTCGCTCAACTACCGTCCGCTTTTGAGCAGGGCGGCACGATTACCGCAGGGAATGCCTCCCCGCTCTCTGACGGGGCAGCGGCCCTGGTGCTCTCAAGCCGCGAATTTGCTGAAGCGAACGGAATCAAGCCGCTGGCGACCGTCCTCGCTTGGGCTAATACCGCTGGCCCCGAGAACGTGCTGCACTATCAGCCCTCCCGCGCTATCGCCGCCGCTCTCGACAAGGCCGAGCTAACTGCGGCCGACCTAGACCATGTGGAAATCAACGAGGCTTTTGCTGCGGTTTCTGCGGTCTCTGCCCGTGAACTCGGTCTTGACCTTCGGATAGTCAACCCCCACGGTGGTGCTATCGCTCTGGGGCACCCGGTGGGAGCGTCCGGCGCCCGTCTGGTGGTTCATGCCGCTCACGCCCTCAGCCAGGATCCCGATGCTACCTACGCGGCTGTTGCCCTGTGCGGTGGTGGAGGCCAGGGCGATGCCCTGATTCTTCGCGCAGGCTAAATTTCTGCAATGAAACAGAATAAGGGTGGGCTCCCCTAAATGGGGATCCCACCCTTTGTACGTCCGAGCGCCGCGCAGCGCCCGAAGCTCGGTAGGTTTAGAAGTTACCCAGCATCTTGGTGACGTCCAGGGCCTCATCGAGCTGGGCCTCGGTGACCTCGCCACGCTCAACATAACCCAGGGCAATGACGGCCTCGCGCACGGTGGTCTTGTTAGCCACCGAGTACTTGGCAATCTTGGCCGCTGCCTCGTAGCCAATCAGCTTGTTCATGGGGGTGACGGTTGAGGGGGAGGCCTCTGCCAGGAAGCGGGCACGCTCCACGTTGGCTTCCAGTCCGTCAATCATCTTGTCAGCCATCACGCGGGAGGTGTTGGCCAGCAGGCGGATGGACTGGAGCAGGTTGGCAGCCATCACGGGGATGCCCACGTTCAGCTCAAAGGCACCGTTGGTGGAGGACAGGGCGATGGTGGTGTCATTGCCAATAACCTGGGCGCAGACCATAATGGCTGCTTCACAGATTATGGGGTTGACCTTGCCGGGCATAATCGATGAGCCGGGTTGCAGGTCGGGGATATGCAGCTCGCCCAGGCCTGTGTTGGGGCCTGAACCCATCCAGCGAATATCGTTGTTGATTTTCATGAAGGAGTGGGCGATATTGCGCAGCTGGCCGGAGGTCTCAATCAGGCCGTCACGGTTGGCCTGGGCCTCAAAGTGGTTGCGGGCCTCGGTCAGGGGCAGGCCGGTTTCTTCAGCCAGCAGTTCAATGACGCGGGCAGAGAAGCCGTCGGGGGTGTTGATGCCGGTGCCAACCGCGGTGCCGCCCAGGGGAACCTCAGCGACACGGGGCAGGGAAGCGTGGATACGCTCAACACCGTAGCGAACCTGGGCTGCGTAGCCCGAGAACTCCTGGCCCAAGGTCACGGGGGTGGCGTCCATCAGGTGGGTGCGGCCGGACTTGACGACGTCCTTGAACTCCACAGCCTTTCGCTCCAGGGACTCAGCCAGGTACTCCAGAGCAGGGACCAAATCCTTGAGCAGAGCCTCGGTTGCAGCCACGTGCACGGAGGTGGGGAAGACATCGTTAGAGGACTGAGAGGCGTTCACATGGTCATTGGGGTGGACCTCAACGTCCTGCCCCTCCAGGGTCTGGTTGGCCAGGGTCGCCAGAACCTCGTTGGTGTTCATGTTCGATGAAGTACCAGAGCCGGTCTGGAAGACGTCGATGGGGAAGTGCTCATCGTAGTCACCAGCAGCTACCTTATCTGCAGCATCGCGGATAGCGGCGGCGCGGGTGGCATCAAGAACACCCAGCTCCTCATTGGCGCTCGCTGCTGCCTTCTTGATGAGGGCGAGGGCGCGAATGTGGGCAGACTCCAGCGTCTGGCCAGAGATGGGGAAGTTTTCAACGGCACGCTGGGTCTGGGCGCGGTAGAGGGCATCTACGGGTACGCGGACCTCACCCATGGTGTCGTGTTCAATGCGGTATTCAGTGTTTTCTGCCATACCAGCTAGTCTAATACGTCCCCGTGACGGCTGTCGCATTGGGAGCTAAAAATGACGCGCTAGCAGGCTGCCTGCCCGAGGAACGTACCACCAGGGAAGATAGCGGTTTTAGACGGTAATGAGCGGTGAGGACGAGTAAACCAGGTCGGCCTTGCCGTCGGCCAGGTGGTAGAAGACGCCGATGACGGCCAGGATGCCGTCTTCGATACCTTCACGGATAATCCCGGACTGCTCGGCAATGCGGGCCGCCGTCTGGCGGGTGTGTTCAATAACCATGTCGTTGATAGAGGCCCCCTCAGGCAGGTCGGTTGAGATGACTGAGGGGAGGATGCCTTCGACCAGGTTGCGGATGAAGCCACCGGGCATGTTGCCCGAGACGAGGGCCTGGTGGGTGGCGGTGATAGCGCCACAGGAGTCGTGGCCCAGCACCATAATGAGCGGGGTCTTGAGCTCGCCGCTGGCGTATTCCAGGGAGCCGAGGACGGCGTCGTCCAACACCTGCCCGGCGGTGCGCACCACAAAGGCGTCGCCCAGGCCGAGGTCGAAAATGATTTCAGCTGCGAGGCGAGAGTCGCCACAGCCGAAAATTACGGCGAAGGGGTACTGGCCAGCTACCAGTTCAGCGCGGCGGGCGGCATCCTGATGGGGGTGGGAGCGGTTGCCCTCCACAAAGCGGGCGTTGCCTTCGACAAGACGTTCCCAGGCCTGGATGGGGGTTTCGATAGTGCTCACGGCGGGCATCCTTTCGCAGCGGTTTAGGTTTAACCTAGCAACCTGCCCACCTAAAGACATGTGTAAGGCGAATTACATTTTTGAAAAAGGACGCCGGTGGGCGGCTTACTGGATTCCGCTTGAGGGGGTGGGGGAGG
>NZ_SPQC01000031.1 GCF_004569295.1 Rothia nasimurium
GCGTCTTGGGTTGCTTGGTGGAATGCTGGTCGGTTGCATCAGGGTCTTGGTTATCGGACTCCGCAGGAGGTGGTTGATGGTGCTTTAGTGGTCTTATAATTGTCGGAACTAAAGCCAGTACATATCAGTTGTCTGGTTGGTGGGTGTGGGGTGTGCTCTTACTTTTGAATAAGCCTCAGCATAAGATTCACTCCATAAAACAGCAGGTGACAGACTTGCCAAGATGCCAGCGCCTATAACATGCCGTCTTGTTAGCATAGACCCCACCCTAAATACCCCCTGCCCCACTCCAACCAGCATCCAGGCAAGCCTGGGGAGCAGTGAATATACTGGTTTTATTGCGTTCACTCTGGTCAACAACCTCTTGAGGAATGGTGCCGTAATGCTTCTGGTATTCTTCGTCGCTCATGAACTGGCTAGCCAGTTCATGCTCTGTGAATTCCTCGGGGGTGGCTAAAGTACCGCCGAAGCACATAACACCCGAGTACAGTACGTAGACATTACCCTCATCGATACCCTTCTGAATATCTTCGTTTGAGATAGTGGGCCCGTGGGAAGCCAGGTCTTCAGGGCTGGCAGTTTCTAAAATCGTAGGTGGCGGAACGGTCGTGCGAGTACTTGAGGCAGGGCTGGAAACCTCAGCTGCGCTACCGCCAGCACCGGCAGAACAGGCGGCCAGCAGCGGAATAATCAGAGTAAGAGGGAGGGCTTTACGGTAAGACATTTTTCACTCCTATTTATCTTCTTGAGAAATCAATATAAATAATATTAAAAGCTCCCTTATTTAAATTTACAAGAAAGCGTTTAAACCTATTAATTTTTACATTGCTACACTGTAACGCTCAACTTTCGTGATTGATGAATAGTGATTGTAGCCCCAGCTCCCCCTGTACCAATTCAAGTAAGTCCAAGCCTGCTGATGCGAACGCCAAATAGTCCAATAAGATGTCTGGTGAACTGCGTCAAACATAAAAATGCGTCCACGCGACCAATTTGGTCGGATAGCTTGTGCCGATGGCATCAAAATATTCTGAACCCCATTATGGTAATAGAAGTGAATTTTCCCAGGACCATCCATTACCTGGTAAGCATTGGTTGAAATTGCATGTGGTGAAACTCTATTTTTGCCTTCCAGACCTGCTTTATCAAACATTAACAGATACTCATTACGATACTTCTGAGTTAATGCCTCCTGCTCACGTGCAATTTCTTGATTGGTGCGAAGCTCTGAATTTGATAGATTTGAAAGAATTGCATTAGCATTTTCTGCTTGCTGCCTTGAACCGGTGAGTTTAAGTACCTCATCAGGGGAAGGAATATAAATCTGTCCTTGTTCCACAGGGGCAACTAAGCCACTCCCAAAGGGCTCTTCACTTGGGGTGTTGGCATTAGCCTTGGATGCAACCAGGGACATAGAAGCCCCTACTAGTGATGATTTGAAGAATATACGACGATTGAGAGCAAGAAGGGACATTTCATTCTCCTTTGAAGGAAATTATTATATAACGAATAACCGAAACCCATCGGCGTTTATCCACAGGTTTCATGTCACATTTTGATGGTAAGTGTCGAAAGACACCCCAGGCAAGGAAAAACAGCCCCTGGAGGCAAGGTCAGTACTTTAGTACTGACCTTCACCTAAGCCCTTGACATAGCTCACATATATGGGTTATTAAAGATGAAGATTTGTGCCCATCTGAGAAAGTGAAGACCCTTGAAAGCCCTTGCCACAGCCCTCATCGCAACCAACCTTCTCTTCACATCAGCGGCCCCGAGCTACGCCCAAACAGAAATACGCAGTCAAGCCCCCATACTTCTCTACAAACTTCTCCAGCACAAACCACAGTTCTGCAAGCAAGCACACCCGTGACCCAGCTACTACACACTCTACGGTCCCTGCCGACCGCATGTTCTTCCCGCGCAGTCCGGCTCGCCACACTCGTCCTTTCCCTAGCGATTGGTACTACAGTCTTCCTTCAAGCCGTCAGCCATCCCGACAGCTACCTACCCCTGCATATCGCCTTCTTCGCGCTCATCATCCTCTGGGCGTCGCTCTACTACACCGCCTACCGGCACTCTGTATACGCCCTATGCGCGCTCATACTTCTCAGCTCGGCCTACTACAACCAGGTATCTGCCCTACTGGCCTTCTTCATTCTTGCCATCACCTTTTTGTTCGTTCTCACCGGCACCCCCTAGCAGGTATTTTTCTCCTCGCCATCTCACACATAGCTGGAGAAATCATCACAGCTTACGCTCTACAGCAGCCCTTCAACCTATTCGCACTCAGCGTCAGCCTTTTCCTCTTTATCGCCCTCCCCCTAGCACTACGAATCTCCTGGGAACAGAGAAGAACCCTGGCCCAGGAATACGCCGACTACAAAGAACAGGTAGCTGAATCCAACCGTGCCCTAGCCCGAGAACTCCACGACACCGTAGCCCGGCACATCAGCGTCATCGGCCTCACCACCGGCCAAGGACTCGACACAACTGACCCCAGCGGTAAAGACGCCGCCCTGCACACCATCGAAGAACACACCCACAAAGCCCTCACCGACATGCACCTGCTCATCCGCACCACCCGAAGCGACGCCGACCCCACAGCCCTATCCCAGACGTCCGCCCCCACCATCAACCTCACCCAAACCCTAGCCCAAGCCCGTAAAGACCTCACCGACCATGGCTTCACCCTGCACGAAAACATCACCATCACCGAAGCAGACCTACCCGACGGCGTGCGCCCCACCTTCCACAAACTCATCCAAGAAATCTGCCACAACGCCAAAAAATACGCCCAACCAGGGTGCACCATCACCGTCACCGCCAAACCCAACCTCACCGGCGTCACCGTCATCACTTCCAACCCCGCCGCCCCCAGCAACCCCAAAAAACACACCCGGGGCACCGGCTACGGGCTCGTCGGCATAGGTGAGCGCATCCGCGCCCTCGGCGGAACCATGCACTACGGAGTAACAGACACAACCTGGAACCTCACCATCCTCCTGCCCCTCGCCATCGCCTAGAAAGCACCCACCATGCACCAACCCACCGTAGCCCTCATCGAAGACGACCCCGACCTCAACGAACTCCTGGGCCTCTACATCAAAAACGACCCCGACCTCAACCTCATCGCCACAGGACGCAACGGGCAAGAGGCCATCACGATCGCCAACACCCTACGCCCCGAGGTCTTCCTCATGGACCTCAACATGCCCATCATAGACGGCATAGAAGCCACCCAGCACATCCTGGCAACCCACCCAGACACCAAAATCATCGCCGTCACCGCCTTCGATAGCTGCAGCTACGTCAGTCAAGCCCTCACCGCAGGCGTACACGGCTACTTACTCAAAAACTCTCGCGCTAAAGAAATCAAACAAGCAGTCACAGCCGCAGTTGAGGGGCGGGCCATCATCGACCGGCGGGCCCTCGCCAGCCTGGTTATCTCCATGAACCTCACCCAACCACCCCCGGGCGACCCCTGGAGCGAACTCAACGCGACAGAGCAGGCCATTACCAAACTCGTCTGCCTGGGGCACACTAATCAGGAAATCGCACAGGAACTGAACTACTCACTCTCAAGCGTCAAAAACACGCTCTCACAGGTCTACAAAAAGATGGGCGTCACCACCCGCGCCCAGCTCCTGGTACACGCCGGGCACCACAACTTCCCGGTGCTGGACTAAATCTCTGATGTAATCGAAAGCTTCATCGGCATGTTCTTAGAACGCGCTGATGAAGCTTTCAATTACCTTGGGCGGGCTAGGGGCCCGGCCGTCCGCCCGCTATCGCCGGTTAAGCCTTACGCCCCAGCGATTCCAGGCGCACCAGCACTGACTTATACACCGGAGTGTTCGAGCGCTTCGCCGCCGAATCCAGCGGAACCAACACGTTACCCTCGGGCAGGTAGACGGTGCAGCAGCCGTGGGCATGGTCGTACTCCACCACGCGGAAGTTAGGAGCCCGACGCTCGCCGTCCTCCCAGACCGACACAATATCCACCAGGGAGCCGTCCTCAAGCCCCAGGGCGGCAATGTCGTCCCGGTGCATAAAGACCACGCGGCGGCCACCGCGCACACCGCGGTAGCGGTCGTCCAGCCCATAAATCGTGGAATTGAACTGGTCATGCGAACGCACCGTCGACAACAGCAGGTGCCCCTCGGGAACATCCAGCACATTGGTCTCATTGACCGTCAGCCGGGCCTTGCCGGTTTCGGTGTTGAAGACGCGCTCACGCGGGCCGTTCGGCAGGTAGAAACCACCGGGCTTCTCAATACGCTCGTTGTAGCGCTCAAACCCGGGAATAGTGCCCTCAATAGCCTCACGAATCACGCCATAGTCGTCAATCATGGGCTGCCAGAAGTCATCGCCAAAGGTTTCACGGCCCACCGAGCAGATAATCTCTACCTCTGACTTGAGGTCGAGGTCGTCGTTAGCGGTGCGCTTGCCGATAGAAGCAGAGACGATACCGAAGGAGTTCTCCACGGTAATCTTCTGCGGACCGGACGCCTGCACATCGCGGTCGGTACGGGCCAAAACGGGCAGAATCAGGGCCTTCTCGCCGGGGAAAGCGTGCGAACCGTTGGGCTTGGTCGAAAGATGGACGGTCATCTCCTGGCTGCTCATAGCCTTCTCGCAGGCGGTGGTATCTGAGGCAACGCGCACCAGGTTACCGCCCAAGGACATGAAGAACTGGTTCTTCCCATCACGCATCTGGCGCAGAGCGTCCACGGTGTCAAGGCCGTGCTCGCGGGGGACGGGGAAGCCAAAGTAATCTTCAAGAGCCGCAAGGAAGGGCTCGGGCATCTTCTCCCAGATACCCACGGTTCGGTTGCCCTGCACGTTCGAGTGGCCGCGGAAGGGGGCCGAACCGGCCCCGGGCTTGCCCATGTTGCCAGTGAGGAAGAGGAAGTTCATCATCTCCCGCAGGGTACCCACCGATTCACGGTGCTGGGTAACGCCCAGGGTCCACGAGACAATCGCGTTTTCAGAGGCCTCTACCAGGTCGGCAACCCGCGCCACCTGGGCAGCCGAGATGCTAGAACCGCGTTCCAGCTCAGCGTCGTCCAAGCCCAAAAGGTGCTCGCGCAACTGCTCAAAGCCGTCCGTAAATTTCTCAATGAAAACGTGGTCAATGGCGTCGCGCCGAATCAGCTCTTTGTTGAGCTGCTGGAAGAAGGCACGGTCGCCGTCCAGCCGCACCTGCAGGTACTCGTCCGCCAGCTTCTCGGGCACGATCATGCCCACCGGCGACTGGGGTTCACGGAAGGCCATCAAGCCGGTTTCGGGAATGGGGTTGAGCACCACCATCTTGCCGCCGTTTTCCTTCATCTTCTTGAAGCTGGTCAGCGAACGCGGGTGGTTAGTGCCGGGGTTCTGCCCCACCGAGATGAGCAGGTCGGTGGTTTCGAGGTCGCTCATGGTGATTGAGCCCTTGCCCAGGCCAGCGACCTCTTTGAGGGCGACACCGGTGGACTCGTGGCAGAGGTTGCCGCAGTCGGGCAGGTTGTTGGAGCCCAGGCGGCGAGCCAGCAACTGGAAGGCGTAGGCTGCCTCGTTGGAGGCGCGACCCGAGGTGTAGAAAACGGCCTTTGTGGGATCGGTTTTCTTGAGCTGCTCAGCAATCAGTTCAAAGGCACGCTCCCAGGTGACGGGGCGGTAGTGGTCGTCGCCGCTAGAGCGATTGTAGAGCAGGGGCTGGGTGATGCGGCCCTGCTTGCCCAGCCAGAAATCGGTCTTATCGCGCAGCTCGGTCACCGAGTAGCGCGCCCAGAAATCGACGCCCGCGCGTTCGGGGGTGGTCTCCTCAGCGATCGCCTTGGCACCGTTTTCGCAGAACTCCACCACGTTCATATCTTTCTGGTGGGGTTCGGGCCAGGCACAGCCGGGGCAGTCGACGCCGCCGTGCTGGTTCATATTAATCAGGGGGAGCAGACCGCGCGCCGGAATCGCGTGGGCCATAGCGTGCAGCACACCACCGGGGCCCGCCGCGACCTTGGTGCGGTGGCCAATCTTGGGGTGGTCAAAGGCCGTGGCTTCTTCGCTCACGCGGCTGACAACAGGAACGTCTTCGTGCTTGCTTACCGTGCTCATACACCCCAGTGTAGCGCGATGTGGGCCAGGTTACTGATCCAACTGGCCAGAGTAGAGGTTAAAACGGCGTTCTCGAGCAAAAGCTACCAGGGTGAGGCCCGATTCCTTGGCAAGATCCACAGCTAGCGAGGACGGGGCAGAAACCGCCACGAGCGCCGAGAAACCGGCCAGCACCGCCTTCTGCACCAGCTCAAAGGACGCCCGCGAGCTGACCACCAGCGTCCGCCCCGGTAAGCCGGAGGCTGGGGGCTCTAACCCGTCGTTCATGAGCAGGTGGCCCACCACCTTGTCCACGGCGTTGTGGCGGCCGATGTCTTCGCGGGCAACCAGCAGTTCGCCACCCGGCTCAAAGACGGCGGCAGCGTGAATACCACCGGTTTTCTTGAACATTACCTGGTGATCGCGCAGGCGGGAGGGCAGTTCCAACACCTGCTCGGGGGTCAGCGCGGTGGGCGGTATGGGGCGACTCGCCTTGCCCATAATGGAGTCAATCGAGGCCGACCCGCACACCCCGCAGGCCGAGTTGGTCACGGTCAGGCGCAGGGGGGCGGCCTTCTCAAAGAGGGGCAGGACGCCGCCCGGCGGGCTGGGGTGCGTAGCTTCAGGGATTGCGCGGGTCAGGTCAAACACGTTGTAGGTGTTGGCGCCGTCCGGCCCGGTAGCCCCCGCGCAGTAGCGGGCGGTGCTAATCTCTGCGGCGCTTTTAATCAGCCCCTCGGCGTGCAGGAACCCGTGGGCCAGCTCAATATCGTGACCCGGAGTGCGCATGGTGGTGGTGACGGTCTGGCCATCCAGCCTGATTTCGAGGGGCTCTTCGGCGGTGAGGGCATCAGCCCGGCGGTCTACCGAAAAGGTGCCGTCGTCTTTGAGCACGTACCGGGTAGCCGGGGCGGTGCGGTTAAGCCTGCCCATTGGCCCGCTCTTTGTACTCGTCAATCAGGGTCTCCACCTGCGCCAAAGCCGAGCGGACGCGCTCCCCCGCCTGACCTGCATCCGCCTGGTTTTCTGCCTGCGCGGCCGCGTAGCCCACAAGGAAGGCAGCCAAGGGCGCTGCCGGGCGCACCACCCCGTGCGCCACATGCTTGGTCATGCCCAAAAGGTGGGGCATGACCTGGTCCATCAGGGCAAGGTCAAGATTCAGGCGGGTGGCCAACTCGGCAAGAAAATCGCGGGCAACCTCAAGGTCGCGAAGGTCTCTCTGGCTCATAACGCTCCAACGGTGCAGCGGGAAAAAATTTCAGTTTCAAACATACACCCGCACACCGCAAGAGCCTAGAGAGCTACGAAAGTGACGGCAAGACCGTCCTTCTCACCAAAGCGTTCCAGGTGACGGCCCAGCACACCCTCAAGGCGCTCGCGTTTCTCGGAAGTCTCCGCGTAGGTCAGCAGGACAAGGCGTTCGGCGCCGTCAACCTCCTGCACCAGTACATCGCCGTAGCCACCGAAATTGCCGTCACGGTTGAAGGTCAGGCGGTGACCACCCTCAATTTCTTCAGCCAGAATCTTATGCCCGAAGTGGCTAGCCAGCTGCTTGGCATAGCGGGCGGGGCGGTCGGTCAGGACGACGGCGCGCGAGCGAGCAGGCAGGGTTTCAATGGTGGGGTAGGAGGCAGAATCCACGGTTAGCCTTTCTTATAAGTTAGGTTTGCCTAAATTATACTCAGAGTATCGAAGCAGGCATACCTTTCTTTTCACTATGTTGCTTCCCCCAGAGTGCCGCCGCAAAGGACTACGCAGCCCCGGCCTATAATTACACCCAGCAGGTGCCCTGCCACACACTCACACAAAGATTTAAAAGACCTCCCGCACGCTCAAAACATAAGGTAATTCGTAACCTTCACCTACCGCAACGCCCACAGGAGTTAGCCCGTATGCTCAACAAGTTCCTCCGCAAGGACTCCCCCACCCCACCTACCCCAGTGCCTGCACCGGCAGAGCACAAAGAAACACCCGCGCCCGGTAAGCCCATCTACCTCATCTCCATGGCCGGCTACCCCAACTACGGCGACGAACTCATCACCCTGCGCTGGCTCCAGTACCTGGCAGCAACCCACCCCACCACCGAGGTCTGGCTCGATGTACGCGAACCGGGCCACGCAACATCCCTCTTCAAACACGCCCACCCCAAACTACACGTCACCAACACCCTCTTCCGGGCAATTCACGAGCACCTCCACGGCGACCCCAGGACCCCGGCCGATAAGATCCGTGAGCTCAGCACGCCCAACTACGACCTGGGCGTCATCGACCTGCGGGAGGCAGGCACCCTGCACCTGCTCGGTGGCGGTTACATCAACTCCCTCTGGCCCGAAAACCAGCTACTCGTAGAAGCCATGCGCGCTACCCGTGACATCTCAGGAGCCCGCCTCTTTGCCACAGGTCAGGGCCTCACCCCGCGCGACGACGAAACCTTCGAAGACTTCGATCACGTTAGCGTACGCGACCTACCCAGCGCAGAAGCACTCGGCCTAGAAACCGGCCTCGACGACGCCCTGCTGCTCCCACCCGGCCAGTCACCTGCGTCCGCCCTTCAAACAGGACGCCCCGGAGAGCTCTACCTCTGCATACAAAAAGACGCCCTCGAACCCGGGGCCCACGAAGCAATGCTCGCCTTCGCGCGCGCCCAAATCGAGCACTTCGGCATCCCCAAGGAACGCACCTACTATGTCGAAGCCATCCCCGGCAACGACTACGCAGGCTACGACGCCCTCAGCGACCTCGTAGCCGACGACGGGTTCATTCCCTTCTCACGCTTCTGGCGTGAAAACTTCGCCTACGGCCCCCACCAGGTATGGATCACCAGCCGCTTCCACCACCACCTCACCGGCGCCCTCCACGGGGCCCGCGGCATAGCTCTCAACGGGCATCCCGGCTACTACGACGTCAAACACCAGTCGGTCCTCAACCTAGGCAGTAACTGGAAACTCGTCAGCCCCCTCAGCGACCCGCAGAGCCCCCTTGACCTTACCGACCTCACGGCGCCCCGAAGCTTTATCCACCATATCCGCGCCAAGCGGCAAGAAGCCCAGGAACTCTACCCCAGCCGTCCGCTCTAAAAAACAAAAGGACGCCCCGCCCTCCCTAGCAGGAGAAGCGGGGCGTTCGTGCCCTCCCCTTGCACAGCGTCACACGCGCCGCTCTCGCCAGAAACCGGCATACGGGCATACACTAGACAGGTACATCAGCGCCGTCCGCACCAAAGACGGCGCACTTTCATTTCTGGGCCACACAAACCCACACGAGTATCTACGGATTTTCACGAATGTCTTCTGAGAACACCGCGGCTCACAAACCCGCATCCTCAGCGCCCACCAGCGCCATCGACCGCTACTTCAAAATCACCGAACGCGGCTCCACCCTCTCCACCGAAGTCCGCGGCGGTCTAGCGACCTTCTTCGCCATGGCCTACATCGTGGTGCTCAACCCCCTCATCCTGGGCCTCGGCGCCGACGGCGCAGGCAACACCCTCGGTGTCGAGCGCGTTGCAGCAGCAACCGCGCTGGTGGCGGGCGTCCTGACCATCATCATGGGCCTCTGGGCCAAGCAGCCCTTCGCCATGGCGGCAGGTCTGGGCGTCAACGCCCTGCTGGCCTCCACCATCGCAACCACCCCCAACCTGACCTGGCCTCAGATTATGGGCCTGGTCGTCTGGGCCGGTATTGTCATGGCTATTCTGGTACTCACCGGCTTCCGCCGCGCCGTCTTCGACGCCGTCCCCGAATCGCTCAAGACCGCCATCGTCGTGGGCATCGGCCTGTTCATCTCACTGATTGGTCTGGTCAACGCGGGTATCGTTCGCCGTATGCCCGATGCCGCAGGTACCACCGTGCCCGTCTCCTTCGGCGCCGGTGGCCACCTGCAGGGCTGGCCCATCTTCGTCTTCCTCTTCGGCCTCTTCCTCACTATCGCCCTCTTCATCCGCAACGTACGCGGCGCGATTCTCATCGGTGTGGTTGCCTCAACCATCCTGGCAATCGTGCTGGAAAAGGTCTGGCCCTCCGGCTCTTCCATGGACTCAGCCACCGGCTGGGCCCTCATGATCCCCGGCATCCCCACCCAGTGGATCGGCCACCCCGACCTTTCCCTGCTGGGCTCCGTTGATATGGTCGGCGCCTTCTCCGGCTCCTCCCTGGGCACCCTGGGCGCAACCATGCTCATGTTCGCTATCCTGCTGGCAGTCTTCTTCGACGTCATGGGCACCTCCGTGGGCCTGGCCTCTGAAGCTGGCACCATCGACGAGGACGGCAAAATTGAGAACATCGACCGCGTTCTGCTGATTGACGCCGCCGGTTCCGTGCTCGGTGGTGGCTCATCGTCCTCAGCCCACCAGATCTTCGTGGAATCCGCCACCGGCATCGGTGAAGGGGCCCGCACCGGCTTCGCTAACATCGTCACCGGTGCCCTCTTCTTGCTGGCTGTCTTCATCTCCCCGCTGGTATCCATCGTGCCCTTCGAGGCTGTAGCCCCCGCCCTGGTGGTCGTTGGCTTCCTGATGGTCCGCCAGGCTGTTCACATCGACTGGACCGACTGGGGTCTGGGCATTCCCGCCTTCCTCACCATCATCATGATGCCCTTCACCTACTCCATCGCGGACGGTATCGGTGCCGGCTTCGTCGCCTTCACCTTCATCCGCCTGGTACAAGGCCGCGGCAAGGAAGTACACCCGATTATGTACATCGTCTCAGCCGCCTTCCTGGTCTTCTTCGGTATGGGCGTGATTGAAGGCTGGCTGCACGCCTAACCCTCCCCTTTCCTGAGTACCCCAGTTTTGGTGCAGTTACCCCGGTTTTTACCTGGGGTGCCTGCACAAAAACTGGGGTATTTGCTTTTAAAGAGGACGGGTTGGCCGCCTGCTTACCTGTTTTAATAGAGGCATGCTTGAACCCGATACCCGCTGCCCCTGCGGCACCGGCGATGTGTACGGCGCCTGTTGCGGCCGCTACCATTCCCGGTTTGCCCAGGCTGGCGAACTAACTGCACCGACTCCCGAGGCGCTGATGCGCTCCCGCTTCACCGCCTTTGCGGTGGGTCTGCCCGACTACCTACTGGCCACCTGGCACCCGAGCACGCGGCCGGCGTCCTTGCACCTCGACGGCAGCCTGCGCTGGTACCGCCTCGACATTCTCAGCACGGCAGGCGGCCCCTTTGACAGCACCGGAGGCGTAGAATTCGCCGCCTACTACCGGTCAGTGCCGGGGACGCCGGAGGGTGAGCGGGTGCAAGGGGTACAGACTGAGGTCTCCCGCTTCACCAAGGACGGCGGGGTGTGGTTGTACGTTGACGGTGAGGTCAGCTAACCCCGGCAGATATTTTCGCCCTATTCTTTTTCTCATGACCCTAGAGATTATCTCGGGGTAAAGGGAGAGAGAATAGGGCGATATTTTATTGGCCAGCGCGAAGCTGCGCGTCCAGCTGAGCCAGGTCAGCTTCGGGCTGGGCGTCGCGGCGCGGGGTAGCCGAGCGAGCGAAATCGCGTACCCAGGCGTCGTCCTTGTACTGGGCAGGTACCCCGCCGCCTAGGAGGCGCTTGGTGATGGCGGCGGTAGCCAGGTCACCGGCTACCGGCAGGGGCGCGTGGGAGCCGGCGATAATGACGTTGCCCTTACGCCGCCCCTTGAGCATGGCCGGGTCGGCCACAATGCAGGTGTGTTCAAAAACCTGGGCGATAGCGGCCGCTTCGGCGCGGGCACCAGCCAGAGAACGGTCGTCACCGCAGTTGATGATGTAGAGCCCGTTTGGGGCCAGCGAGCGCTCGGCCAGCTGAGTGAATTCGAGGGTGGTGAGCGGTTCCGGGGTGATGTAGCCGGCGAAAACGTCGCGGATAATCACATCGCGGGAGGCTGGGCTGAAGCTCTCGGTGACGGCGCGGGCTTCGCCCACCCGGATTTTGACGGTGGGGGCTTTGGGCAGGTCGAACCATTCGCGCACGTAGGCGGCAAGTTTTCCGTCGAGTTCGACGACGGTGTTGTGGGAGGCCGGGTAAACGTCGGCCAGGTAGCGGGCCATGGAGCAGGCTCCGCCGCCCAGGTGGGTGATACGGAGCTTGGCCGGGTCGAGGTGGGCGTCGACGAAGGGTTCGATGACGGCCGCTAGCCAGCGCATATATTCGAAGTCGAGTTCGCGGGGCTGGCCCAGCACGATGTGGGAGGATTCCATGCCGTTGATTTCGAGTACCCAGCCGCCGGGGGTGTAGTCGTCTTCGATGAGTTTGGCGATGCCAGTGTCGATGGGGTAGGTGCCTTCAACGAGGGCTTCGGGGGTTTCTACCTGTTTTTTGGGGGTTCGTCTGCGTTTTGCCACCCCTCTAGCCTAGTGGGTAGGGCGGGCTCTGCGGGGCTTGCTAAAGTGAGAGGGCAGTGACAGTAGGTGAAAGGACGGGCACACGTGGGTTTTGTAGCTGATGGCAGGTACGTGGTGGCGCCGGTGGGCGCTGAGGACGCCGAGAAATATGTTGACCTACAATTGCGGTGCCTGGCGGAGACCTATAACGGGCTGGTAGATCCCGATTTTGGGGCCCGGCAGGCAGCTGACCGAGACGGCTGGTTGGAAGAGTTTGCTGAGAATATCGCAGCGCCCGGTGCCCGCGCCTTTTTTGCCTATGAGAATCCGGCGTGGACGCCCGCCGGTGGGCTAAGTTGCGCGGTGGGAGGCGAGATTGATTGGGACGCCCCGGTTGGTTTTGCCTTGTCTCGCCCCGGCCCCCTGGCCTGGGAGCTGGAGATTGGCCTGCCCCCGGTTGTTGAGGGGACGCGGGAGCTCACCCATCTTTATACTCTTGCCTCAACTCACGGCACGGGCTTAGGGGCGGCTCTTTTTGACGCTGTTCTCTACCCTGATGAACCTGCCTACCTCTGGTACATCGTAGGCAATGAGCGGGCTCGGGAATTTTATGGCCGCCGGGGCTTTGAGGACGAGGGGCTCCCCATCGATTGCGGCGGCGCCTGGGCTCCCGCGCGAACAGCCCGCATGTACTGCGGGCTGACGCTGCCCTCTTAGGTGGAGCATTCGGGACGCCCCACCCCACACAATGCTTTACTTTGAAAGTATTGTGTGGGGAAGTTTTCATATGAGCGCCACCGAACAGACAGAGCATTCAACCCGCGGCATTACCGTGCCCGCCATTGTCGATATCGAATCAGGCGGCGTTATCACCAATAACTTCCCGCAGATTACCGAGGACTTCTCTAAAGAGTGGAAGGCCTACCACCGCGAGGGAGCCCCTGACCTCTGGCCCGCTGAACTCGAAGAGGAAATGCGAGCAGTGATGAAGCGCATCTACACCGAAATCAACAACGGGGTCTACCGGTGCGGTTTTGCCGGTTCCCAGGAATCCTACGAGGCAGCCTACGACCGCCTCTGGACGGCTCTAGACTGGGTTGAAGAGCACCTAACCACCCGCCGCTACCTCATGGGGGACCACATCACCGAAGCAGATGTGCGCCTCTTTACCACCCTGGTACGCTTTGACGCGGTCTACTACAGCCACTTCAAGTGCAACCGCCAGCCCCTGGCCTCCATGCCTAACCTCTGGGGCTACGCCCGCGACCTCTTCCAGACCCCCGGGTTTGGCGATACCGTGGACTTCCAGCAGATTAAAGAACACTATTTTATTGTTCACGAGGACATCAACCCCACCGGCATCGTACCAGCCGGCCCTGACCTGGCCGGCTGGCTCACCCCGCACGGGCGTGAGGCGCTAGGCGGCTCCCCCTTCGATACGGACGCCGGGGCCACCGCCCCTGCCCCGGTGCGGGAAGCCGAGCGGGTAGCGTCCGGCCATAACCCCCTCTACCCGGCAGCTTAAGGGCCCGCCGCTTCGTCCGCCTCCTAGCTTGGCTCCGCCCCGGTACCTCACTCGGGCGGGGCCGAGCTAGCGGGCAAAAAGACTCTCACCCCCTCATCGATTGCTTCGTCACTGATGAGGTCACCCACCCCAGCTAGGTTGGTCAGATTGCGCACCTGCTGCTGAGCAGTGGGTTCATACACCCGGATACTGCTATCGAGCACAGGCGCAGGCGGCTGCTCCCCCACCGCTGGCAGGGTGATGGTGGGGTTATAGAGCTGCACACCGCCAATTTCTACCTTGCGCAGCTGGGTATCAAGCCAGCGATCCCCCTTCTGTATCACCTCGGTATCTAAGGTACGCAGGGCGGAGTCGGCGTCCTGGTAGAGATCAGAGGGATTAATGCTGGCGCTATTGATTAAGCGGTTGCCCAACCCTATTTTCTGAGCCCCCGCGTGCACAGCGTTACCGACTCCCACTATAGCCATCTGTTCCTGTTCGGTGCGGGTGATGTCGGGCTTCTGGGTCGTGCCGGCGGTAATCGTCGTTTTTACCACACTGTAGCCACCCATCAAGCCCTGCAGCTCGGGTATCGCCCGCTCCGTACCGGGGTTTGCGCCCGCGATCTTCACGTAGTCCGCGGCCCCGTGAACCGAGGCGTCTGCAGGTCTGTGCTGCATCACGGTAGACACATCGGGCGCGTAGTCGGGGCGGTCGCCCTGAAGGTAGGGGACGGGGTCTCCCCTATACCGGGTATCAACGTGGGTCACCGAGGCAGGTACCTTGATCTCGTCCACCGGACTGCCCTGGGTAATGAGCCCCTTGACCCGGTAGCGGGAACCAAAGGACGTATTGGCCGCGAGCGCACCGGCAGCTAGCCCGCCCTGGCTGAACCCGGCCAGAATCACGCCGCTGCCCTCAGCCGCTCCTGCCTGTTCCAGTGCTCGCTCTACCTGGATCATCAAGGCAGTGTACTGGTCAGGGGTTAGGTCGGAGCCATACCCCGAGGTGGCACTCCCGGCAGTGCCGGCCCAGGTGTTTGTGCCCCCGCGCCAGGGTTGCAAGAAATCCTCGCGCTCGCCGTCGCCGTCTGTACCGGGAATAGTGACCAGGTACTGGGTTTCACCGGTTTCTGGGTTGTAGAGGGTTTGAACCATGACATGGTCCCAGGCCCCCTGGTAGTGGGCGGCTTCAAAGAGCTCATCACCCCGGCTCTCTATGCCTTCCATACGCTGGAAGTGCTCGGCGATTCCGCGGGCGCTCAAGGGGAGATCCTGCCCGGCGCCGTTGGGTTCAAGCTGGGGGATGCTCTTACCGGGGTCTAGGTTATCGACGCGCAGGCTAGGGCTGAGCACATCCGTCATGTCGCGGGTAGCCCGCAAGCGCCCGGTCGAACCCGTTACCTGCACCAGCTTGTTAAGTCCCTTAGTCGTATCCTGCATGATCTTACGCCCATCAGGAGTAGTACGAGCCAGCAAGAAGGCGTCCTTAGCGTAGGTCAGCGCCTGCACTGCTCCCCGCTTAACAACCAGCTTGAACAAGTCAACCCGGTAACCGAAGGCCGACTGGGTGCCACGTACCACCGCCATGCCCAGGGTCTGAGCCTGATTCGTCTGGTTAATAACCTGGTTGGCGAAGTCCTCCGCCTGCCGGTAGTTCTCAACAGCGCCCTGCACACCCCTGGCTAGGCCCCGCATACCCGCCACCAGGGTGGTGAGCGTTAGGGTGTTGGTGCCCAAGGACGCCAGGGCGCGGCTGCCTGCCCCCGTCAGGTCGAGGGAGGCCAAAAGGACCACACGCGCAGTGAGACCGCCCAGTTCCCGGCTCGCTTCTTCGTACCGCCCAGCCACGGCAGCAAGCTGGTGGGCTAGGGGCTCTAGCTCAGAGAATTCCACCGAGATACGGCCACCCGAAGACCCTGCCCCCGGGGCACCAGAAACATATGCTGCGACCACGCCTACCACCCCTCTCCTGCCAAAGTAGCGTTCACACGGGCAAGCAGAGGGTTGCCCATAGCCGAGGTGAGAGCCCCCTGCAGGGCAGGTAGGTTAGCCCGCTCGGCGTGCACAATAAAGTCATCGAAGTCGATATCGTCCAGCACAGCCATGCCCGCTAAGGCGGCATCGAAAGCGGCCCCGGCAGCACCGATAGCAGAAGCCACTAGCTCAAGCTCAGCAGCAACAGCCTCACCGGCCAACCGCACCTCCTGGGCACCGACCTCCAACTCCCCCTGTAGAGACCTAGCCGCACCCCCTTCTACCTCTAAAGCCCCCTGAAAGGCACGGCCAGCCACAGAATCCCACTGCACCTGCCCCGCAGCTAAAGCCTGCCTAGAGGCCTGCCCGATGGCGTCCGCCTGCCCCAAAACCTGCTGCGCCAGCGCAGCAGACCACTCCCGCACCCGCTGGGCCAAACCCAGTGCACCCGCGGACGCGCTCGCAGCTCCCTGACTCCCCAGGCCAACCCTGCCCGCAGACGCAACAAGCTCATACACCGAAGGCATCACTTCTCCTCCTCACTTCTTTCACGGGCAATTCCTTAGCTCACACCCTAAAAGCAGCACCCGGCGGAGCACCAGCGTCCGCCCGCCTGTGGATAAGCCCCGCCCCGGCCGTCCACGCACATCGCCCCAAAATTGGTACAGCCGTGACGCAAGATGACGCAGCGAGTTCACACCCCTTGACGGCAGCCACCACTTACCCGTAAAAGCCCATCTCACACCCCCGCTAAAACGTGCGCCACCCCACCTAGCCGTGAGAAACTAGAGACATGTCTCATCGCGAAAACTGCACCACCCTGCCCTCTGGCCGTCACTCCCTCACTGGCGCGGGTCTTGCCCTCGGCGCCCTCGACGGACGCTACAAGGCCGCCACCGAACCCCTGGTTGATTACCTCTCAGAAGCCGCCCTCAACCGCGACCGCATCCACGTTGAGGTCGAATGGTTCATCTACCTCTGCGACCACCAGGTACTGCCCGGTCTTGAGCCCCTCACCGACGAGCAGCGCGCCGGCCTGCGCGCCATCGTCACCGACTTCACCGAAGAATCTACCGCCGAGCTGGCAGAAATCGAAGCCGTCACCGTGCACGATGTGAAGGCCGTAGAATACTTCATCGCCCGCCGCCTCGAGCCCCTAGGCCTGGGTCACCTCAAGCCCCTGGTCCACTTCGGCTGCACCAGTGAAGACATCAACAACCTCTCCTACGCCCTGGGTATCAAAGACGCCGTCACCAACGTCTGGCTGCCCGCCGCCCGCGGCCTGGTTGAACAGATCATGAAGCTGGCCGAAGAGGCCCGCGACGTACCCATGCTTTCTCGCACCCACGGCCAGCCCGCCACCCCCTCCACCCTGGGCAAGGAACTGGCCGTTTTCGCCTACCGCCTGAACCGCCAAATCAAGCACATTGAAAACGCTGAATTCCTGGGCAAAATCAACGGCGCCACCGGCACCTACTCCGCCCACATCGTCTCTGTTCCCACCGCCGACTGGCAGAAGATTTCAGAAGAATTCGTCACCGGCCTGGGCCTGGACTGGAACCCCCTGACCACCCAGATCGAAAACCACGACTGGCAGGCTGAGCTTTACTCCTCCATCGCCCACTTCAACCAGGTGCTGCACAACCTCTGCACCGACGTATGGAGCTACATCTCTATCCGCTTCTTCCGCCAGATTCCCGTTGCTGGCGCAACCGGTTCATCCACCATGCCCCACAAGGTCAACCCCATCCGCTTCGAGAACGCCGAAGCCAACCTCGAAATCTCCAACGCCCTGCTGAACACCCTGGGCTCAACCCTGGTGCAGTCCCGCTGGCAGCGCGACCTGACCGATTCCTCCTCCCAGCGCAACATCGGTGTAGCCTTCGGCCACTCCGTGCTAGCTATCTCTAACGTGGTCAAGGGCCTGGAGCGCCTGGACATCGCCACCGACGTCATCGCCCAAGACCTCGATGAGAACTGGGAAGTTCTGGCCGAGGCTATCCAGATGGTTATGCGCGCCGAAGCAATCGCGGGCGTCCCCGGTATGGAGGACCCCTACGAGCGCCTCAAGGAGCTGACCCGCGGCCACCGCGTCGACGCAGCCCGCCTCAAGGAGTTCGTCGCCGAGCTCGGTCTCAGTAAGGACGCCGAAGCCCGGCTTTCCGAGCTCACCCCGGCAACCTACATCGGCCTGGCTCCCTCTCTGCTAGAGCACGCCACCCGCTAAACCTAGTATAGGCAGGGCTCCGGCCCTGCCGTTTCACTCCGGCAGGGGGCAAGATTCCGTTCACCCGGCTCAGTTGCCACGCACCGCACAGCGCCGCGAACCCCGGTTTCTTGCCCCCCTTTGCCCTACCCACTCTCGCACCGTGATACCTCATGCCGGTTAGGCTCGATAACGATTCTTACCTGCAGGGCCTCATTGCCGGACTGATGCTGCTTGCCTTGGCCTGGGCCATCACCACCCAGATTCGCGAGCAGGACCGCCGTTTCTTCGACCTGGTCGCTCTCATGTTTATAGCCGCCCACGCCTGTGCCTTTGCCTGCTACGTGCTAGCCACCCAGGAGCCGGGGCAGTTTACCGGCCTTACCACCCGCACCGATGCCCTCTACTTCACGGTTGTGACCATGTCTACGGTAGGGTTTGGCGATATTCACCCCGTGGGTCAGCAGGCCAAGCTGCTGGTCATCGCTATGATTATCTTCGACCTTATTTTCATTGCCGCTCTGGGGCATGCCATGAGCGAGACGCTCCGCACCGCTCGGGAGCACCGCTCGCATCAGCTCCGAAAGAACCATGAACAGTAAAATCCTTTGGGTTTCCTTCCTTTACGGCGGGCTAGCTGGCCTTATCTCAGCCCTGACGCTCATGGCCATGCTGGGCCTTCAGCACCATATTTGGGCTCTGGGCTCTAGCCCCCTCTTTATATTTGCGACCGTCATGGTCGGCGGTATTCTGCTGGCCGCCCTTCAGCACCGTCACAGCATGGGCAGCCTGAATCAGGCAATTGCCGAGGCAACCGACCCTGCCCTGCCCCGGGCGCGCAAGACCGGCGTCCTTGCCCTTTCTGCCATTATCGCGGTGGCCTTTGGCGCTTCCATTGGCCCCGCGCGGGGATGTAAGCACCTGGTGGCAGGCCCTACTCCCGGCTGTTCTAGCCAGTGCCCTGGCCCTCTTCTTTGACTGGTTGCACCACGGGGTGGATCATCTCGCCGAGCGTTTTACCCGCCCCTGGGCTCGGGTTCTTGTTGGTTCTGCCCTGTTGGCAGGCCTGCTCGCGGCCGTGCCCCTGCTGCGTTTTTCGGGACACGCGGAGCTGCCTGAGCTGGTTGCCCTGGTTGAGAATTCTGCCTGGTGGGCTCTTGCTGGCCTGGCCCTGCTCAAGGTGGTGGCGACCGTCCTGAGCCTGTCTGCTGGCTGGCCCGGTGGCGAGTTCTTCCCCCTGGCGTTTGCGGGTGCGGCAGCGGGCTTGCTCACTACGGCCCTGCTACCGGGGACGGACGCCGGCGCCGCCCTAGCTGCAGGTATGGTCGCCGCAACGACGGTAGCGGTCAAAAAGCCTCTGGCAATCGTGCTGATTATGGTCTTCATACTGCCCGGTACCGCTCTGGGGCCCCTGCTGGTCGCATCGGCGGTAGGGACGCTGGTGGTCAAGCTGGCCGAGGCCCGCACCCCAGCTGCGGCTAAGGGCCACTAACAAGAAAGAGAGCGGGGCTCCCCACCTATGGTGGGGATCCCCGCTTCACGTTATAAGGAGATATTTTTACAGGGCAGCTGTAGCTCGCTTAGCAGCTGAACGAGTCTTGAAGCCTGCAACGATGAGGGTGATGCCCAGCGCGATGGTGAGCAGACCGACCCAGATGATCATGCTGATCATAGCGACACCGGGGCTAGCCATGACCAGCAGGCCTGCCAGTAGCCAGAGCACACCGGCCAGAATCAGGTAAGCCTTGGGGGCTTCTTTGGGCAGGCGGATAACTGCCACGATTTCGATGATGCCTCGCACCATCAGCCAGAAACCCAGCACCCAGGTGAGGGTAGCGGCGCCCCAGAGGGGCTGGAGGATAACGGCTAAACCGGCCAGAATACCGATGATGCCAGAAAGAATGTAGAAGAACTTACCTGACTTATCGGCTGAACCCACACGTGAGAAGGTGGAAATTGCTTCAACCAGGGCGAAGATGCCCCACATGACGGCGATGACGCTGAGGGTGATACCGGGCCAGATGATAGCTGCCAGACCCAGCACGATGGCGAGGGAGCCGGTGATGAAGAGGGGGCGGGCAAAGAGGGAAGAGAACATAGCTGCTCCGTGAGAGATAGTGATTGTGCGATTTTTGTTTTGACCAAAACATCCCAACCCTATCAGTCAAAAACGTCTCACTTAGTGGTTACTGGTGAGTAACTTTTCTTCATAAAGAGTGTTTTCACTCTCCGTTGTTGGGTTTTAGATAACCACGCGACTAAAAATCTACATATTTCTATTACCTGCCGCATACTAAGAGCGGTGAAGGACGCCTTGGCTCAACCCCTGGGTTTCTTAGAATAGACCTATGACCGAGAACTCCCGCCCCGCAGACAGCTCGCCCGAGCAGACACCGCTGGCCGTGCGCCGCCTGCGCAAGCTCCGCACCCACTACCCCGAAGCCACCCCCGCTGACCTAGCAGAGCGCCTAGGTGGAATCTTCGTGCGCGACTTCACCCTGGTCGGGTCAGCCCAGGCAGGGGCACAGGAGCTGACCCCCAACGTCCTCGGCAGCGTCACCCGCAACCGCCGCGTCGCCGGGCTCACCCAGGCAGCCGCCCACCTGGGCGCGGTGCAGCAGGGCATGGCCACCTACAGCCGGGCCGCCAACAAGGGCATTAACACCACCGCCCATGTGGGGAGTGCCCAGGCCGTCAAAACCTACCTGCACGGCATGGCCCTGCTACACGGTCTTCAAGTTGAAGGCAGTGATGAGGCCGCCACCGCTATCTTGGGGGCTGAGGTCAACGATATTCTCACCCAGATGCAGGAGGCCCCCCGCGGTGGTGGAGCCACCCAGCAAATGAACATTCTGGGAGCCGTAGCCGCCATCGGCCTGCGCAACCCCCAGACCCTGCTGCTGGTCAAGGCCGGTGAACAGATAGTCAAGGCAGGAGGCGCTGTTTTCGCTAGTCAGAAGATGCGCCGGGATTTTGCCCAGCAGATTATCGCCCAGGTAGACCAGAACCTGGGGGCAGCCCCCAACCAGCTACCTGCCAGCACCCTCGCGGTCTTGAACAGCGAGCAGGACGCCGGCAGCCCGGTTGACGGGTTGGGGCGGGGTAGCGGGGGCTCAGCACCCGCCGACGATGACGCTGACCTGCTAGAACTTTCTGCCGAAGAGGTCAGTGCGATTGAAGCACCCGAACCGGTCGACCCCTCCCTGATTGAGGCACCCGAGCCGGTGACGGCGTCCGCCATTGAAGACCCGGTCCCGGTGGTGACCGAAACTCAGGTACGGCCCAGCACCGAAGCGGAGCTGGCTGCAGCCGACGGGGCAACCGCCAAGGGTGCCCGTCTAGCTGCCCGCGCGTTCGTCCGCGCCCGTTCTCGCTTCAAGGGTTAAAAGAAGGGACCAGATTCCTCCCCTATACCGCGTGGACGTTAGGTACTTTGGGAGGAATCTGGTCCCTACCTGCTACTAGCTAGGAATTGAAGGGCTGGGCGCACGCTGCCATGATGCCCTCGGTGTAGCCCTTCGTAAACCAGCTGACACGCTGTTCTGACGAGCCGTGGGTCCACAGGTCGGGGTTGACCTCTTGGCCCGAAGAACGCTGAATTGCATCGTCGCCGATGGCGCGGGCCGTATCGATCGCCTGCTGGATCTGGCTCTCGGTCAGAGGGTCGAGCAGAGCGTTCTCGCCCTTGTCAGCCTGGGAAGCCCAGACACCGGCATAGCAGTCGGCCTGCACCTCAACCTGCACGGCGCCAGAGTCAGCACCCGGGTCCTGGTAGTTAGAGTACTTCAGGGTGCCCATGGTCTGCTGAATGTGGTGGGCGAACTCGTGGGCGGTCACGTACATAACCGCGAATTCACCGTTGGAACCGCCCATGGCCTTAAGCTGGTCAAAGAAGGGAACCGACATGTACACCGTCTGGTCAGCCGGGCAGTAGAAGGGGCCGGTCTGCGAAATGTTGGCGGTACCGCAGCCGGTTGACAGCTGCCCCTCACCTAGCACCAGGTCGGGTGCCGTGTACGAGACGCCAGCCTCAGCCGGGAGCTTTTCTTCCCACACCATGTCGAGGCTCACGCCGGTTGCCAGAATACGGCAGTCGTCGTAGCGGTTGGCGTCCTCATAGGTCTGGCAGTGGTCAAAATTCCCGGCGCCAGTGACCTGGTCCTGCTGGGCTTCGGTGCCGTATATGGAGCTAGAACCCCCGGTCAGGCCGCCCAGGCCACCTGATGCAAAAAGGAAGATAGCGCCAACAATCAGCACGCCGGGAATACCGAGCTTGCGGGCCGCGCTGCTCATGAGCATCATCATGAGCGGGTTCGTGCCGCCGCCACCGCCGGAGCGGCTGTTACCCCCAGAAGAGCCACGCTGGGAGTAGTTATTATTCAGGTTGTCGTTAAAACCCATGGCAGTTCTCTTTACTTCTCAAGCTGCGCGGTCTCACCCTGCACGCCCTCGGAGGTGCCGGCGTCCTGACCGCCCTCAAACTTGGGAGCACGGTCAAGGTTCAGAGCATCGGGGAAAATAGCGGGCAGGGCGCCGAAGGTCTGCTCGACCGACTTGACCACGTTCTTTCCCAGGGCCAGGTTGGCGCCGCCACCCACCACAGCACCCACACCAAAGGGCAGGGCGCGGCCCAGCAGGGCGCCGGACTGGCGGGTCAAGAAACGCTTAATGAACATATTGCGAATGGTGCGCTCAATGCTGAAGATCTTGCCGGAGTCTTTGGAGCCCATCATCATGCCCCACTTACGGGAGACACCGCCGGTCTTACCGGTGTGGGCCAGAATCGAGTTCATGAGCACGGAGCCGTCCTCACCCAGCATGATAGCCATGACCATGAGACGGGACTTCTCGGGGTCCTCAACGTGCACACCGTGCAGTTCAGCCATAGCCTGGGCGTAGATAGCGGTGCGCTCCAGGTAGCCGCCCACCGCTAGGGCAGAGAGGCCAACGGACGCCGCAGTACCCAGACCGGGCACAAAAGCGGTTGCGCCCACGGCACCGCCGCCGACCGTCACATCGCGCAGGTAGGCCTTTTCGAGGCGCTTGGCAATCTGGTCAGGGGTCTCGTGGGGGTGCTTCTCACGCATCTTCTTGAGCATGGAAACAATCAGGGGGCGCTGAACCTTCAGCACGGTGTCTACGGTGCGGGTAACCGCGGGCTTGGGCTGACCGTTAGCGTCAAAAGCGCTGGATGCGTTGAAGTTGAACATAGCTTTTAGTTTACCGGCAACCGACCCTAAACACAGTGTACTTGCTATCGTGTATGCCCTGGGCATGACAGGTTACGCAGCACCTCTAGGTGGTAACTGTGGCACCGGCCGCCACATGTGTGAGCGGCACCGTAACATTTGGCGGTCAGCGCCGCCCCTACAGCAGACAGCCACCTACACTGTTTGCAGTACCCCTCGCGAAAGAAGGCACCTGTGCAGGCAGTTCGTTCCCGTTTCACCGGCTCCGATAAGACCACCGGCGTGCTTCTCGTGATCGGCTCCTGTATCTCTCTACAGATAGGCGCGGCTTTTGCGGTGCAGCTCTTTCCCCAGCTGGGCGCCTGGAGCGTCACCACCACTATCGCTCAGGTAGACGCGCCCTAGCCTAGCTTCCCTAGGAGCTCCACCAGCTCGTCAGTGCCCAGGGCGGACGCCGGGTGCGGCCCGGCGCCGACCAGGCGGGTGGTAGCGTCCTGGGTGAGCGCCACGTGCGAACCCACCAGGATGAGGTTGCCCGCGTGGCGTCCGCTCAGCATGGTGGTGTCGGCCAGGCACCAGACGTGCTCAAAGACATCGAGTAGGGTGCGGGCCTGGGCGACGAAGAAACTCAGCCCGGCGTCATCCCCCACGTTGACCGCCAGCAGGCCTCCCACGCTATCGCCGTTTGCCGGGGCCAGGGAGTCGCGCAGGTCGGTGTAAAACTCAGCGGTGGTCAGGTGGGGCGGGGCCTCCCAGCCCGAGAAAATATCGAGGACGACCAGGTCAAGACCACCCGGCGTGCCCAACTCCGCTTTCAGGCGGGGAGCGGCCGCGGCGGCGTCCTCAATCAAAATCTGGCAGTTGGTCCCCGCGGGCAGGGGCAGCTGCTCCATCACAAAACCGGGCAGCTCCCGCTCAATATCGACGGCCAGCTGGGCAGAACCGGGGCGGGTAGCCTGAACGTAGCGCACCAGGGTCAGCGCCCCAGCCCCCAGGTGGGCGGCGGTTATCGGTTCCCCCGGTACCCCCTGAAGATCGACCAGGTTGCCGATGCGGCGCAGGTACTCGTAGAAGATGAAGTCGGGGTGGGCTAAATCCACGTGGGACTGCTCGGCCCCACCGATTTCAAGAATACGGCCGGTCTCAGAAAAGCCGTCGGGGGCAACAGAGGCGCTCAGGCCAGAGAAGGACAGCTGAATAGTGCGTGACATGCTCTCTAGCCTAGCGTCTCTCACCTAGTGCAGGTGGCGCAGGTCTTCATCGGCGGCCAGGGAACGCGGCTCCATCTGGAAGGTGGAGTGCTTAATAGAAACCTCAAAATGCTCGGCTACACAGCTTTGCAGGTTCTTGAGAATCTCCACCGAGTGGCCGGTGGTGAAGCACTCGTCGTCCAGCACGATGTGGGCGGTGAGCACCGGCAGGTCGGAGGAAATCTGGGTGGCGTGCAGGTCGTGCACGGCAACCACGTGGGGCTGGCCTTCGAGGTGGCGGCGTACCTCATCGAGGTCGAGCCCGCGCGGGGTTGATTCGAGCAGGACCGAGGCAGTTTCGCGGAAGAGCTTGACGGTGCGCGGGATAATCAGCAGACCGATGAGCACGGCCACCAGGGCGTCGGCCTGGTAGAAGCCGGTACGCCAGATAATGAGGGCCGAGATAATGACCGCCACCGACCCCAGGGCGTCGTTGAGCACTTCCAGGAAAGCGGCCCGCATGTTGAAGTTGGTGCGGTCGCCGCCCACCAGCACCGCAATCATCACAATGTTGCCCACCAGGCCAATGACGCCGAAAATCAGCACTTCGCGGCCCGGTATGGGGGCGGGTTCCAGCAGGCGCTGCACCGCCTCGTAGAGCACAAAGAGCCCTACCCCGAGCAGCACGGCGGCCTGGAACATAGCTGAGAGCACCTCAACCCGGCGGAACCCCCAGGTGTGGCGCGAGGACGCCGGCAGGCGGGCCAGGCGCGCGGCGGCCAGGGCAACGCTCACCCCCAGGGCATCGGTAAAGACGTGGACCGTATCAAAGAGCAGGGCCAGGGAACCGGTCAGCCAGGCCCCGACCAGCTGGAAGGCAACCAGTGACCAGGCAGTAACCACCACGATGATGAGGCGGCGCTCGTTAGCCCCGCTGCCGTGGGAATGCCCATGGGCATGGCTGTGGGAGTGGCCGTGCGAGTGGCCCATTGCGCCCTCCTAGTAGATGCCGAACCCCTTATAGGAGCCAACCGGCTGGGTGATATCAGAGTCAACATGATCAACCCTACCGGCGGTATCGCCGCCGGTCAGTTCGGTAAGGAGCTGCTCACAGGCATCCGCGCTGCCCTGGGCGATAATTTCAACCGACCCGTCGTCCATGTTTTTGGCGTAGCCCACCAGCCCCAGGGGCTTAGCGATACCGGCTACCCACCAGCGGAAGCCCACGCCCTGCACGTGTCCGTAGGCGGTGGCCATAAGCTGGGCCTCAGCCGGTTCGGCGAGGGCTTTATCGGTGAAGATATCAAAGAAACCCATGAAACTCGCTCCTCATCATTGGGAAGGTTAGGCCAAAGACGTTCTAGCCGGTGCGCTAGCTAGGGCCTCAACAATCTCGGTACTACCGTTATGGAAAGGAATTGCCTTACCCACCGTCGTCTCATCAGCCACAGCTGCACGAATCACCTCTGCCACCGCAGCCCGAGAGGTCTCGTTACCCGCCTGATTAACACCCACGCTGATACCCCCTGCTGGCTGGTCGGTCAGCACACCCGGGCCCAGCAGGGTCCAGTCCAGGGTGCTAGCACGCAGGTGCTCATCTGCCGCAGCCTTAGCTTCGGCGTAAGCGTAGAAGGACTTCTCGGGGTCAATACCGTGATCAACAGACGCCCCCATATACGAGACCATGAGATAGCGCTTCATCCCGGCGGCCTCAGCGGCATCCATAGAGCGGATTGCGGCGTCACGGTCTACAGCATAGGTGCGTTCAGGGTTACCTCCACCGGCACCGGCGCTCCACACGATAGCATCAGCCCGGTGCTCGGTGAAGAAATCGGCCAGTTCAGCGGTGCTCATCGCCTGCACATCAGCAAGAACAGGCTCAGCTCCAGCAGCCCGCACCTCGTCAGCGTGGTCAGGGTTGCGGATAAGAGCAGTCACCGTGTGACCGGACGACACCAGCAGAGGGTGGGCGAGCATAGCAACTTTTCCGTGGCCACCAATAATAAGAATGTTCGACATGAAAGGACCTTTCTTCGCGGAGCTTATCTACAGTCTAGAACGTTTCATGAGGGCTGCTTATTCCGTCCGCACCAACGCAGGTGCTAGTAGTCCAGCTTGGCGTTGCGTAGCACGGGCAGGGCGGAGCGGGCACGGTCTACCTCAGAGAGGTCAAGGTCAACCACCAGAATTTCGGGGGCTTCACCCGCCTCAGCCAGGGTCACGCCAAAGGGAGAAACCGCCCGGGAGTAGCCCACGCCGGTCGGCTGGGTGATATCTGCCCGCGGGTCAGCGCTAGTGGGAGAAGCCTGGTCAACAGCCAGCACAAACATGTTGGAATCCAGGGCGCGAGCGCTGGTCAGAATCTGCCACTGGCTCACCTTTCCCTCTCCCCCGGCCCAGGACGCCGCCACCACCGTCGCCTTCGCCCCGGCGCGGGAGTAGTCGGCAAAGAGTTTGGGGAAGCGCACGTCGTAGCAGGTGGCCAGACCGATTTTGGTGCCGTCCACGGTGATGGTCACCAGCTGCTCACCGGCCTTAACTCCCTCAGATTCTTTAAACCCAAAGGCGTCGTAGAGGTGCATCTTGGTGTAGACGGTCTCTACCCCGTTCTGGTCGAAGTAGTAGAGGTTGTTGTAGACCCGCAGGTTCCATTCGTCAGCTAGCTGCACCGGGGCGAAGCCGCCCGCCACCACGGTCACGTAGTTCTCGCGCGCAATGTTAGCGAGGGCGGTGCGGAAGGTCAGCTCGTGCTGGGCAGCATCGTCATACAGTCGACCGCCGAAGCTGAGCATGGCCGCTTCGGGGAAGACCACCAGGCGGGCACCGCGCTCTGCCGCGAGCGCCGTGTATTCACGAATCGTCTCGATGTTGCGGGCAACGTCTTTGGTACTGAGCATCTGGGCGAGAGCTATCTTCATACCTTCAACTCTAGAGGGCGCAGCAGGCGGTGACCAGGCGTCCTCCCACTGAAGGTTTCGATTACCTACACGGCTCGTTAAAGACCGGCCGCCTGCTTGAAGGCCGCCACCATGTCGGCGGTGCTGGTTGCGGAGTCGACGTTCTCAAGTTTGGTGCCCTCCACCACGAAGCTCGGGGTGCCCTTCACACCTGCGGCGACGCCGTCCTGATACTCCTGCTCAATCAGGGCAAGAGCCTCTTCGCTCGGCAGGTCAGACTCGAAGCGGGCACGGTCCAGGCCCAGCGCCTCAGCATAGTCTCCCATGAGGGTGGCGAACTGGGCGGTATCTGTGATTTCCTTCCAGTCAGCCTGGTGGGTGTAGAGGTGGTCAGCCATCGCCACGTACGCGCCCTGGGCCTCAGCAGCTTGCACAGCCTGGGCAGCAGGAACCGCGTTGGCGTGCATCGACAGCGGGAAGTGGCGCACCGTCATGTTCATGGTGCCCTCTAACTCGGCAGCGGCCTCACGGTACTTGGGGTCAGCCTTAGCGCAATAGGGGCACTGCAGATCGGTGTAAAGGGTCACCGTGGGGGCACCGTCGGTCACCGCGTTGAGCTGGTAGCCGGCATCGGTGCGGACGCCCGCCGCCGCTTCCCCGCTTGCGGCGGCAGAAGCGCTACCGGCAGTCTCACTAGAACCACCACAGGCCACCAAACCTACAACCGGAAGAAGGCTCACCAGGGCACGACGGGTTAGCTTCACAGACATAAGACTCTCCTCAAAAATACTGCTTCTCCCAGCCTAACCACCCACCCGCGCACCCCGCGGGCACACACTGTCAGCAAGCGTCCGCACCCCATGAGATACCACACAAACGCACGCCGCGCCGCCCCTAAAGCCCACGCAAAGGAATAAACTCAGAAGTAAACATACGGTAGTCCCACAGCCACCGTAACCCACGAAAACACAGCCACAAGGATGTAGACCCAGATGACCAACGGCATGTATATCTCAGCGATGAACCAGGGCTCCGGCAAGTCCCTCATCGCCATCGGCCTCCTCGACTCCCTGGTCAAAGAAACCGACCGCGTCGGCTTCTTCCGCCCCGTCTTCCACGGCGGAATCGAATCCCAAGACCCGCTGATCCATCTGCTCCGCACCAAATACAACCTCAACGACACCCAGGCCCGCGGCGGCATCTCCCTCGAACGATGCCGCGAACTGCTCGCATCAGGCGACCACGAAGAAATGTCATCCGTAGCCGTCTCCGTCTACTCCGACATGGCCAAGCACTGCGACGTCATCATCGTCGACGGCACCGACCTACTCTCCCACAACGCAGCCACCGTCGAATTCGACCTCAACGCCCAGTTCGCCAAAGACCTCGGCACCCCCGTCATCGCCGTCGTCGGCGCCCAGGAATCCACCGTCTCAGACGTCGTCAACGCCGTTGACGTAGCCCGCACCGAACTCCACTCAGCCAAGGTCGACGTCCTGGCCGTCATGGTCAACCGCGCCCGTCCCGAACTGCGCGAAGAAATCCTCAAGAACGTCAAGCGCGGCCCCTCAAACCGCCCCGTCTACGTCCTGCCCGAACTCCCCGAAATCGCCCTGCCCACCGTCGCCGAAGTCGTCAACCACCTCGGCCTCAGCAGCGACGGCATGAACCAGGACTTCCTCGACCGCGACATCCACGACATCAAAATCGCGGCCATGACCGTCTCCAACTTCCTCTCCCAGTTCACCGACGGCGACTTCGTCATCGTCCCCGGCGACCGCTCCGACATCATGGTCGCAACCCTCGCGTCCGCCCTCGCACCCACCTTCCCCGCCCCCTCTGGCATGCTCCTCACCGGTGGCCTCGCCAGCGAACTCAAGGGCGACACCGCCATCGGCCAGCTCGTCGAAAAAGCCCCCTTCCCCGTCTTCTCCACCCAGCTCGACACCTTCAAAGCCGGCCGCGCCGTCTCCATGGTGCGCGGCCAGCTCGCTCTCGGCCAACCCCGCAAAATCGCAGCAGCCCTCGGCGAATGGTTCCGCAACGTCGACGAAAAGGAACTCTTCGAGCGCCTCGAACTCGAGCGCCCCGCAACCATGACCCCCCTGCGCTTCCTGCACAACCTCATCGAAAAGGCCCGCAGCGACCGCCGCTCCATCGTCCTGCCCGAAGGCTACGACCCCCGCATCCTGCGCGCCGCATCCCTCATCGTCCGCCGCGACTTCTGCGACCTCACCCTCATCGGCAACCCCGAAAAAATCGCAGAAATCTGCCAGCGCGAATCCATCGACCTACCCATCGCAGAAGACGGCAAGCGCGGCGTCACTATCATCGACCTCGACAACAACGAATACACCGACGACTTCGCCGCCACCTACGCCAAACTGCGCGCCCACAAGGGCATGACCCTCGAAGGCGCCCAGAACCGCATGATGGACCCCTCCTACTTCGGCACCATGCTCGTACACAAGGGCATCGTCGACGGCATGGTCTCCGGCGCCGTAAACACCACCGCCAATACCATCCGCCCCTCCCTGGAATTCATCAAAACCCGCGAAGGCGTCAAAGTCGTCTCATCCGTCTTCCTCATGCTCATGGAAGACCGCGTGCTCGTCTTCGGCGACTGCGCAGTGAACCCCAACCCCAACTCCGAACAGCTCGCCGACATCGCCAAGGCCTCAGCAGAGACCGCCCGCCAGTTCGGCGTTGACCCCAAGGTCGCTATGCTCTCCTACTCCACCGGCACCTCCGGCTCCGGCGCCGACGTTGACATCGTCATCGAAGCCACCGAAAAACTGCGCGAATCCAACCCCGACTTCGCCTTCGAAGGCCCCATCCAGTTCGACGCCGCCTCCAACATGTCCATCGCCTCCTCCAAGCTCCCCGGCTCAGAGGTCGCAGGCCAGGCAACCGTGTTCATCTTCCCCGACCTGAACACCGGCAACAACACCTACAAGGCTGTGCAACAGACCTCCGGCGCTGTAGCCGTCGGCCCCGTCCTGCAGGGCCTCCGCAAGCCCATCAACGACCTCTCCCGCGGCGCTACCGTCGATGACATCATCAACACCGTAGCTATCACCGCGATCCAGGCACAGACCCTGTAATAGGACGCGCGGGGTTGGGTTGGCAAAACGGCCGCAGTGGACTCCCCTGCGGCGACTAACCTTCTCGCGCTCGCCCTGGAGGGCTCGCTCGATTCATGCCAGACCCAGCCAGTTACCTTTCGGGGAGTCCGCCTCACTCACTAAGCAACTAAAGGAAAACACTTTCATGCTCGTACTCGTTATTAACTGCGGTTCCTCATCTGTGAAGTACCAGGTGCGTGACACCGCCGCTACCGGTGAAGAGAACCAGGTCATCTCTAAGGGCCTGGTCGAGAACATCGGCTCCGCCGAGATTCCCACCCACACCGAAGCCCTCGACATCATGGCTAAGGCCCTGGTTGAACCCCTGCACGGTAAGACCATCGACGCTATCGGCCACCGCATCGTTCAGGGCGGCGACATCTTCTCAGAGCCCGTACTGGTTACCGACGACGTCATCGCCAAGATTGACGAGCTCTCCCCCCTAGCCCCCCTGCACAACCC
>NZ_SPQC01000032.1 GCF_004569295.1 Rothia nasimurium
GTCCTGCAGGGTGGGGAAACGCTCGCGCAGGCGGGCAACGGTTTCAAGGGTTTCGTCCACAGACAGGGTGGTCTGCGAAATCCACACGATTTTCTCGGGGTCGCGCACGGTCACCTGATCAACCTCGTCAGGTGAGTTCACAATCTGAATATGGTCGGGGGCTTCGCCAGCGGTACCCTCAACCTCTTCATGGCCGGTGTGGCCAATGAGCAGGATGTCGTAGTCCTGCTTGGCAAAGCGTACAGCCTCGCGGTGCACCTTGGAAACCAACGGGCAGGTAGCGTCGATAGTGTTAAGCTGACGCTCTTCCGCTGAGGCCACAACAGCCGGTGACACGCCATGGGCGGAGAAGACCGTGACGGCGCCCTCGGGGACTTCCTCCACCTCGTCCACAAAAATTGCGCCCTGAGCTTCGAGGGTTTCAACCACATGGCGGTTGTGAACAATCTGCTTGCGCACATAGACGGGCGCCCCGTAATGGTCTAGGGCCTTTTCAACGGCGATGACGGCGCGGTCAACACCGGCACAGTAGCCGCGGGGCGCTGCTAGGAGCACCTTCTTGTCGCCGGTGGGGGCGGCTGCCTCAACTTCTTCGCGGGTCCTGCGCACGCGGGGTACGGTGGGCAGACCCAGTTCAATGGTCTTCTCTCGGGTAGACATAGTCTCTATCCTACGTGGTTCTAGCGGGTGCGTGCAGTGGCTTCTCTCGCAGTCAGCCCCATGATCGCTGAGAGAAGAGCAAGAAGTGTCAGTACCGCCCCCGCAATGAGCAGGTTGAGGGCTAGGCCGTTGTGGTAGCTGGCGAAAGATGCGGTGATGGTTTCAGACAGTTTTTGCAGGAAAAGGACGGCCGCGTTGCTAGCCGGTAGCTGTATTCCGGCGGTGAGGGAGGCACCGCCCCCCAGGAGGCCAGCGACCCAGAGTAGGGCTGCTGCGCTGAAGGCAATGAAAGCTAGGTAGGCAAAGCGGTTGCGGGGCCAGAGCAGGAATCCGAGCAGGGCGGATATGCCGCTAACCACCAGCAGGGGCTGCCAGAGGGAGGCCAGCCATATCAGGGTATTGATAGTGGAATTAATAGGCCAGATGTTCTGCCCCGTATCCAGGGTGATGGTACGGCCGGGCAGGTTTGAGGTATCAACGCCAAAGCCGGTCGCCGACTGCACAGACGACCCCGCCTGGTCGTAGAGGGCAGAAAGATCAAGCACCGCCGGGCGACTTTCACCCGAAAAGTTATAGGCGTGGGTATCTGAAATCACCTGGGCCCACAGCTGGGGGTAGGCATCGGAAGTAACCAGCGAGTTGGTAGCCCCGTCAACCAGGGTGTAGGTCTGGTCATAGAGCCAGTTCTGCACTCCCCCGTACCAGGCGGTGGAGTTGCCATCGCCCAGGTAGGTTTCGATAGCGGGTGAGGCCATGATGTCGTCAGTGACGGCGCTTGCCAGGCTAGTTTGGAAGTCCTGATCATAGGCGATGGACTCGGTCATCGCCGCAAAGTTTTCGGTATCTACCAGGGTGGTTTGTGCCCAGTAGGCTGTGGCTGCGGTCAGCCCGGTAGCCAGCGTAAAGAGAGCCAGCAGGACGCAGAGAAAGCGCCTGGCCAGGCTAAAAGCCGGACGACGGCGCTGACGTCGAGGCACCCGAGGGGGCGCGTAGGACGCCACCGGGGCGGACGCCGCCCCCTGCACCTGCGCTTCAGGCGGGTAGGCCCCCTGGGCGTAGGAAGCCGAGGTCGGCTCTGCATAGGGGTCCTGGGCTGCTTCTTGGGCGCGCTGATTTTCGGCCTGAACATAGGGGTTCGTCCAGTTGCCGTCGCCGTAGTCTTCTGTGCTCTTGCGGGTACCCGTCATGCTTGCATGGTAGCCGGTCTTACTGGGTATTTGCTTGAGTTCCTATTTTTTCTCGGCTCAATGCTTAAAGTGTCAGCCAGCGGTGGTAGAAGTAGGTGTATGAACAGTTTTGGTGATTCGGCACCCGGCCATCTGACACTGGCGCAGCTACAGGCTCAGCAAGAACAGCAGGCCCAGGGCGCGCCCCGGCAACTAGCGGAACGCGCTGGCCAGACCAGCGTCGATAATCCCTGGCCCCTGCATGTGCTGTCGAATAAGATGCACGAGTATATTGCCCGTTGCGTACCGACCTGGGTGGAGGGGCAGATTATTGAGCTCAACCACCGCGGCAGGGTTTCTTATGTGACGCTGCGCGATATTGAGCAGGAGGTCTCGGTATCGGTCACGGTCTGGGGCTCAGAGATGGCTAAGGTGCAGGGCCAGTTGGAGCGGGGCTCTCGGGTGGTTTTGCAGCTCAAGCCTGATTTCTGGGTGAAGACCGGCCGTCTATCGATGCAGGGCTCTAACATCAAGCCGGTGGGTGTGGGTTCTATGCTGGAGCTCATTGAGCAGTTGCGTGCCAAGCTACAGGCTGAGGGTCTTTTTAGTCCCGAGCGTAAGAAGCCGCTGCCCTTGCTCCCCCGCCGGGTGGGTTTGATTACCGGCCGTGATTCGGACGCTATGAAGGACGTCATCCGTAACGCCTCTCTGCGCTGGCCCGCCGTTGATTTTGAGGTGCGGGAGGTTGCGGTGCAGGGCGTGAACGCGGTTGCCCAGGTGACGGCTGCGCTGGCTGAGCTTGATAGCCGGGATGACATCGACGTGATTGTGGTTGCCCGCGGTGGCGGCTCCTTTGAAGACCTGCTGCCTTTCTCTGAGGAGGCAATGGTTCGGGCCGTTGCAGCAGCAGACACCCCGGTCGTATCGGCTATTGGCCACGAGGCTGATTCCCCACTAATGGACCACGCAGCAGATCTGCGGGCTTCGACCCCTACCGATGCCGGTAAGCGTATTGTTCCGGACGTCCGTGAGGAGCGGGAGCTCTTCGCATCGGCCCGCTACCAGCTGGTGCGAGCTGTAGAGCAGCTGGTGTCTGCTGAGCGTTACGGTCTAGCCCAGGTGCGGTCCCGTCCGGTTCTTGCCAACCCGGGCTCAGCCCTGCTGGCTAGGTCAGAGGATATTGAGCGGCTGCGGGCGAGGGCTTCGAGCGCGGCCGTCCACCGTCTTGCCAGGGACCGTGATCTTATTAGCCAGCTACGGGCGCGGGTTACGGCCCTGTCGCCCCAGCAGACCCTGGAGCGCGGCTATGCGGTGATGCAGAACGCCTCTGGCCAGCTGGTAAGCGATGCCCGCGCCCTGCACGAGGGTCAAAATATTAGTGTGCGCGCGGCAGCCGGTGCTGTGGACGCAACCGTTACCGCCGTGCACGAGAAAAACCACTAGAACCTGGTCAGGTGCCAGGTCAAGGAAAGGAAACCTATGAGCAACACCATCGAATTTAAGACCGAGTTGAATGCCACTCCGGTTGAGCAGCTGACCTACGAGCAGGCCCGTGAAGAGCTCCTGCAGGTTGTAGCCCGCATGGAGTCCGGTGCGAGCACGCTTGAAGAGTCTATTGCCCTGTGGGAGCGGGGCGAGGCCCTTGCCCAGCGCTGCGAAGCCTGGCTCGACGGCGCCCAGGCTACTCTGGACGCCGCCCGCCAGAACCAGACGTCCTAATTCTGTTTGTAGTCAGCCAGGAAGTTGCCCAGGCGCTCCAGGGCATCGGCCAGGGTGCGGGTATCGGGTAGGAAGACCAGGCGGAAGTGGTCGGGCTCTGACCAGTTGAAGGCCGTGCCGTGGCTCAGCAGAATCTTTTGTTCCCGCAGCAGATCGAGCATGAACTGCTCGTCGCTGGTGATATTGAACTTATCGATATCAAGCTTGGGGAAGAGATAGAGGGCGCCCTCAGCCTGCTGCACGGTCACACCGTCCATTTCGCTGAGCATCTTGTAAGACAGGTCCCGCTGCTCTTTCAGGCGTCCGCCGGGCAGAATCAGGTCGTTGATGGACTGGTAGCCGCCCAGGGCAGTCTGTACGGCGTGCTGGGCGGGCACGTTTGCGCACAGGCGCATATTAGCCAGCAGGTTAATACCCTCGATGAAGGGGGCAGCAGCAAGCTTGGGCCCCGAAATAGCCACCCAGCCAGCGCGGTAGCCGCAGACCCGATAGGCCTTGGAAAGACCCGAGAAGGTCAGGGTGAGCACGTCGTCGCCTGCCAGAGCTGCCACATGGGTCATCTGGGCACCGTCGTAGAGAATTTTCTCGTAAATTTCGTCAGCAAAAATCACCAGCTCGTGTTCCCGCGCCAGGTCAACAATCTGCTGGAGCACCTGGGGAGTGTAGACAGCACCGGTGGGGTTATTGGGGTTAATGACCACGATGCCGCGGGTGTTGGGGGTGATTTTTGACCTGATGTCCTCGATATCGGGCAGCCAGCCGTCCTCTTCGTTGCAGAGGTAGTGCACCGGCTTGCCGCCTGCGAGCTGGGTGGCAGCCGTCCACAGGGGGTAGTCAGGGCTGGGCACCAGAATCTCGTCCCCGTTATCGAGCAGGGCCTGCAGGGTCATAGGAATCAGCTCCGAGACACCGTTACCCAGGTAGACATCATCGGTAGTGATGTTCATGATGCCCTCGTTCTGGTAGTACTGCACAATGGCGGTACGGGCAGAGTAAAGGCCACGGGAATCAGAGTAGCCCTGGGTGTAGGGCAGGTGCTCGATGATATCCATCATGATGGTTTCAGGCGCTTCAAAGCCGAAGGGCGCCGGGTTACCGATATTGAGCTTGAGAATACGGTGACCGCGCGCTTCCATACGCTGGGCTTCTTCCAGAATGGGCCCGCGAATATCGTAGAGAACGTTTTGAAGTTTTTTTGATTGCTTGAATGCCATAAGATTTAGATTACCCTTTCATACGGGTCAACCAGAAATGGGCGGCGTCGGTTTCTGAGACGGGGTTATCGCCGCTCGTGAGCGTATTGAGGCGCACCAGAGAATCGGTGTCGAGGTTAGCGGAGACATCGTTGATGATGTCCTTGATCTGCTGGGGCAGCTCACCAGCGCGGGTGACGGGCACGATGTTTTGTGCAAGCTGGGTGCGCTCGGGGTCCTCAAGCAGCACGAGATTATTAGCCGGGATTTCTGCACTGGCTGAGTACATGTAGCTCATGCTGGTTGCGCCGGTGATGAGCTCCTGGGCCTGGTCTGACCGGCTATCAGCGGTCTTGCTGGCTCCCGGGCTGCAGCTGTAGTGGGTGCTCAGTGAACTAGCACCGCTAGGGTTGGTGGCGTAGCTTTCGGGGGCAACCAGGCTCAGCTCAGAGCAGACCTGCCCCAGCTCGCTCATGGTCTCCAGACCGTAGCGCTGGGCAGTGGCTCGGGTGACCACGTAGCCATACCGGTTGGTGGCGCTCGAGGGTGAGAGCACCTCAGCGGTATCGGGCAGAGCACGGTCAACGTAGCTGACGATGTCGTTGCTGCTGAGCCCGCGCACGTTGAGCGAGGTAGCGCTGGGGCTGGGCGTAGCAGTAAGACTTGGTGTAGCGGTAGGGCTGGAATCAGCGGATGCACCCGCACTAGCTTCTGCGCTCGCAGTCAGGTCTGGCGCGGGGCTGGTTTCTGCCGCGGCGCTAGCCCGCTCCTCTTCGATAATGGTGGGGCTAACTGCCCCGTTATCGGTGAGGTAGAGGAGCAGGTCGCCAGACAAATCAGGGGTGATATGCACAAGCCCATCTGCCGGGCCGGTTGCAGTAGGGCTGGCTGTAGCGGTGGCAGCGGTGTCTATACCCATACTGGCGAAGTAGGCGGGGCGGCTATCGTCGGTCTCAACCACCTCAACGGTGTAGCCCGCTTCTTGCAGGGCAGCCTGGTAGATATAGGCTGCGTGGCGGGTCTCAGCCGTTAGCCCGGTACCGATACGCAAGGTAGCGGTCGTGGCGGGGCTGGTCGAGGCAGTTGTGTTGCTGCCGGTCGTTGAGCTGCCACAGCCACTCAGCAGAAGGCCGGTGGCCGCAGCGAGGGCAACCAGCTGGGCGCGGTAGCCCTGTGCGCGCGGGCGTCCTTGTTCCTTAGCCGCTTCCCTAGTCATGCGAACCCTCCCGGTAGCTGGCAGCCAGCTCACGGGCGTCCGCATACCCTAAGAGGTGTGCGGCCTCGTCCACCAGGGAGTAGTAGAAATGCTGGTCTAGTTCAGCCAGCGGAACCCACTTTGCCAGGTCGGTCGATCCGCCGACCTCGGCAGTAAGTTCTCCGCCGGTGATGTGGGCAGTGTAGATGGTGCGCAAGGCGCAGAAAGGACGGATTGCCCCGGCTTCGGGCTCAAAGTAAGCCGCGTGTACCCCCAGTAGGCGGTCAAGTTCCACCCGATAGCCGGTTTCTTCAAAGACTTCGCGCACGGCAGTCTCATGGGGCTGTTCGCCAGGGTCCATGCCCCCACCGGGTAAGGTCCAGCCGGGGCGGTAACCGGGAATATGCGGTACCCAGCGGGAGAGCAGAATCTTGCCGTCCTCAATCACCACGGCGTAAGCGGCCGGGCGGGTATCCATCACCAGGGGCATCTCTTCTTCCTTTGTTCGTCTCTGAAAAACCAGTCTATTGCACCCTTGGCTCAGGTGCGCCGCCCTAGCGTTCGCGGGCAGCTGGCATACCGGTTTTCTTCAGCCAAAGACGATAGGCTCATAGGTATGACAGCGACCGGGATTTTAGCAGCAGAAACAACGCCCCTTGAAGAAAGCGCCGAGGCCGCCGGAACCGTAATGGCCAGACTGGCCAGCCTAGATTTTTGGCTGGGAGCGCCCCTGCGCATACTCATCATTATCATCATCGGGTTCGTCTTACACGGCCTGGTGCGCGTGGTTATTCGCCACGTCACTGACTCTATCGCCCGCGGCACCCGCAACCGGGTGGTTGCAGCAGAAGAGAAAAGGGGTGATAAAACTAGCCGGTGGAAGGCCGACACGTCCCTGGCGAGCGCCCGCCAGTCCCAGCGAGCGCAGACCGTTGGCTCGGTGCTCCGGTCGGTCTCGTCGATTGTGATTTGGACGGTCATGATCGTCATGATTATCGCTGAGCTGGGCTTCAATATTGCCCCCGTCATCGCCTCAGCCGGTGTGGTGGGTGTGGCTCTTTCGTTCGGGGCCCAGTCTCTCGTTAAAGACTTCCTCTCGGGTATCTTCATCGTGGCCGAAGACCAGCTGGGCATCGGTGACTGGGTCAATCTGGGTGAGGCTGAGGGCGAGGTAGAGGCAGTGGGTTTGCGCACCACCCAGGTGCGTGATACCGCCGGAACCCTCTGGCACGTGCGCAACGGCGAGATTCTACGCGTGGGCAACTCTTCTCAGGGCTGGGCCCGCACCATCATCGACCTGCCGATTCCCTACGATGCCGATATTGACGAGATGGCGGGCTTCCTTATGACCTCAATTCAAAAAGCCATTAAGCTGCCCGGTATCAAGGAGAATATTTCGGGCAAGCCCCAGTACTTGGGCGTGCAGTCTGTGACCGGTGAATCGGTGGTGCTGCGCCTGACGGTCAAGACCGCCCCCTCTGAGCAGTTCGCGGTGGGGCGTAAGCTCCGTGAGGAGCTCAAGAAGGCTATGGACCAGCGTGGCATTCGTATTCCGCTGGCTAACCAGTCGGTGATTCATAGCGAGACTCACGAGGACCGCGCTGTGGTTTCCTCTTCGACCCAGAAAGCAGAAGAAAAGACCGACCAGAAGGACTAGCCGTCGGTAGGCATGCAGCGCAGGTTGTCACCTAACGCTTTTTGCCCCGAGAGCCTCGGCCCGAGCCCTTAGCGCTAACCTTGCCACCCTTCTGGGCCTGGTACTGGCGCAGGTTGCCGTTCTTCTGGGCGTTCCGCTTCTTGCGGTCTTCAGCCTCCCGGCGCTTATTGGCAGCCGCCCGCTTCCGCTTGGCCTCTTCCTTCTCACGCCGCTGCTTCTCCAGGGCCACCTCGCGGCTATCGCTACCGCGCTGAGAGGCAGCGGTGCGCCCGCGGGTAATACCCACGAAGTCCTGGATCACCTGCTCGCGGGCGTCCTCACGTACCTCCCGCTTCCACACCAGCAGAACCGGGTACTCGCCCAGCCCCTCAACCGGGCGGTAGGTCAGGTCTTTGCGGTGGTAAAAACGGGCTACAGACATCGGTATCACCAACAGGCCCAGCCCGGCAGCCACCAGCTCAATCGCGTCGGCCCGGTGCCTCATCTGAGGCAGCGGACGCGGGTTCTCAGCTCGGTAGTCGGCGGAAAGGTCGCGCCACTCGGGCACCTCAGCGGGATTCTGGAGTAAAAATTCTTCGGCTAGCTCGGCAACCGGAACGGTCTCGAGCACCGTCAGCAGGTGGTCCTTAGGGAGTACCACCACCGGGGTTTCCCGGTAGAGCTCAATCGCGTGGTAGCGCTTCTTATCGCGGGCTTCGGGCTCGTCCTCAGCGCGCACCAGCGCCATATCCGCAAAAGCATCGAGCGAAGCAAGGCCCTGCCCCTCGGCCAGAGCGACGTCGGTCAGGGGAGCCAGCGCCGAATAGCGCTCCCTCCACCGGGTGAACCATTTACCGGGCATAACCCCGGGAACGAACCCCACGCAGAGACCGGGTACCTGCCCCACCTGCTCATAGCGGGCGGTCTGGTCGTCAACCAGCAGGTCGGGGTGGGCAAGAATCAGCTTGCTCAGGGTCATAGCTTGGTGTCTTTCGGTAGTCGCGGCATGGAACGTTTTCTGTCCCGGATTTTTGCGGTGATAATGATGGCCGCCAGCAGGGCCAGTACCAGGGCGGCTACCTGCGGGTTCTCAAGCCAGAGCCAGACAACCGATATGCCAACCGTTGCGTAGATAGTACCCCACATAAACGTGCCTACCAGCATGGCTGGAATCCAGCGGGAGAGGGGCATACGGGTAAAGCCGGTAGTCAAAATAACCGCAGTTTGAAAGCCCACCGTCAAGAAACAGGCGGGAACGGCCAGCACACCCCAGCGATTCACAAAATACCGGGCCCGGCGGTAGAGGGGGTGATCCATCAGGTGCTGTATCTTCTCAAAGCGGGAACCCTCAGCCTGAGCTAACCAGCCCAGGGAAAAAATGAGGGAGGTACGCACAATACCCACCACCCACATAAAGCCGATGGCGGCGACCCAGTGCAAATTTTCAAGCCATTCCCTCACCCCACCAGTCTAGCCTGTTCTCGCAGGCGGTCGCGGTGGCATCCGCCCCTCTTCCACCGGGGATACCCCCTTCCCCTCGAAATGACAAGGCAAAATAAGCACTTTTTAGGTTCACCTATCTCAAAAAATAGGTTAACCAAAAAAATTTTCACCAAAGACTAGCCAGAGTGAACACAATTAGGTTATATTTTTATTACCAAATAGCCGCAAGGCCCTGTGGGAGGGCTGGCTAGGCGGTACAAAGAAGACTTTTCTTCCTGTGTGTGATGCAGCTAGAGGCACCTGATTGAGGTGCCTCTAGCTTTTTAAAGAGGGTCAGCTACGAAGCTGCAGGGCTCACGAGCAGACTTAGGTAAGCTTGATACCTTTTACTTTCTTGAGAGCCCGAGGCAGGGCGTCAAAGGCAGTCATACGCAGGCCCATAGCCAGTAGCTCCGAGCGGCCCAGCAGGTAGCCGACCGCAAAGGGGTCAAGCCCCAGCTCGTTGGCCTGCGCACGCAGCCCCAGAAGCCAGTCGCCCATCGTCAGCTCATCAGTGAGCTCACCCAGTTCTGCCTGAACAGCCTTAGCCCGCGCCACCAGCTTGGCCTGGGGCCCGATCAGAGGAAGCCCGGCATCAGCAGCGGCAAAGAGGCAGTAGCGCACAGCCTTAGCAGCCTTGCGAACATCGTGTAAGCCCTCGTCGAAGGCAGTGCCCGCCGCAAAATCAGCAGCCTGCTCTGGCCAGGTAGCCACGGCCCGCTCCCCCTGCTTGACCAGGTTCTTACGCAAACGCTTAGCTACCTTATTCACGTAGTTCTCGCTATTGAGGGGAAGCTCCACAGCCAGGGTCACATCGGCCAGTAAGGATTCGAGAGCCAGCTGAAGTTCCAGCCTCCCAGCAGAAGCCAGGTAACGGCGGGCCTGGGCGGCCGCGTCCGCCTGCTGGTGCTCCATGACCGCACCGAAGGCAGCGCCTGAGCTCTCCCCTAACATCGGGTGAGCCTGCAAGACCTGCTGGGCCATAGGGTGCACAAGCTCACCGTTACGGTGCGTTTCTAGCTGGCGGGCATAGGTTTTCAGCCCCTGCATCATATCTTTAAGGGCCGGAGCAAACCCGCTGCGTGCATAGGGCAGGGCCATGTACTTCAGCACGCTCCGCAGCTGACGGGCAACAATGCGCCCCTGGTGGGTGGCATCGGGTGCTCCCGCTGCCACCAGTAGATCAGCCTGGGCAAGCCGTTGGGTTTGAGAGGCAAGCACCCGGGTGAGCAGCTCAGCAGAGCTCGGCACCCGGGGAAATTCAGCTGTCAGAGCCTTCTTTTTCTTTTTCGCCGACTTCTTACCCTGCCCCTTAGCTTTGCCGCCCATTCGCCGGGCCTCAAACTCGGCGTCCTGCCCCAGGGCCCGGGCAATCTTAGCCGGCGACTGCGAGGGCACAGCCCCGACAGCCTGTAGCTGGCGAGCAACGTCCGCAAAGAGCGCCTCTGTGAGCTTACGGTCCTGGGCGGTCTGCCCCAGAAGCTCTACCTCCCACTCGTGCCAGGCCCGTTCCTGGCCGGTGGCATAGTCAAGCGCCTGCACCTGGTCATCACAAATCTCAGCTAGCTGCTCCCCGGCCCTATCGAGGATCACGGTACGGGTCCGCTGGGTTTTCAGAGAAACCCGAGGCTCCAGTTCTTCGCCGAGGGCTGGCACCTGCACAAACTTCCTCACCGCAGCGGGCATAGCGGACCGGTTAGACAGCAGGTCAAAGGTCACCTCATGGCGCTGGCCAGCAGCGTCGAACTTGATGTGCCAGCCCTGGTCGTAGCCACCCAGGCGGCGGCGCAGGGCTACCTTATGCCGCCCCAGGTTGCCAGAGGGGGTGTCGTAGTAGGTGGCATCAAGCTGCTCGGTCACAGGTTCACTGACACTCCACCGCTTAAAGCTCCACTCCACCGAGGGAACCTCACTGTTCACATCGGCAAGCTCAAATTTCTGCTCAACTTCCAGGTGGTGTGTAGCCATACGGTTAGCCTTCCTCAGAATATCGTGGGGCGGTGTGGTCCTACCCCTCAAACAGAATACCCAGCTTCGCGGCCTCTCAGGGTGAGGCTACGGCTGGGTATCTATTCTTTGAAAAAACTTCATCTTCGCCTAGGCGCGGCGGCGCTTCAGCACATCGTCAAGGTTGAGACTTGTTGCCTCGGCCAGAGTCTGGGTCTGGCTCTTCGGGGCAATTTCAGTCTCAAGTGGAGCAGGAGCTTCCCTGCGCACGCTCTCTGCCTCAAGGTAGGTAGGCAAGGGCACCTCGGTGACCTGCCAGCGGGTGTCGGGCAGAGCCTCGTCCATGCGTAGGCGGGCGGGCTTTTGCTGGGTAGCGGCCTCGCCGTCAGCAACGGGGGCGGGTGCAGCTACCACCGGGTGATGCTGGGTTTTTGCTCGGCGGAGGGCCTTAGCCGCGTGGCTGACCGGCATCTGCTGGCGGGCACGGGCAGGACGCTTAGCGGCAGGCTCCAGCTCGACAGTAGAGAAGGTAGCTGCTGGGCGAGCCTGCTGGCTGCTAGGTGAGTGAGAGGTGCCTGAGGGAGCAGAAGGACGCCGCTGGGCCTGGCGCTGTTCAACAGCTAGTATGGTGCGGGCCCGCCTACGGTCGCGGTCACGCAGGGCCAATACCCGCAAGGTAGCCAGGCAGGCCAGGCTAGCTAGCAAGAAGAGGAGGGGAAGGAGCGGGGCTGCTCCACCGGTGAGAGACAGAACCCCCGTGACCAGGCTGGCCAGCGCAAAGGCTAGAGCTAGCCCGAACACCGCCAGACGGGTGGGCTTCAGCCGAAAAGCCGGGGCGGTTTCGGTCGCGGTCCGAGCCGGAGGAGCGGACGGCGCACGGCGAGCCTCAGCCTCGCTGGCGTGGCTCTCAACGATATCGGCAACGAACTTCTCAGCCCCGATGCTGGTCACAGAATCTGACTTACGGCGGGGCACAACGAGCCCCAGGCCAACCAGCACGCATACCAGCAAAATAAGGCCTGAACCACTCAGGAAGTCCATCGCTGCCCCCGTTCTTTATCTCTGTGACACAAATATCTAGTTCATTCTACCCCAGCTCCCTCAAACAGAGCAGAGCTATGAGACAAGAACTGGGTACCTTCCTTCTAGAAGGTACCCAGTTCTTCTGCTTCCAGGCTGCTCACTACCGAACGGTTCAGAGCCTCCCTTAGCCCCGCGTCCGCCCAGCAGTAGTATCAGAGCTTACAGCTCGGCTGCGAATTCCTTAATCCAGGTACGCAGCTCAGGGCCCAGATCATCGCGCTCAGTAGCGAGAATGACGTTGGCCTTGAGGTAGGAGAGCTTGTCTCCGGTGTCGAAACGGCGGCCCTTGAAGACCACGCCGTAGACACCTTCGCCCTCGCAGATGCCCTGGGCCAGGGTCTGCAGGGCGTCGGTCAGCTGGATTTCATCGCCGCGGCCCGGTGCGGTATTTTCCAGCACCTCAAAGACCTTGGGGGAAAGAACATAGCGGCCGATGACGGCCAGGTTTGAGGGAGCGTCCTCAACAGCAGGCTTTTCGACCAGGCCGGTGACCTTAACGAAGCCGTCCTCGCCCTCAACAGCTTGCACTGCGGCACAGCCGTAAGCAGAAATCTGCTCTTCGGGGACCTCCATCAGGGCAACGACAGAGCCGCCGGTCTTCTGCTGGACAGCAACCATGGCAGAGAGCAGGTCTTCTTTTTCATCAATCAGGTCATCGCCCAGCAGAACAGCAAAAGGCTCATTGCCAACGTGAACCTTGCCGCGCAGTACAGCGTGGCCCAGACCCTTGGGGTCGCCCTGGCGGACGTAGTGGATTTCACCCAGGTCGTTGGAGTCTTCCACGCTCTTGAGCAGGGCGTCCTTGCCCTGGTCAGCAAGCTGCTGTTCCAGACCGGGTACACGGTCAAAGTGGTCCTCTAGGGCACGCTTGTTGCGGCCGGTAATCATCAGAACATCGTTCAGGCCAGCGCGAATGGCTTCTTCTACCACATACTGAATCGCGGGGCGGTCCACCACGGGCAGCATCTCCTTAGGAGTGGCCTTAGTGGCGGGAAGGAAGCGAGTGCCGAGACCGGCTGCAGGAATCACAGCCTTGGTCACGGAGAGTGATTTATTTTCAGTCATACCTCCCAGAATACCTAAATAAACGGTAAATTGTGGCTAGATTCAGCTAACACTTCTTCAGGAGGGGCACCCGTGAGCTCTAGTAGGTCAGCAAGCACCGCCCATGCTAAGGCCTTTGCCCGCAGCTACCTGCGCAGACGCCGAACCCACAATCCGCCGCGTCAGGCAGCGGCTCAGGGTTTTGAACGCACCCTAGCTCCTCTCTGGCAAGCCCTCCCTGCAGGCAGCACTCTTGCCGCCTTTCTTCCCCTTCCCACTGAGCCTCCCCTGCTACCGGCTCTGACCCAGGCAGTAGCTGAGGGGTGTCGGGTGCTGGTGCCGGTCGTCCGCCCCCGGCGTCAGCTGGCCTGGGTAGAGTGGCAGCCGCAGGCAGAACACACTATCAATGCACTGGATATCGTGGAGCCCGTGGGCGAGCGTCACGGATCTGAGGCCTTTATCCAGGCAGACCTTCGTCTGGTACCTGCCCTTGCCTACGATCTGGCAGGGCGGCGGCTAGGGCAGGGCGGCGGCTACTATGACCGGCTTTTTGAGCAGCTTGGCCCTCTGGCGCAAGACCCCTCTACCGTAGGGGTGGTGTTTGAGCGGGAAATTCTCGATGGCCTACCTGCAGATAGCTGGGATGCCAGGCTTCGGTTTGTGGCAACGGAGAAGACCCTGCACCACCTGGGTAATTGAGGTCGAGCCGCCAGAACAGAGTAGAATAGCCCCCAGATTTATCGCCTATTTGATGGAGTTATCCGTGCCTGTTTACGTTTACCAGTGCAAGAACTGCGGCCATGTGTTTGAGCAGCACCAGTCGTTCTCGGACGACGCGCTCAAGACCTGCCCCGAGTGCGGCCAGGACACCCTCCGCAAGAAGTTCGGCCAAGTCGGTGTGGTTTTCAAGGGCTCTGGTTTCTACGCCAACGATAAGGGCAAGTAAGCCCAGAGACGTTCAAGGGGCTGCCTGTCACGGTATGTGGCAGGCAGCCCCTTCTTTTTATTGCCCGTAGTGGGGCGGACGCTGTTCCTTGAGCCAGGTTGCCCGGGCGTCCTCCCCCTCGGTAGCTGGGGCGGACGCACTTGAGTCGGTGAGCCCCGCCAGTTTGGGTTCGGTGCCGGTGAAGGCTGAGCCGCCGATGGCCCGGCGGTGGCCGCGCCGTTTTTTGGGTACGGGACTATAGCCGGGGCCAGGGGTTTCAGCCCCTGTTGACTCAGCGCCTGAAGGCTTACTCATTACGCCCCAGCCCCAGGTAGCTTCCGATACGGCCGACCAGGGTTTCGGGGTCAGAGAAGACCTCGATAGTCCAGCAGGTCATGTGGTTCCAGCCGGTACGGGCCAGGAGCTCAGGAATGAGGCGGGAGCGTTCGCGCACGCTCATGGCGGCGTAGGCGTCTGAACCGTCGGAAACAACAGCCAGGGGCACCCTCACCGGGGTGGTACGGTCCACGTCCTGTACCATGGTGCGGGCCCGGGGGCTAGCCACTGCCCCGGCCAGTAGGGATTCTTCCTCGCTCGTCACGATTAACGAAATCAGGGGAACAGCCGATTCGTGCAGGGTGACCTTGTGCTGGCCCAGGCGGCGCACCAGGTCGTTGAGCAGCCAGTCGCCCATGTCGATGGCTTCTAGGTGGTCGTTGGTGAGGAACTCGTTGACCGGCAGTTTATCGGTAATGGGCTTGGTCAGTTCCTGAGCAGCATGGGCTTCCTGCTCACGGCGGTAGGCCAGCAGCAGGCGGTAGATATCGAAGGCTCCGTATTCTAGGCGCTGGGGGTCTAGGTCTTCGGGGGTCACGCAGGTGACCAGGCGGGTGAGGTGGCGGGCACGGGTGGTGGCAAGCACGAAGCTTTCGCGGCCGCTGCGCTCGGAGAGGTGCCCGAAGTGGTGGGCTGCCCCCTGGGCTGTTTTTCCAGCGCCAAGGGCGAAGATAATGACGTCCCGTTCCATGTCAACGGCGCGGGAGACATCAACGACGCGGAAGGATTCGTCCCCTGCCGCGAAGTAGGGGGCGAATTGGGGGTAGCGCGCCAGCAGCTGACGAACGGCCTCGGCGATACGCTGGGCGTGACGGGCTGTGGTGGTCACAACCGCCAGGGTCTGCTGGGGGCTGCGGTAGGCGTGCTCGATAACCATTTCGGCTACCCGCTGCACCTCCAGGCTGGGTGAGTCAAGGGCGGCATTGTCGGAGACCCGTCCGGTGACATCCACATATTCCACGGTGAGAGCCGGGGTGCCGTCGGTAATTTCTTCGCCCCAGGGATAGCTGGTGAGAGCCCCATCGTAGAAGTGTTCGTTGAGGTAGGCAAAGAGGGCGGGGTCTACGGCTCGATTGACGGTGGCTAGGGAACGTGCGGGCAGGACCTTGGCTAGGGCTTCGAAGGTGCTGACCAGTTTTTGGTTCTTGATGACCGGCGCGTTCTGGGCTACCGCTGAGACCATGAAGGGGGAGGGGAAGCCGCTGTGGGGGTCGCCCAGGGCGATGACCTGCTCTGCCCGGATGAGGGCAGGTAGGTTAGCTGCCAGCGGGGTGGATTCGGCATCGAGCAGGATTGCTGCGTCAAAGCGCATGCCGGTGGGCACCTTGCCTGAGAGGGCAAAGGGGCTGGTGATCCATAGGGGTAGCAGGGTGGTAGCCATGGTGGGGGCATGGGTCAGCACCTGCTGGAGGTTGAACTCGTGGCTCTTGAGCTGGCTGCGCAGGAAGGCCGCTTCGTGGTCGTACTCGTGGATGCGGGCGCGCCAGGTATCGGCTACGCGGGCATGCAGGCGGGCAGGGGCGGACGCCAGGTGCGAGTAGTCTGCCCGGCGGAAGCGGGTTTCGAGGTCGCGCAGGGTATCTGCGCTCAGAATCTCAAGTTCTTGAGAGGCCAGCATCATTTCAAGGGCGGTCTGCCACCAGGCAAGTTCTAGTTCGGCAGCTACAGCGCCGCTTTCGAGCTGGCGTTCGTAGAAGTCGTCGAGGAGCTCGCCCAAGCCCTGGTCGCTCAGTTCCCGGGTGAGGCGGACGCGCTCGGGCAGGGTGTGCAGGAGCCATTCGTCGTCGATAAGGGCGGCGAGCCTCTCTTCGAGCTGGTTGAGGGGAGTGGCTGAGAAGCGAGTGCCGGCCGGGGAATCTTCCAGCACGATAGCTAGACCCGTGAATTCTTCGAGCAGGGCGGTGTGGCGGGCACGCAGGTCGGCGAGGTTCTCGGGGATGGTGGGGACACGTTCGTCCTTAGCCAGGCCAATCCATTCTTCGCGCTGGCCCTGAACGATGAAGAGGTTCTCGTGCAGGTCTGAGATGTTGACGCCGGGCACGATGTATTCTTTGGCGGCGCGGCGCAGGCGGGAGCGCTGGATGCTCGACATGTCGATGCCGTGCTCTCGTCGCCAGGTTCCACTCGCGGTGGCGGCAATCAGGTCGGTGACAGGTCGGTCGAAGATATCGGGGCTGAAGCGGGTGAGGGTATCAGCGATACGTTCGAGCAGGTCAAGCTGGGTTCCCCAGTCGTCCATGCTGGTGGCGGGCTTCAAGCCGGTTTCGTCGGACATAAGGGCCATGCCCGCTGACACTTCGTTCAGGGAAGCACGCAGGCTCTTGACCAGGGCGTGGGCGGCTTCGGTGTCTTCTGAGCTGGTGAGCTTAGCCCGGTGCCAGGCTGAGGCCCGGGTTGAGGGGCGGAAACCGCCGAGGTCAGCTAGACGCTGGAGCTTGTGGACGGTCTCTGTGCGGCGGGTCAGCTCGTCCATGGTGGTGCGGGCCAAGCGCACCTGGGTAGAGGGCGCCGGGTCCTGGGCGGTAAGTGCTGCCAGGGTTTGCAGGGCATCGTAGACAGAGCAACCCCAGCGGGATTCGGTGAACCGCAGCGATTCGGTGTGCCCGCGCAGCTTGGCACGGGTTTCTACCAGTTCCCGGTGGATATCGGTGACGTTAGGGGCGGGAGCCTTCTCATCGCGCACAATCGCTGAGATGAACTCCTGCCGGTAGGCCTCTGAGTCCCGTTCGGTCAGCAGATCGAAGGTGAGGTCGGTGAGGTGGGTGCGCTCCAGCAGGCGGTTGAAATCGTTGAGGGTGGAACGCTTCTCCCCTACCACAAGCACAGATTTCCCCTGGTGAATCAGGGCCGCGGCGATGTTGGCTGCGGTGCCGAGCTGGTCGGTACCGGGAGCGGTGGTCACAGCCAGGGAGTGCCCCAGATGGGCCAGGTCGACGATGTCCTGACCGCTGGCGTCCGCGTCCACCACCAGCATGTCGGTGTCAGGGTCGCGGCTATCAAGGGGTTCGCGGGTGTTGTGGATGGGGGCAACGAAGGGCTGCTCCAGTGGGTTGAGCTTGAGTTGGGCAATATCGCGGACGAGCGGGGTGTGGGCGGTTACCGGTAGCTCCCCGGTGCTTTCCTTGAGATCTGCGAAGGTCGAAATGAAGTAGGTAGAGCGAATCGTCATGCCGGGGACGGCACCGGTCGTAGCCCGCATGCGCTCAATGACCGGTTCGGGGTCTAGCTTGCGCATGGAGTTAGCCAGCTGGGCAACGTCCATAGTACCCAAATCGATACCGTACTCTTTCTTGATCTGCCGTACCATGGCGGGGTTGAGCTGGGCCGGTCCGGTCAGCTGGATCTCGAAGTCATCGCTGGTGGGGTGGGGGGTGATAGCAAGAGGAGCCATCAGGATAGGGGCGATAAAGCGCTTCTCCCCTACCATGCCGTCCTCGCGCACATCGCGTGAAAGCCAGGAGGCTGTACCCGCTACGAAGTAGCCCGCGTCCAGCCCGTGCCCGGTCGCCAGCTCAAAGATTTTGGTGCGCAGGGCGCGGGCAGCCACCATACCGGCTTCAAGTTTGGCCTTGTCGCGCAAGATGGTAGAGAGGCGGGTCTTTCTGCCCATAAACATCTGGGCAACACCCGAGGAGTTGGCGTCGGTGAGGTCGATGTGCACGTAGTCGACCTGGTTGAAGTCCAGCATGGCATCGGGGCCGGTGTAGGTTTCCATCTGCTCAGCCCAGGTTTCAAGGCCAGCCTGCACCTGAGCTGTTACCTGTTCATCAGCAGCAGAGTCGGGAGCTTCCTGCGGGGTCTGCACATGGCCATGGGACCAGGGGGCGGCGCCGGTAGTGCGCTCGTTAGCGGTTTCAGGGTCTACCTGCTCGTTCACTGAATCTACTCTAGCTTTCTGCACGTGTTAACTTCCCTACCATCATAGAGGTTTCAGGCCCATAGCACAGATTCGCGGGCCTTATAGAAAGGCCCCGTTCCGAGGGAACAGGGCCGGTGAGGTTGCTTTTAGCCGGTGGCCAGGTTGATGTAGGCCAGCAGGGTGAGCAGAGACAGCAGACCGAGCAGGGCCATACCCGCAAGGATAACCCAGCGTAGGCAGGGCGCGAAGGGCTCACGAGGAGCATCCCAGAGGGATCGGGTGTAGAAGTAGCTCAGCAGGAATCCGGGGATATTGCCGGTGAGGAGCTGCTGGGCTACCGCAAACATGCCAAAGGTGCGCTCGGTGTTTTCGTTTTCGGTTTCTGCTGCCCGGAGTAGGCCCACCATAATCAGCGACATACAGCTTACGATGAAGGCAAGGGCGATAGCCGGTTCGTTGAGCATTTCGCGAAAGTCGACGTTTTCTCCACGAGATACCGCGAACTGGTAGAAGAAGAAAATGAAGGGGCTGATTAACCAGTACCAGAAGAGGAAGGTGCGGAGGCGCTGGGTGTCGCGCAGGGCGTAGAGCAGGGCGTTCATGGATTCTTTTCTTGGGTATCGATGTACTGGATATATTGGCGCACCGTGTAGTCCAGCAGGACGGTCAGGGCGACAAAGGAGTGGTAGGGTTCCTTGGCGCTGAGGGTAACGGTGGGAGTGGACTCGTAGTGCAGTGAAAAATCTGCGGCAGCAGAGATGGTGTTGACGCCCAGTGCTGTAATGGCAATCATGGGAATCTTGCGGGCCGCCAGGGCACGTACGGTGGGTAGGGCGCTTTCGGTTTCGCCCGAGAGCGAGGCAATAATGACGAGGTCATCGGGCTTCATCACCCCGATACTCCCGCGGAATTCGCTGGAGGCCGGGATAACGTGGGTGAATTTACCGCAGGCCAGCATAGACTTCGAGAACTCTTGAATTGCGGTGCGCTGGGCAAAGCCGGTGCCGTAGCAGTAGATGGTACGAGCCGATTCAATTTTTTTCAGAATCGGTTCGAAATCGACGTTCGTCAGCCCCTCGTAGGTTTTGAGAATATCGGTGCGGCCGCTTTCTAGAAAATCCCTGTTGGGGGCGGCAGCGTCAGAGAGAGAATTTTTCACGAAAAACTTCAGTTCGGCAAAGCCAGAGAAGCCCAGCTTCTTCGTCAGGCGAATAATGCTGGACGTTGAGGTAAAGGTCTTGTGGGCCAGAGCGCTAATGGTTGAGTCGGCAACGAACTGCTCGTTGTTGAGCATGAAGGCGAGTATCTCGCGCTCGGTGTCGCTGAGGCGGTTCTGGTGCGCGTTGACGAGTTCCTGTAAGTCCACAAAGGGCTCCTGAAGTTTTGCGGTTCACTGCAATTCTATACAGTATAGGCGCTAAAACATCAGGAGCCCTGTGTTAGGTCATTGGTAGTAGGTGACTACTTACCAGCGTTGACCATTTCTTCGAACTTGTCGCGGACCTGGGGTACGTCCATACCGACGATGACCTGCAGGGCCTTGCCCTTGTTGACCAGGCCGAGTGCGCCAGATGACTTGAAGTCAGCTTCGGTAGCGACCAGTGAGGGGTCATCTACTGAGACGCGCAGGCGGGTGGCGCAGTTATTCACATCGGTGATGTTGGCGGGGCCACCGAGCAGAGCCAGGAAGTCGGTTGCGCGCTGGGTGTAGGGGTCTGATGCTACTGCGGTTGCAGTACCAGCAGCTGCACCTTCAGCACCGAGGGTGCCATTCTTCTTAGCTTCCTTGTAGTCAGCCTTGGTGTAGAGCTTGGTTTCGCCACCGTCTACTTCGCGACCGGGGGTCTTGAAGTCGAACTTGAGAATCAGGAAGCGGAAGACGACGAAGTAGATCAGGGTGAAGCACAGGCCGATAGCAATCTGGGTGAGAACCATACCGGAGTGGTTGGGCCACATGGGAATCCAGTTCTGGAAGAGGAAGTCAATCAGACCGCCGCCCATGTTACCGACAACGCCGAAGCCGTACATGGTAGCTGCCATGGTTGCAGCCAGTACTGCGTGTACTGCGAACAGCGGGGGTGCCAGGAAGAGGAAGGTAAATTCGAGGGGCTCGGTGATACCGATCAGGATTGCGGTGAGACAGACGGGGATCAGCAGGGCCAGGGTTTCCTTGCGCTTTTCGGGGCGAGCAGTGGTGTAGAAGGCTGCTGCGATACCTAAGGGACCGAATACCTTGGAGTTACCGTGCAGGGCGAAGCCGCCACCGGGGAAGAGTTCCTTGACGGGGGTGGTTGATGTTGCGAAGGTTTCGAGGTTAGCAACCCAGTACTTAGTGATGCCGTCCGGAACAACGGCGGGGCCGAAGACGAAGGGAGTGTAGATGAAGTGGTGCAGGCCGGTGGGGATCAGGATGCGCTCAAGGAAGGTGTAGAGCCATACGCCGAAGACGCCGGATGAGATGAAGAAGCCCTGCAGGGAGCCGATGCCGGTCTGGATGGTGGGCCAGATGGCGACGAAGGCGAGCGCGACGGGCATCATCAGGAAGAAGCCCAGGCCGTAGACGAACTGGGTGCCCTGGAAGATACCGAGGAAGTCGGGCAGCTTGGTGTTGAAGTAGCGGTTGTGCAGCCATACAACAATAGCGGAGATGATGATGGCACCGAAGATGCCGGTGTCGAGGGTCTTGATGCCCGCGATCATCTTCAGGCCGGTACCTGCCGCGCCTTCGGAGAGGTCAACGCTGTAGTCAACGCCGAACTTGTCGCCCCAGATGCTGAGGATAGAGGCAACGAAGTAGTTGAAGGTCAGGTAAATCGTACCTGCTTCGAGCACGGCACGGGCCTGGGCGGTCTTAGCCAGAGCAATGGGAAGACCCAGAACAAAGAGGAGTTCCATCTGGTTGAAGACGGTCCATGCGCCTGATTCCCAAACGGACCAGAAGTTGTACCAGCCGGTACCTTCTGCGGCGATGCTGCCCAGAAGCTGCTCGTTCTTGCAGATAATGGCGATACCCACTGCAAGACCGGCGAATGCAAAGATGAGGACGGGGGCCAACATGGCCGAACCGAACCTCTGAATCTTCTCCATCATCGGATAAGAACCTTTCGTGTATAGGTGGGGCTCGCCGTCCGCTTGCTGCGTTGGTGTGTGCGGAGCGCCACCCGTGTGATTACTAGGCTTATCTAACCATCCTTTGGGAGCCTGCGAGCGTGATTTTGGGTACTTTGGCATTAATGCCGTGAACTGGCACGTTTTTCGGGAGCGGGTAAAAGTGCCGGGGCTCGGGAGCCGGGTTTGTTGAGGGCAGACAGGCTGGGTGCACCTAGGATGGGTAGCCGTAGGTTTCCCTTCTTCACCCGCGAAAGTGACGCTTGTACTCGATGAAACTATTAACTCTGAACACCCATAGCTGGCTTGAGGTGCACCAGATTCCCAAGATTTTTGAGTTGGCTCAGTTTATTGTGCGGGAGCAGGTTGATGTGGTTGCCCTGCAGGAGGTCAACCAGTTTGTGAAGTCTCCCGCGGTAGATGCCCCGCTGGGTTTTGCCGGTGGTGCTGACCGCCCCGTCCGCCAGGATAACTATGCTCTGTTGCTGAACCAGTTTTTGGAGCAGCTGGGCGCCCCCTACCATTGGGCATGGTCGGTGTCCCATCTGGGCTTTGACCGCTATGACGAGGGCGTCGCTATCTTGACCCGGCAGCCCTTTGAGCGCTGTGAGCTGGTTGATCTTTCGCCGGCGTATACGGATCAGGGCGTCGCTCGGCGGGTTGCCGTGGCGGTTCAGCTGGGTGAGGAGTTCGGCGGCGCTTGGATTGCGAGCACCCATATGAGCTGGTGGAAGCTCGGTGAGGTAGCCCTCTTTGCTGATGAGTTCACCCAGTTAGAGGGGCAGATGAAGCAGTTCGCTGACGGTACCCCCGTGATTCTTGCCGGCGATTTTAATAATGCGGCTCAGGTACAGGGTGAAGGCTACGACCTGATGCAGGAGCGGGGCTGGATCGATACCTACACGGTAGCTGAGCAGGTGACCGGTGAGTTTACCGTTCACAAGGCCATTCATGGCTGGGATAATCTCACCCAAGCCCTGCGTATCGACCTTGTGCTAACCGACCGGCCCACGCGCGTCCGCACCCACGAAGTCGTCTTCCCCGACACCGACGACACCGCAATTTCAGACCATTCCGGTCTGCTACTGACCCTCGATATCTAGCCAAATCGCAAAGGAGCACATCATGGCAGTCGAAACCCAGTGGTGGCAAGAACCCGTTGTCTACCAGATTTACCCGCGGTCCTTCAACGACTCCAACGGCGACGGTATCGGCGATCTACCCGGTATCACCGAGAAAATCCCCTACCTGGCCAAGCTCGGGGTGGACGTCATCTGGCTCTCCCCCATCTACAAGTCCCCCAACGACGATAACGGCTACGACATCAGCGACTACCGGGCCATCATGGACGAGTTCGGCACCATGGCAGACTTTGACGAGCTCCTTGAAACCGCCCACGCAGCCGGTATCAAGATCATGATGGACCTGGTCGTCAACCACACCTCAGACGAACACGACTGGTTCGTGCAGGCCAAAAGCAGCCGGGAGAACCCCTACCGCGACTACTACATCTGGAAGGACCCGGCAGGCTTTACCGAGGATGGCACCCCGATTCCGCCCAACAACTGGGTTGCGGCTTTCTCCCCCTCCGTCTGGGAATGGGAGCCCGCCACCGAGCAGTTCTACCTGCACCTCTTCTCCACTAAGCAGCCCGACCTCAACTGGGAAAACCCGGTGGTGCGCAAGGAGGTCTACGACCTCATGCGCTTCTGGCTCGATAAGGGCGTCGATGGCTTCCGTATGGACGTCATCAACCTGATTTCCAAGGACCCGGCCTACCCGGACGACCCCCAGGTAGCCGCCGGGGGCGGAACCGACTCCATCACCATGGCAGCCAACGGCCCCCGCGTGCACGAATACCTGGCAGAAATGAATCGCGAGGTGCTCTCCCATTACCCCGTCATTACCGTGGGTGAGGCCCCCGGCGTCACCGCAGCCGACGGCCTGCTCTACACCGGTTTTGAGCGCGGCGAGCTCCAGACCCTCTTCCAGTTCGAGCACATGGGCGTGGACGCAAACCCCAACCCGGCCCTGGGCAAGTGGAACGATGAGCGTTTCGACCTGCGCGACCTCAAACGGATCCTGACCAAGTGGCAGGTTGACCTGGCTGGCAAGGGCTGGAACGCCAACTACTGGAACAACCACGACCAGCCCCGCGCTGTCTCCCGCTTCGGTAACGACTCTGCTGAGTACCGGGTGGTCTCCGCCAAAATGCTGGGCACCGTGCTACACGGTATGCAGGGCACCCCCTACATCTACCAGGGCGAAGAGCTGGGCATGACCAACGTCTTCTTCACCGACCTGACCGACTACAACGACCTAGAAATCCACGACCACTACGCCAAGCTGGTCGGCTCCGGTGTAGTCGACCACGACACCATGCTGCGCTTTATCTCAGCCTCCGGCCGCGATAACGCCCGCACCCCCATGCAATGGACGGCCGGTGAACAGGCAGGCTTCACCAGCGGCACCCCCTGGCTCAAGCTCAACCCCCGCTACACCGAAATTAATGCTGAGGCAGCCCTTGCCGATGAGTCCTCAGTTTTCTACCACTACCGCGACCTCATCAGTCTGCGCCACACCCACCCCATTATGGTCAACGGCACCTATGAGCTCATCGACTCAGCCGAGGCATCTGCCACCGATGACGCCGAGGTCTACGCCTACCTGCGCCACGGCACCGGCTCCACCGAGCACCAAACCCTGCTGGTCGTGGCCAACTTTACCGACGGCGTCCTCACCCGCACCTTCACCGAACCGGCAGGTGAGCGCACCCTAATCAGCAGCAACTACTCCGACGACGCAGGAACCGCCCTGCGCCCCTACGAAGCAAAAATATACCTCTACGAAAAGGACTAGACCATGGCAGATAATTCAGGAAAGACCTGGTGGAAGGAAGCGGTCGTCTACCAGATTTGGCCGCGCAGCTTCAACGACTCCAACGGCGACGGCATCGGCGACATCCCCGGTATCACCGAGCGCCTGCCCTACCTGGCAGACCTCGGCATTAACGTCATCTGGCTCTCCCCGGTCTTCGCCTCCCCCAACGACGACATGGGCTACGACATCAGCGACTACCGCGCCATCATGCCCGAGTTCGGCACCATGGACGACTTCGATACCATGCTCGAAACCGCCCACTCCCTGGGTATCAAGATTCTGATGGATCTGGTCGTTAACCACTCCTCAGACGAGCACGAATGGTTCGAAAAGGCCCGCGCCTCGCGCGATAACGAATACCGTGACTACTACATCTGGCGGGATTCATCGGGCGTCGATGAGGACGGCAAGCCCCTGCCCCCGAATAACTGGGGCAGCGAGTTCGGCGGCCCGGCCTGGGAATACGACGAAACCACCGACCAGTGGTACCTGCACATGTTCTCCCGCAAACAGCCCGACCTCAACTGGGAAAACCCCACAGTCCGCCAGGAAATCTTTGACCTGGTCACCTTCTGGCTCGAGAAGGGCGTCGACGGCTTCCGCCTGGACGCCATCAACATCATCTCCAAGCCCGAGGGCCTGCCCGATGACCCCAGCGTCGACCCCGAGAAGCACTCCTCGTCTATTCCTTTCGTGATCTCTAACGGCACCAAGGTGCACGAGTGGATGCACGAGCTCAACGTGGAAACTTTCGACAAGTACGACTGCATGACCGTAGGCGAGATGAGCGCCACCGGCCCCGAGGAAGCAGTTCAGTTCTCCGGTTTCACCACCGATGAGCTGCACATGATCTTCCACTTTGAGCACATGGGTCTGGACTCTGACCCGGCAACCGGCATGGGCAAGTGGTCCCGCAAGCCGGTTGAGCTGACCGAGATGAAGCAGATTCTCAATACCTGGCAGACCGAGCTGGACGGTAAGGCCTGGGGCTCCCTCTACTGGTACAACCACGACCAGCCCCGCGTGGTCTCCCGCTTCGGCAACGACTCGGCCGAGTACCGCGAGCTCTCCGGCAAGATGCTGGCCACCGTGCTGCACGGTATGCAGGGCACCCCCTACATCTACCAGGGCGAAGAGTTCGGCATGACCAACGTGCAGTTCGACTCGATCGAGGACTACAAGGACCTCGACTCCATCAACTTCTACACCGACATGGTCACCGAGCACGACCGCATGAGCTCCGATGATGCCATGGCCCTGATTTACGCCAAGGGCCGTGACAACGCCCGCACCCCCGTCCAGTGGAGCGCGGACACCGGCGCCGGCTTCACTACCGGCACCCCCTGGATCGGGCTCAACGAGAACTACACCGAGATCAACGCGGCTGAAGCGGTCAACCGCGAGGATTCGCTGTGGCGCTACTACCAGCAGCTGGTAGCCCTGCGCCGCGGTGAGCTCAAGGATCTGCTGGTCTACGCCTCCTTTGTGCCCCTGGACCCTGAAGATTCTGAGGTGTACGCCTACGAGCGCCACGGGGACGGCGAGAAGCTGCTGGTCGTCGCTAACTTTACCGACGGCGTCCTGGCCCGCTCCTACCAGGTGCTGGAGGGTACGGATGCCCAGGTGGTGCTGGCCAACTACGCGGACGCCGGCGGGCAGTCTGCTGGGGCTGAGCTGACCCTGCGCCCCTACGAGACCCGCATTTACCGTATCGCCGCCTAATACTAGGTACCATCTAAATCGGAAAAACCCACGAACCAGGTGGGTTTTTCTGATTTAGATGGTCTTTTCTGTTAACCGGTGCGTGGTACTCTAAAACCGCTCCATCACTTTAGAGAAAGACCTCTCATGGCTATTCAGTACAACCCCTACTTCACTTTCAAGGGCAACGCCCGCGAAGCCATCGAATTCTACGCTGAGGTCTTCGGCGGCGAACTGCGCATCGCCACTTTTAAGGACTTCCTGGCTCCCGTCGCCCCCGAGCACGAAAACCTGGTCATGCACGCCGAGCTCATCACCGAGCACGGCTTCAACCTGCGCGCCTCCGACGGCCCCGCCGTGCACCCCGACACCGCAGACAAGGACGGCGTCACCAACACCACCAACATGGAAGCCTCCTTCGTAGGCGCTGCAGAGGACGGTGAGACTGCCCGCCCCTAGTTCGAGAAGCTCTCCGACGGCGCAACCAACATCCAGCCCTTCACTGCTGCCCCCTGGGGCGCCACCTTCGGCTCCCTGACCGACAAGTTCGGCATCGCCTGGATTTTCAACTTCGGCGGCTAAAACCCAGCCCCATCCACACAACAGCCCCCGCCCACTCCCCTAACTATGGGGAAAGGACGGGGGCTGTTCAGTTAAATGAGCGGACGGGGGGTCGCCTATGCCCCCCCCCGACGCTCTCGCAGAATCGCTAACACTCACATGTCGTTCACGCCATCCCTGAGCCAGCGGGCTACCGGCGCACCCAGAACGCCGTCTGGCGACCTACCTTATTCTTCTGATGGTTCTTAGAAAGCTTGAGCTGGACTTACAAATTGACACAAAATCCGCAGGAGTTGCAACAAGATCCGGGGAACATGCTCCATAGTCCCTGCTTACCTCTGCAAACCTTTCACTTAAAAAAATTTAGAGCCCCTACCAAAAATTTACATGATATTTTATGATGTTAACCACACCACATGTATACCAAGTGGCATGAGGGGATACCTACTACGGTTCCTCCCGCTCGGTTCGTTAGCTCTCACCGTACAATTCATACCAGGTCCGATTAGTTAGGAGGGTTCTAAAATCTGACTCTGGCACCCTGATGTACTCGGCCTCCTTATGTCTTAGGCTTCGATGCCTATGGAAACCTCATATCATCAGATTGGACATAGTATGAAAATCTTAAAAAGCGATCCTAATGCCGAGTATGTTTCCGTAGAAGAAGCTAAAGAAATTTATGATTTTGCCCCTTCGTCATTAGAGGAATCTCAATCCGGTCTCGCATATCAGTCTCCTACGCTACAGAAGCATGCGGTTAGTCCCTTATGGTCATGGTGAGGTTGTGATTGGCATGGAAAAGCTGATTATCCACATATAACTAGAGGGGAAGCCTCCGTACACGGCTATTGGATTATTGACGGAGGAAAATGTCCATCTACCGCAACTGTCACTGTTGATTTACAGGCTCTTCTCTGTAGTGGGTTATACGGGTGTGTCTGGGTAACGCAAACATCCGCTACCGTTAAAGATGTAAAGCCTGGGTCCGGGACAGGTCGTTGGGCAACTCCTCACAAGGCCTGTAGAAATTCAAACTCTGTGGCATGGCGGGGAACAGTAGACACTGATTTAACTAATTTCGCCGACCCGCTAGGCAAAGACTACGGTTCAGCAAAAAACCTTGCCTATTCGCCAGCATGAGTAAGCCAGATTTTCCACCCCGCTACCGTCCGCTATTGACTGAGGGGACAGAGCTGTCTGAGCTCACTAGAGAACCGCTTATTATCAAAAATACACCGGTAATAGCACTCATCATCATGTGCGACCTCGACACCCCGCCGGTTGAAAACACCAGCCCTACCCTCAGTGTAAGTATTGCCCAATACCTCAAACTCCAAGACGGTTCACTCATCAAGCTCGACATGGACCGGGGGCTAACCTCTTTCTGGCACGGCAACCCGAATACCCCAGGGAAATGGCACCAAACGGCAGACAAAGCTATCCAAGAACTCCTCACTATTGTGAAAGCAGATGTTCCCAACCAGGTTGATTTCCCCTGGGAAGAGTACGTTGAAGCAGCCACTCAACGCGGTATTGATATCGATGAGGTAAAACTACGTGCACTCCCCTACCAGGTGACCTTCTCAGATGCCCTGATGAAGGTCTACGGCTTCTAAAAACCGAAAAAGGCCGCCCTACCGGTTGATAGGGCGGCCTTTCGCTTAGCCTCTGCTGCGGTCACGAATATCGCAGACATGCGATCTATGCCGATATAACCACTCGCACGTTTGCTGAATAAAAGAAAGGAGCGAGCAAGCTCGCGGAATAACAAAACGAGGAGCTCACTTCGTTCGCAAGCTCCTCGCCTCGCCGCTACGCTATGCTCGGCGAATAAACCGATTTTTTATTTCGCCTGGGGGCGAAAAATCGGTTTATTCCCACTCAATCGTTCCCGGAGGCTTTGACGTCACGTCCAGAACCACTCGGTTCACCTCAGCAACCTCATTCGTAATCCGGTTAGAAATCTTAGCCAGCAGGTCATAAGGCAGGCGTGACCAGTCAGCAGTCATCGCGTCCTCAGACGACACCGGGCGCAGCACAATCGGGTGACCGTAAGTACGGCCATCCCCCTGCACACCAACGGAGCGGACGTCCGCCAGCAGCACCACGGGGCACTGCCAGATTTCCTCGTCCATACCTGCGGCAGTTAGCTCCTCGCGCACAATCAGGTCAGCAGCACGCAGGATATCCAGGTTATGCTTATTGACCTCACCAATCACGCGAATACCCAGGCCGGGGCCGGGGAAAGGCTGACGGGCAACAATCTTCTCGGGAACACCCAGCTCACGGCCGATGGCGCGAACCTCATCCTTGAAGAGGGTACGCAGGGGCTCAACCAGCTCAAACTGCAGGTCATCGGGCAGGCCACCCACATTGTGATGGGACTTGATGTTCGCAGCGCCCTCACCACCGCCAGATTCAACAACATCGGGGTAGAGGGTACCCTGCACCAAGAACTTGATGTCGGTACCTTCCGCACCGGCCTCTTCAATCAGCTTGCGCTGGGCAGCTTCGAAGGAGCGGATGAACTCGCGGCCAATAGCCTTACGCTTAGCTTCGGGCTCGGTGATACCGGCCAGGGCGCCCAGGAAGCGCTCTGACTCGTCGATAGTCACAACCTTGATGCCCATGGTTGAAGCGTAGTCCTGCTCAACCTGTTCACGCTCGCCTTCGCGCAGCAGACCGTGGTCGATGAAGAAGCAGGTGAGCTGATCGCCCACAGCCTTGTGAACCAGGGCTGCGGCAACAGATGAGTCAACACCACCGGACAGGGCGCAGATGACCTGGTCATCGCCAACCTGCTCGCGGATCTTAGCAACCTGCTCTTCGATGATGTTACCGGTAGACCAGGTCTTCTTCAGACCCGCTACGTTGAAGAGAAAGTTCTCCAGAGCAACCTGACCGTAGTCGGAGTGCTTAACCTCGGGGTGCCACTGCACGCCACCGAACTTGCGCTTCTCATCAACGAAGGCTGCAACAGCTGCGCCGGGGGTCTGGGCCAGCACCTCGAAGCCTGTGGGGGCTTCAGAGACAGAATCGCCGTGGCTCATCCAAACGTTCTGGGTCTTGGGGGTACCGGTCAGGAAGGAAGAGTTCTCGGCACAGACCACAGCGTCGGTTGCGCCGTATTCGCGCAGGCCGGTCTTAGCGACGGTACCGCCCAGGGTCTGGGCCATGACCTGGAAGCCGTAGCAGATACCGAAGACGGGTACGCCAGCCTCAAACATGGCGATGTCGCCCTTGGGGGCGCCGTCCTCGTATACGGATGAGGGGCCGCCAGACAGAATAATTGCAGCGGGATTCTTGGCGAGCATCTTCTCGGTGGGCGTGGTGTGAGGAACCAGCTCCGAGTAGACACCGGCCTCACGCACGCGGCGCGCGATGAGCTGCGCGTACTGGGCGCCGTAGTCAACGACCAGTACGGGGCGCTCTTCGAGCTCCTCGATGGGGTTGTGGGTAGTCACAGGTATATACCTTTTCGGTTGGGGTTGAAGGGTAATCCTTGGGTTCTATTCTAGTGCAGGGAAGCGCTAGACCTAGTAACGTTTGGTGGCCTGCGGGTTAGCATCAAGCAGGGCGAGGGTTTCTGCGTAGATGCGGCGCTCCACGATGAAGGACAGGAAGGGCACCACACCGCCCAGGGCCATGACAATCATCTGGGGCAGGGCCCAGCGCATGAGTAGCCAGAGACGGAAGCAGGAAAAGAGGTAGACGACGTAGAACCAGCCGTGAATGATCAGAATCCAGGTGGAAATGTTCAGGCCCCCGTGCAGGTTGCCGGTCTCGAGGTTGAGCCAGCCCAGGGCCACGGTTCCACCGGTCTGGGCGTCGACGCCACCGGCAATCAGGTCGTAGCCGAAGATGTAGCGGCTAATCATTTCGGCAACGAGCAGCAGCAGGAAGGTACCTGAAATCCAGGCGCACCACTTATAGAAAGTAAGGGCCCCACGAATCTGGGATTCGGTTCCGCCGAACTTCTTGCGCACGGTAAAGCCGCCGGCGGCATTCGTTTCGGTAGTTCCCGCAGCGAGGGTAACTTTCTTACCGTCGGTGCGGTGGGTGGGGCGCGGGGTGGGGT
>NZ_SPQC01000033.1 GCF_004569295.1 Rothia nasimurium
GGGCAGGGAGGGTAGAGAGAGATTGACCGGGTAGTAGAAATCAATGGCCTGGTTGGCGTAGGTGCTGGCGCGCAGGAGTTCCTGGGCGCGGGTCAGGTTATAGGTATAGACCTGCGCCATGTCCTCTTTCTTCATCTGGAAGAGGGCGGGGATGAAGTCGGGGGCGGTATTGGTGCCCTGGGGGTAGTAGGCCTCGACGATAGCGGCCCTGTCGATGGCGCGGGCCAGGGCCTGGCGCACCCGGGCGTCGTCGAAGGCCGGGTGGGAGAGGTTGATACTGATATAGGCAATCGCGTAGGGGTCGCGGGACTGCACTGCATACCCGTCCAGAGCCAGGGGGACGTAGTCTTTGAGGGCTACCTGGTCGCAGGCGTCGATGCTGCCTTCGAGCAGGTTGTAGTAGCGCTTTTCGGCATCGGGGATGGTAAGGAATTCGATGGTGCCAAGGTCGGGGGCCTGCCCCCGGTAGGAGTTGTTGCGGGTGAGGACGGCAGTGCTGCCGTCCCAGGAGCTCAGCGTAAAGGCACCGGTTCCTACGGGGGAGCCGGTGAGGTAGCCGTCTGCCCCGATAGTGCTGGGTAAGACCAGCCCGTAGGCCGGCTGGGTGAGGGCCTTGAGGAAGCTGCGGGAGGGGCGGGTAAGCACAATGGTAATGCTTGTATCGCTGGGGGCTGACCAGCTGTTGACCAGGGAGCCTAGCTGGCTGCCATCGGCTGCCTGAGCTGTTCCAAAGAGCTGGTGGAAGGGCTGGGTCATGCGGGTCAGAGGAGCCTTCCCCAGGCGAGACCAACGCTCGATGTTGGCCAGTACACTACTGGCTGTCAGCTGGCTGCCGTCGCTAAAGGTGGCGTTCTCAACCAGGGTGAAGGTGTAGGTGAGGCCATCCTCGCTGATCTCCCAACTCTTGGCAAGAGAGGGAGCAGGCTCGCCGGTGTTGACGTCGGCCCGCACCAGGGGTTCTAGAATCTGGGCGCTGATGCGGTGGCTTTCTACCCGGTAGGTAGCTGCCGGGTCAAGGGTGAGTACCTGGGCGCCCTGGGCAAAACGGAAGGTGGGGCCTGCGCTCTCGGTGGCGGAGGCGGACGCCGTGGGGGTGGCCTCGGTGGAGGCTGAACAGGCGGAAAGGGCTAGGCCGGCGGTCAGCAGGGAACCGTAGTGAAGCAGGGTGCGACGAGTGAGGGCTGGTGCTGCCATGAGAGAATCCCCTTCGTTCTGAGGCTCGTTGGCCTAGGCTGTGGACGCCAGGTTCTGGTTATCAAAAAACCCGTCCAACCGTGGATAAACCGGGCTGAACGGGTATTTCGTCAGTGTGCGCGAGGAGGGACTTGAACCCTCACGCCGTAAGGCACAGGAACCTAAATCCTGCGTGTCTGCCAATTTCACCACTCGCGCATGCGGTGCTGTCAGCACAACAGTGTCTATGCTACAACACCTGAGGAGGTTTTGCTAAATGCGGCCGCCCTTAGGAGTCGATACCTAGATCTCTGCGGAGCTTGGCAACATGGCCCTTAGCGCGGACGTTGTACTGGGCGACCTCAATCATTCCCTTCTCGTCGATGACGAGGGTGGAGCGAATCAGACCCACATAGGTCTTGCCGTAGTTTTTCTTTTCATCCCAGGCCCCGTAGGCTTCCGCAACCGCGTGGTCTTCATCGGAGAGCAGGGGGAAGGTGAGCTCCTGGTTCTCGGTGAAAGTATCGAGGGCCTTGACGCTGTCGGGTGAGATGCCCAGGACGGCGTAGCCGTGCGAGGTGAGCGAGGCCAGGTTGTCTCTAAAATCGCAGGCCTGGGTGGTGCACCCGGGGGTGGAGGCCTTGGGATAGAAATAGACGATGACCTTCTGCCCTGCGTAGTCGGCCAGGGAGACGGTGCCACCTCCTGTAGTGGGCAGGGTGAACTGGGGTGCGGGGGTTCCCGGAGTAAGTCGTTCCACGGGCGTCCTTTCACATGGTGAACAGAATAGGGGTGCAGCCTACCGGGCTGCGGCCTTGCTTCCAGCTTATCAGGGGCAAGGAGCCCTGATTTTTAGCGGAAAAAACAGGGTTGTTCAACAATTACTCAGTGTACAGTTGGTTATGTCAAGCACCTGTCATGTCTAGGCATATAAGTGCTGAGTATGCTTATAATGGTGCTATGCCAGAAATTTGTAATTGGTCGATTAGTCGACTCCTCTCAACTGCAGCGCGCATGCTGGAATACAGCTGGAATGATCAGCTGAAGTCACTTGGGCTTACCCATGCTGGCGTAACAGCTCTTGGCGTCATTGCCCGCGAAGGCATGATTTCACAGGTAAAAGTTGCCTCCCTTGTAGGTGTGCAGGCCCAGACCATGGGTAAGACCCTTGCGCGACTCGAAGCACACGGGCACGTTTTCCGCACCCGTAACACTATTGACCGCCGCAGCTACCTTCTAGGTATTACCGAAGAGGGGCGGCGCGTGCTGGCCGAAGCAGAGAACATTGACCGCAAGCTTGGATCTGCCGGTGAGCTCTCAAACCCGGAATTCCGCGAGATGCTCATTCACATTATTGAAAGCCTCAATGAATATCACGGTGGTGGCGAGGTGCTCGATGATGTTGCAGGTGAGCACACTGCCCAGATTGGGGCTATTACTAAATCTTTAGCAGAGGCTCCGTCGGCAGAAGCCGACGTACCTGAGGCTAATGTCACGGAGCCTATCGTTGACCGCGCCAATACCGCTGTTATGGATGTTATTACGCCAGAGATGATTGCTGAGTACTGTAAGTAGTGCTTCTGGGCCTCCTGCCGATAGATAGAGCGGGAGGCCTTCTGTATATGATGCACATCTGTACTTTTTATGAGGGTGCTCACAAATGCCCTTTTTTGGCTTGCGTGCCTCAAAAAAGGTGCGTATAGTAGAACCCGTTGCTGAGACAGGTTCTCGGTCTGACGAATAAATATGCGCCTCTAGCTCAATTGGCAGAGCAATTGACTCTTAATCAATGGGTTCTGGGTTCGAGTCCCAGGGGGCGCACAGCGTAAGAAGCCCGACCGGCTAGCCGGTCGGGCTTCTTTTTGTCCAAAAGCGGCCGCTTGGGGTGTATATGTGACGCTTATGTGGAAGTGCTCACAAATTCCCTTTTTTGGCTTGCGTGCCTCAAAAAAGGTGCGTATAGTAGAACCCGTTGCTGAGACAGGTTCTCGGTCTGACAAGTAAATATGCGCCTCTAGCTCAATTGGCAGAGCAATTGACTCTTAATCAATGGGTTCTGGGTTCGAGTCCCAGGGGGCGCACAGCGTAAGAAGCCCGACCGGCTAGCCGGTCGGGCTTCTTTTTTATTCATCCTGGTTTATCTGCGTCTAGTCTTCAGATGATGCCCAGATCTTTTGTCTATGGGCTTCACCCTAGGGGAGGGCTAGAGCTCCCAGGCCTCAATGATGACGCGCTTAAAATCTTCAATATCAAGTGCCTGATCCAGTACGCCGCTACCTTCTGTTGTCTGGACGGTCATGTGGGGCTCGAAGGTGAGAGAAAAGGAGGTGCCGTTCGTGGATTCTAGCCCAAAGGAAAACTCTGAAAGGCTAAAGGTACGGGCGGCATTTGTGTTGTCGATAGAAGTGGGAGTTCCGGTGCCACGAACTTCGGGCAAGGAGAGCGGGGCGATGACGGACTCTCGCGGGGTGTCCCTGTAGCCGATGAGGAAGTGGCTCTGGTTTTCTTCCTGATGAGATGCCAGATCGGGGTTGCGGTAGATAGATGAACCTGTAGCAAAAACTAGGTTGTAGGCCCCATAGTTAATAATCTGACTATCAAAGACAGTGTGCAGGGCCTTGGCAATTTCACTACTGGTGAGCTGGGGTTCAGTCATGCCATCAGTCTACGTGCTATAGCTGAAGTCTTGGCCAGAAAAGTGCTACTGATTGCCTAAAAGTCTTTAAATGACGATGTGCAGCTTTGTGTCGTTTGACCAGGCTAGATCGCTTTACCCCTCCCCGTTGGTGTCTTGAGGGGTGAACTAGCTGTGTCATATTCTAAGACTGGTTTGACCGGTGTGCCCTTGAGCACCAAGAATAAGGGGTATGACAACATGCCAGCAGTCACAGATTATTCTTGTGGTGCGACTCGTGAATGAGTGCGCAGCATAAGTCTTTGATGTGTCTTACGGCGTGCGCACCCTTCGCTCAACCAGGCGGAGGGTTTTTTCTAGGTTTATCCGCAACCCGGCACTACCTACACCCAACGGGCGCACCCACCGCTCACACACAAGATCATCTTCAGACCATCGCGAGGATTACCAATGACAGCGGGAAATCCCATCAACCCTGCAGATCTAGCTAAAAACCTGGGCAACCGTAGCAGCTCAGAAACCTCACCGGTAGAGCGTATGACCGGCTCGCAGGCCATCGTCCGCTCCCTCGAAGAACTGGGTGTTACCGATATCTTCGGCCTGCCTGGCGGCGCAATTCTGCCCACCTACGACCCCCTCTTTGACTCTGAAAAGCTCAACCACATCCTGGTGCGCCACGAGCAGGGGGCAGGGCACGCTGCAGAAGGCTATGCTGTCGCCAGCGGCAAGGTCGGCGTAGCTATTGCCACCTCGGGCCCCGGTGCCACCAACCTGCTCACCGCCATTGCGGACGCCAACATGGACTCTGTTCCCATGGTCTGCATCACCGGCCAGGTCTCATCAAAGGTCATCGGCACCGATGCCTTCCAGGAAGCCGACATCGTGGGCATGACTATGCCCATCACCAAGCACTCCTTTATGGTGCGCGATGCCCAGGAGATTCCCCGCTGCATCGCCACCGCCTTCAAAATCGCTGCAACCGGCCGCCCCGGTCCCGTCCTTGTTGATATCACCAAGGACGCCCAGCAGGGCATGATGGACTTCTCCTGGCCGCCCGCTAACACCGCCCCCCGCGGCTACAATCCCGTCACCCGCGGCCACTCCAAGCAGATTCGCGAAGCGGCCAAGCTTATCACCGAGTCCCGGCGCCCTGTCCTCTACGTGGGCGGCGGAGTCGTCCGCGCTGAAGCGTCCGACGAGCTGCTCAAGTTGGCTAAGACCATTGGTGCACCCGTCGTCACCACCCTGACCGCCCGTGGCGCCTATCCCGACTCGGACCCCCAGAACCTGGGCATGCCCGGTATGCACGGCACCGTCCCGGCAGTGACCGCCATGCAGAAGTCCGATCTGCTCATTGCCCTGGGTGCCCGTTTTGATGACCGCGTCACCGGCGTCGTCTCAGAATTCGCTCCGCATGCTAAAGTCATCCACGTCGATGTAGACCCCGCAGAAATCTCAAAGATTCGTATTGCCGACGTACCCATCGTGGGCGACCTACGCTACGTGCTGCCCGAAATCAACGAGATTCTCGAAGGTGAGTTCGCCTCTGAACTTCCCGACCTGACCGACTGGTGGACGCTGGTCAACCGCTTCAAGGAAACCTACCCCCTGGGCTACACCAAGACTGACGATGGCCTGGGTTCCCCCCAGTACGTCATCCAAAAGCTGAGCGAGCTCACCGGCCCCGATGCCTACTACGTCACCGGCGTGGGCCAGCACCAGATGTGGTCGGCCCAGTTTATCCAGAGCGAAAACCCCCGCCACTTCATCAATTCAGCTGGCCTGGGCACCATGGGCTTCTCTGTCCCCGCCGCTATGGGCGTCAAGGTTGCCTTCCCCGACTCTGTCGTGTGGGCTATTGATGGTGACGGCTGCTTCCAGATGACCAACCAGGAACTGGCCACCTGCGTGCAGAATAACATTCCCATCAAGGTTGCCATTATCAACAACTCGTCCTTGGGTATGGTGCGCCAGTGGCAGAACCTCTTCTACGATGGCCGCTACTCTAACACCCACCTCAAGACCGGCATGGGTACCGAGCGCGTGCCCGACTTTGTCAAGCTGGCTGAAGCCTACGGCTGCGCCGCCTTGCGCTGCGAGAGCGATGCAGACGTAGAAGACACCATCAAGCAGGCCCTGGCGATCAACGACCGCCCCGTCGTCGTAGACTTCAACGTCAGCCCCGATGCCCTAGTCTGGCCCATGGTGCCCGCCGGTGTATCGAACGACCAGATTCAGATTGCTAAAGATATCTCACCCTCCTGGGGCGAAGATGAGGAGATGCTATGAGCCGCCACACCCTCTCGGTTCTTGTAGAAGATAAGCCCGGCGTGCTAGCCAGAGTCTCAGGTCTCTTTGCCCGCCGCATGTTCAACATTGATTCCCTGGCCGTTGGTCCCACCGAAGTTCCCGGCATCTCCCGCATCACCGTGGTGGTCGACGCCGAGGGCGTGCTGCTTGAACAGGTCACCAAACAGCTTAACAAGCTGATTCACGTGCTCAAGATTGTGGAGCTACCCGACGACCAGTCGGCCCAGCGTGACCACATTCTCATCAAGGTCAAGGCGGACACGACAGCCCGCATCCAGGTCACCCAGGCCGCCGACCTCTTCCGCGCCAAGATTGTGGACGTCTCTACCGAGTCCGTCATTATCGAGGCCACCGGCTCTGCCAATAAGATTAACGCCCTGCTTGAGGTGCTTGAACCCTTTGGCGTCCGCGAAATCGTGCGCGCTGGCACCATCGGGCTTTCTCGCGGCCCCCGCTCCATGAGCGAAAAGGCCCTGCGTAGCTAGGGCAAGAGCCACCCAAAAATATCGTTCCAAAATATGAAACCCGCGTCTCAAAATTGGCCGAACCTACTAGGCTAGAGACTAACGGTTCATCACAACCAAGGTTTAGCAGTAGCTGCTGCCCCTCAACCGATCAAGGAGATCGAAACATCATGGCAAAGATCTACTACAACGACGACGCAGATCTGGCGAACATCGCAGAACGCTCCGTCGCCATCATCGGCTACGGTTCCCAGGGCCACGCCCACGCCCTCAACCTGCGTGACTCCGGCGTAGACGTCCGCGTTGGTCTTGCAGAAGGCTCAAAGTCACGCGCCAAGGCAGAAGCAGAAGGACTGCGCGTCCTTACCGTTGCAGAAGCAGCAGCAGAAGCAGACGTCATCATGATCCTCACCCCCGACCAGGTTCAGGCAGAGGTCTACAAGAACGACATCGCCCCCAACCTCAACGAAGGTGATGCCCTCTTCTTCGCCCACGGCTTCAACATCGTCTTCGGCTACATCGAAGCTCCCGAGGGCGTCGACGTTGCCATGGTTGCCCCCAAGGGCCCCGGACACACCGTCCGCCGTGAATTTGAGGCAGGACGCGCCGTGCCCGCCCTCGTAGCGGTTGAAAAGGACGCCTCAGGTAAGGCCCTCGATCTGGCCCTGGCTTACGCCAAGGCTATGGGTGCAACCCGTGCAGGCGTCATTGAAACTACCTTCAAGGAAGAAGCCGAATCAGACCTCTTCGGCGAGCAGGCAGTACTCTGCGGTGGCGCTTCCCAGTTGATTCAGTACGGCTTCGAAACCCTGACCGAAGCTGGCTACCAGCCCGAAATCGCCTACTTCGAGGTGCTGCACGAGCTCAAGCTGATTGTTGACCTCATGATTGAGGGCGGCATTGCCAAGCAGCGCTGGTCCATCTCAGACACCGCTGAATACGGCGACTACGTCTCAGGCCCCCGCGTGATCACCCCCGAGGTCAAGGAAAACATGAAGGCTGTTCTGGCCGACATCCAGGACGGCACCTTCGCCAAGCGCTTCATGGAAGACCAGGCAGCCGGCGGCCCCGAGTTCAAGGAACTGCGTGCTGAGGGTGAAGCCCACCCCATCGAAGCAACCGGTCGCGAATTGCGCAAGCTCTTTGCCTGGAACAATTCCGTTGACTCAGACTACGTCGACGGCTCAGTTGCCCGCTAAGCCAAGCTACTCTCACCTGCACCAGCAGTGAATTCTAAAGAGCCGGCTACCTCACCCACCCCAGGGCAAGGTAGCCGGCTCTTGCCAACCCCCAGTAAACTGGGGGGGGAGCGGTCTCGCTACAGCCGTACGGTGAACTGTAGCCTGCCAACCGCACTCCTGCTCTTTTTAGAGCACCCCTACCAGCGGCGTCCTTAGGGTCCGAAGCGCCAGCTGCTCCACTTTCTCTAACCGTCACCCGCTATCTAAGGAAACCACCTGTGACTGCAAAACCCGTCGTTCTGCTCGCTGAAGAACTCTCACCCGCCACCGTTGAAGCCCTGGGCCCCGACTTTGAAATCCGCTCCTGCGACGGCGCCAACCGCGATGAACTCCTCCCCGCCATTGCCGATGTAGACGCTATTTTGGTGCGATCAGCCACCCAAGTCGACGCAGAAGCTATTGCCGCTGCCAAAAAGCTCAAGGTCATCGCCCGCGCAGGTGTCGGCCTCGACAACGTCGATATCAAGGCTGCCACCAAGGCAGGCGTCATGGTGGTCAACGCTCCCACCTCCAACGTCATTTCCGCCGCCGAACTCACTGTCGGCCACATTCTGGGCCTGGCCCGTAACATCGCCGTTGCCGACGCCTCCATGAAGGCCGGCCAGTGGAAGCGCTCCGCCTTCTCAGGCGTTGAGCTCTTTGAAAAGACCATCGGCATTATCGGCCTGGGCCGAATCGGTGGTCTGGTTGCAGAACGCCTCAAGGCCTTCGGTACCGAAATCATCGCCTACGACCCCTTCGTCACCTCAGCCCGCGCAGCAGCCCTGGGCGCAGAACTGGTTGAGCTGGATGAGCTAGTGGAGCGCTCTGACTTCATCACCATCCACATGCCCCGCACCCCCGAAACCCTGGGCATGATCAACGCCGAGAGCTTCAAGAAGATGAAGAAGACCGCCTACGTGGTCAACGTAGCCCGCGGTGGCCTCATTGACGAAGCAGACCTTGACGTAGCCCTGCGCTCAGGTGAAATTGCTGGCGCTGCCATTGACGTCTACGTCAAGGAACCCGCCAAGAACGTACCCTTCGTTGAGCTGCCCAACGTAGTTGCCACCCCCCACCTGGGCGCCTCCACCTTCGAAGCCCAGGAAAAGGCCGGCATCTCGGTTGCAAAATCTGTACGCCTGGCCCTTGAGGGCGACCTGGTGCCCGACGCCGTCAACGTCGCAGGCGGCGCCATCGACAAGGACGTCCGACCCGGCGTCCCCCTGGCAGAGAAGGTCGGCCGCATCCTCACCGCCATCGGCGGCGACGAAGCTCTCACCCGCGTCGAGGTCAAGATCGCCGGTGAAATCGCCACCAAGGACGTCACCTCCCTCAAACTCTCAGCCCTCAAGGGCGTCTTCACCGACGTCGTCTCAGACAAGGTTTCCTACGTCAACGCCCCCGTGCTAGCCGAACAGCGCGGTGTTGAGGTCGAGCTGGTCACCACCACCGAAACCGACTACTTTCGCAACGAAACCGTGCTCACCGGCGCCCTAGCCAATGGTGAGGTCGTTTCTGTAGCCGGTACCGTCACCGGCCCCAAGCTGATCGAGAAGCTGACCAACGTCAATGGCTTCGATGTGGAAATCCCCATCACCGACCACATGCTGGTTCTGGAGTATGTAGATCGCCCGGGCGTCATTGCCGCTATCGGTACCCTGCTGGGCACCGCCTCCATCAATATCGCCGGTATGCAGGTCTCCCGCAACGACAAGAATGCTGAAGCTCTCTGCGTCCTGGCTCTGGACTCAGCCCTCTCAGCCGAGGTGCTCGAATCCATCAAGCGCGTGGTCAACGCCTCCCGCGCGGCGGTTATTAACCTGGCTGACTAGCTAGAAGCGCGGGTAGGCTTTCTCTTGCCGACTAACCTTCTTGGTCTCGCGCTAGGGCGCTCGACTAATTCATGCCAGCCCCAGCCAGTCGGCTTCGGGAAAGCCCACCCGCGCCTTTTCCCGTGTGAAATAGCGTTCGCAGTGGTCGCTGTAAACGGGTAAAGTGGTAGCTATGACTTCTACCCCGTACTACATCACCACTGCGATTTCTTACCCCAACGGCGCCCCCCATATCGGGCACGCCTACGAGGTTATTGCCGCCGACACCATGGCCCGCTTCAAGAAGCTTGACGGCTTCGACGTGCGCTTCATGACCGGTACCGATGAGCACGGGCAGAAGATGCAGACCACCGCTGCCAAACAGGGCAAGACCCCCAAAGAACTGGCAGACGAGAACTCAGCCCGCTTCCGCGCTATGGCCGATTTGGTAGGTGCCGACTACGACCGTTTCATGCGCACCACCGATGCCGACCACTACGCTGCCTCTCAGGCTATCTGGAAGAAGATGGAAGAGAACGGCGACATCTACCTCGATAAGTACGCCGGCTGGTACTCCGTACGCGATGAGGCCTACTACACCGAGGAAGAAACCGAGGTGCGGGACGGTGTCCGCTACGCTATCTCCACCGGTACCGAGGTTGAATGGACTGAAGAGGAATCCTACTTCTTCCGTCTCTCCAAGTACGGCGACCGCCTGCTGGAGCTCTACTCCACCGAGGGCTTCGTTTACCCCGAATCCCGCCGCAATGAGCTGGCAGCCTTCATCAAGAACGGCCTGACCGACCTTTCCATCTCCCGCACCACCTTCGACTGGGGTGTGTCGGTTCCCGGCAACGACAAGCACGTTATGTACGTCTGGGTGGATGCTCTGACCAACTACATCACCGGCCTGGGCTACCCCGATACCGAGGGCGAACTCTTCACTAAGTTCTGGCCTGCTGATGTACATATGATTGGTAAGGACATCACCCGCTTCCACGCCATCTACTGGCCCGCCTTCCTCTGGTCAGCCGGCCTTGAAATCCCCAAGCGGGTCTTTGGCCACGGCTTCCTGCTGGTTGACGGCGAGAAGATGAGCAAGTCTATCGGCAACGTAGTTGACCCCGCTGATCTGGTCGCCAGCTTCGGCCTGGATCAGCTGCGCTTCTTCCTGCTGCGCGATGTCTCCTTCGGCCAGGACGGCTCCTACTCAGCTGAAGGCATCAAGAACCGCATCAACTCAGACCTAGCTAATGACCTGGGTAACCTGGCCCAGCGTTCCCTCTCCATGGTCGCTAAGAACTGCGAGGGCAAGGTTCCTGCCCACGGTGCCTTCACCGCAGAAGATACCGCCATGCTTGAGATGGCAGCGGCCCTGTACGAGCCCGTCCGCGCTGACTTCGATGAGCAGGCCTTCCACCGCGCCCTGGAGCGCATCTGGCAAGTTGTGGGTGAAGCTAACCGCTACTTCACTGCCCAGGAGCCCTGGAAGCTGCGCAAGACCGACCTGGAGCGCATGAACACCGTGCTCTATGTGACCGCCGAGGTACTCCGCATCGTCGCTACTCTCACCCAGCCGGTTATGCCCACTTCCATGGGCAAGATGCTCGACCTGCTGGCGGTTGCTCCTGAGAACCGCGTCTTTGCAGCGCTTGACCGGGCTCTAGAACCCGGCACCGAGCTGCCTGCCCCTGCCCCCATCTTCCCCCGCTACGAGGAACCCAAGAGCGCCTAGGTTACGAGCAGGGTATCCAGCAAACGTATAAGGACGCGGCCCCCACCTTTCGCGCGAAAGGTGGGGGCCGCGTCCTGATGTTTACATCCGAGAGGCTAGAACCAGCCGAGCTCAGTGACCTTGTAGTAGACCATCTGAGACAGGGCAATGTACCCCCAGCCGTTCAGGTGCAGGCCGTCGGAGGAGTATAGGGACGGGGGAATCTGCCCGGCCTCGTAGGCCTTACGGTCTTCATTTGAAGACCAGACACCCGAACCAGAAAGAGCACCGTAGCGCAGCCAGGACTCCTGGGTGGTCTCGCGCAGGTAGGTCTCGGGGTTCATGAACTTAGCCCCGTAGGTGCTTGCCGCCCACTCGTTGTAGGCCTTGACTTTTTTGACGCGGCCAGAGTCGAGAGTATCGCCCTTCGATGCAAAGTGGCCCATCACGATGGTGCGCTCTGGGGCAAGGTCGTAGCATCGCTGGGTGTCCTGGGTGATGCGGTCGTAATCGCTGATATTGTTACGGCCAATCTGAAGCACGTGGTAAGAAGAACGGCTAATCATCTCCTGGTAGGAGTAGAACCAGGCTGCTTCAGTATTGGCGGGGGCGTAGATTTCTTCTCCGGGCACGACGCGGGTGAAAGTATAGGTGCCCTCGGTTTTACCAGCTTCGAGGACGCCTGCTACACCACCAACATAACCGGGTACGTAAGCGCTGGCACCCCAGGCAACATACGTAGAGTCTGACAGAGTGATGTTGACGCTTCCGCTGGCCGGGATTCGGTCGTTGGGGAAGGAGAGCTTATAGATGTTGTTTGCTACGCCTCGGCGGGCTGCGATCATGGTGGAGGTTTCGCCACCGCGGCCAAATTCTAAAACCGGTGCTGAAAGGTAGCTGCTGAGCAGGGCTTCCATGCTCGCATTGAACCCCGCAGGCACGCCCTGGTCGGCTTGGGCACCTTCGAAGGAGGAGCTACCCCACAGAGCCAGGGAGGGACCGGTGACGGTGGGGTAGGTGAAATCTGAGGGGAAGACGCTGGCGGTTGCGTCTGCTGCGTGGGCGGTAGCGTTGATGGCTACGGTTCCTGCTGCGGTGGCAACACTGGCCACACCTGTGAAGGCGGCAAAGCGCATGAGGCCACGGCGGCTGGTCTGAAGTCCTTGCTGGTCAAGGGAGGTCATGGCGTTTGTAGTCTGCTTTCTGTGACGAGGTCGTCGTGGATTCATTTGATGATTGTGGTGATGCTGCTTCTTCATAGTAGTTAGAATTGAGGCTGATTATCTAGGGAGGACGCCGTGTCATTACTTACGAACCGCTGTGTAAAAGGACTCGCTGTGTTTGGCTGTTTTACAGCTTTAGGGCTGGCCGGGTGTTCTTCGCAGCCTCAGAACTTTGATGAGCTGACTGCTGAGACCGCTAAGACCGAGCATCTTGATGCCCTGCAGTCTTGGATTTTCCCGCCTGCTGAGGCTGAGTCTGCCCGCCGGGCTTTTGTGGAGCGCTGTGTGGCTGAGGCCAGCGGTAGCTACAAGGAGCCCGAAGTTGGGCTGACCTTGGATTCTGCTGTCTACACGGGCCGCACCACCGAGGAGCTGAAGGCTTCTGGTTATGGCCAGCTGCCTGCCGCTGAGGGGCGGGCGACCGCCAGCTTCGACGAGGCGGGGCTGGACGCCTACCTGGGTAAGGACGGCGAAACCTTTACCGTGACCTTCATGGAGTACTCCAGCGGCGAGCTGAACTCGGCTGGCTGCATGGCTCAGAGCTACGAGTACATTTACGGCTCTGTGGAGAGCGGCGTGAAGGCGGCCCTGCTGGCCCCTGAATTCGCCCAGGCTATTGAGACCAGCTTGCGGGCCGATGAGAACTACCTGGCCTTGCAGGAGTCGTGGGCTACCTGCATGAATGACGCGGGGTTCGGCCAGGCCTCGAGCACCGACCAGGCTGCTTATAGCGCTAGCCTACTGGGGGCCGATAGCTCCGAGAAGATGCTGCAGACCGATATTTCCTGCCGTGAGAGCATTTCCTTCGACTCTTCTATCACCGGCCTGAAGAACTCCTACTATGAGGCGGTCTACCAGCGTCTTGAGCAGTTCTCTGAAGAACTTGAGGCTACCCACGCCACAGCTGGGGAGCGGGTTGCCGCTGATAAGACCGACCCCAAGAACACCTCACCGGTGACGGTATCCACCCCCACCGCTAGCCCCACTGCCAGCTAAGGCAGGGGCGGGCGTCCGCCTGTCTGAGGGGGCGGATGCCCGCCCCGCCCTGCTAGTTCACCTCCTGTAGGGCAGCAACCGGCGGTATGCGGGAGGCTGACCGGGCCGGGAAGAAGACCGTGGCCCAGGCCAGGGTAAGGCCGCCTGCGATAACTGCTAGGTAGTGCCAGGCCTGCACGCTGTAGACCAGGTTGAAATTGTTGACAGCAAAAACCTGGAGCAGGAGTAGGGCGGTGATAAGGCCGGCTCCTGCACCCCTTATCCTGCAAGCTGGCTTTTTCGGTGGCTACGCCCGAAAGCTCACCCGCATCGAGGCCGGTGATTTCGGCGATGGGGTTGAGCACCGAGAAACGGTCGCTCCAGCTGATACCGGGGTCAAAATTAGCCTGGAGCAGGCCTTCACCAGTGTTTTGCCCGGTAGGGTCTACCAGGTCTGTGCCGCTGATGAGGTTGCCGTTCTGTGCGGTTATGAGGAAGCCATGCAGCGTATCGGGGGTGATACTGACGGTGAGTTCTACAGCGTCACGGGTTCCTTCGATGTAGAGCTGCTGGCCCTCCTGTACCCCGAAGGAGTCTGCATAGGCCTGGCTCAGCAGCACCGTCTGCTCGGTTAGTTTCTGGCCGGTTTGTTCACCGTGCAGGCGGGTGAGGGTCTCGGGGTCTATGGAGTAGACCGTTGTGCTGAACCTGCCATCGGACGAGGTCAGTACACTACCCTGGGGCAGGGCCACAAGGGCGGCGTCCACACCGTCGAGCTGGGAAACCTGACGCTGTATCTCCTGGAGGCGGGCGATGTCTGGTTCTGCAAGTACCGCTTCAACGTCGTAGGGGTAGTTGCGGTCTAGTTCTGCCATGAAGCTTTGCTGCATGGTGGAGTAGCCGGTGAGGGCTGCGCTGACGAAGGCCGCACAGATGAAGACCATACGGACGGTCACGGAGGCGGACGCCCGTGATTGGGCGATGTTGCTGTGGGCCAGGGCCGCGGTGGAGTAGGGACGGGCAAAGATTCGGAGCAGGGCGATGCCCGGTGCGACGAGCAGGGGAGCTGCCACCACGAAGGTGAGGGCAGCCAGAACTGTGGCTACCGCAATCAGAAATTCGTCTTCTCCCTGAAGCCCGGGCAAGGCGCAGGCTACCGTAGCCAGGGTGAGTACAAGGCAGAGGCCGATATAAGCCCAGGTGTGCCTGGCGCGGGGAGCGTTCGGAAGCTTCTGGTAGCCATTGAGCGCCGCCACCGGTGGTATGGTGCGGGTCGCCCAGACCGGCTTGAGCGCCGCCAGGAGGGTAACGAGCGTGCAGACCAGCATAGCGAGAGCACCCGCTATCGGGTTAAAGGTGATGCGGCCACTTTCGTTGAAAACTAGAGCGGCAAGGTAGGCGGTGATGATACCCGCGAGGGAGGAGAGCGCGCCGAGGGCTGCTGCCTCAACCAGGAGCATGCGCACCACCGCTAGGCGGGTAGCACCCAGGGTGCGGAGCAGGGCCAGTTCACGGGAGCGGGCTGCCGCATGTACCTTGTAGGTGCTGGCGATGATGAAGGAGCTCATAAGGAGCGAAAGAGCCCCAAAGCCGAAGAGGATAGAGAGCAGGGCGGTGTAGCTGCCCGCTCCCTTGCCGACGTCGTTTCTAATCTGTTCTTCAACCGACGAGACAGTAAGGGATGGGGAGTTCGCAAGAGCCTGCTTGAGCTCTACTAAGGACGTGGAGGTGGGGTCTTTGAGTTTCAGAATAACTTGCTCGTAGATACCGTCGGGGGTGCTCACCCAGTAGGCGTGGCTGCGTTCGATGTAGTTTGCTACACCGTTACCCGGTGTAAAGACCATATCTGGTCCGGCGCCATAGCCGCTGGGGTATTCATAGATGCCGGTGATGGTGTAGGCCGCCTGGGGGAGAGGCTCTGTCATGTCGGTCTGCTCGGTTACGGTAGAAAGATCATCGAGGACGACCGTCCCGCCCACCCCTACAGAGAGAGCTTCGGCTGCCCGGTCGGTAATCACTATCTGATGGGCGGACGTCGGCAGGCTGCCCTCTTTCAGGGAGTAGGGGAAGAACGCCTCAGCGGGCATATCGGCTCGGACGATGCTGTAGGTGCTCTCTGCCTGCTCTTCTTCAGCCGGTATATAGATAACGGCGTAGGTAGCGGTCACTGCCCAGGTCGATTCAACTGCGGGGAGATTTTCTATCCGGTCAGCCTGGTCCTGGGTGAGAAGGTAGTCAGTGGTGTCCCCCTGAGAGAACCTGTTGGTGGTTTCGACAACGGCATCAGCAGTTGAGTACTTCTGGCCTGCTGCCTGCCTCACCTCGTCATAGAAGGAGGTATTAATCAGTAGCACAGCGGTGAGAAAGAAAGCTGAAATCGCGATGCCGATAGAGGTGAGGGCAAAGCGCAGGCGGTGCTTGCCCAGGTTGGAGAAAGCGACGGTACTTAGGGTGGTGGCCATGCTAGTCACCCAGCCTTGCCAGGGCTGAGAGCACACTGGTCTGGGTGGGGGCTTCGAGCCCGCCGGCTAGCTGGCCGTCCTTGAGCAGCAGAACCCGGTCGGCGTAGGAGGCCGCGAGCGGGTCGTGGGTCACCATCAGAATGGTCTGCCCCTGTTCCCGGCTGGCCTGCTGTAGGAGCCCCAGCACCTCGGTGCTGGTCGCCGAGTCGAGGGCGCCGGTGGGTTCGTCCGCAAAAATGACGGCCGGGCGCGGGAGCAGGGCCCGGGCGATCGCTACCCGCTGCTGCTGCCCACCGGAGAGCTGGGAGGGCAGGTGTTTGAGACGGTCCTCAAGGCTCAGGGTGCGTACCAGCTCATCGCGCCAGATGGTATCAACTGCCATCTTGGCCAGCCCCAGGGGCAGCTCCATATTCTGGGCCGCTGTGAGCGTGGGTATCAGGTTGAAGGCCTGAAAAATAAAGCCGATATTACGGGCCCGGAACTCAGCTAGGGCGGCGTCCTTGAGCCCTGTTAGCTCCACACCCTTGACCTGTACGGACGTCTGCTCCCCGGAGTCGGGGGCATCGAGAGTTGCCAGGGTGTGCAGCAGGGTTGACTTGCCGGAGCCAGAGGGGCCCATGATGGCCGTGAACTTGCCCCGCTCAAAATCAATTGAAATGTTGCGCAGGGCGTGGACGGGGGACTCACCCGCGTAGGTTTTAGAAAGATTCCGGGCAGAAACAGCGATGGGAATAGTGTGTGAGGTGCTCATACTCCCAGTATGGCAAGGCACATCGCACCGGGGAGTGATTGGGAAGAGCTGGGCCTCATACCTAGGTATGAGAATAGGTTCTGCAGACTCACAGCGAGCGTGAGCCTGCGGAACCTAATAATTTTCAGTATTGAAGGTTAAACCAGCCCTGCCTCGTAGGCAATAATCACTGCCTGCACACGGTCGCGGGCCTCAAGCTTAGCCAGAATATGCGAGACATGGGTTTTGACGGTCGCCTCAGAAACAAAGAGCTGCTGGGCCATCTCACCATTCGACAGTCCCTGGGCAATGAGCAAAAACAGCTCGCGCTCGCGGTTGGTCAGGCTGGCAATCTTCTCAGCGTGTTTCTGGGGTGTCTGCTGGGTGGGCGCGCCCCCTGCCAGGTGGGGAATCATCTGCTCGAGCAGCCGCTTGGTGGCGCTGGGGGCGATGACGGCGTCCCCGCGCTGCACCGTCCGAATAGCCCCGAGAAGCTGCTCGGGCGGGGCGTCCTTGAGTAGGAAGCCGCTGGCTCCGCGCTGGACCGCGGCGTACACGTAGTCGTCGATATCAAAGGTGGTCAGCATGACCACCTTGACCTCGGGGTGGGCTGCGATGATAGCGCCTGTGGCTTCGATGCCATCGAGCACCGGCATGCGCACGTCCATGAGCACTACATCAGGCCCCAGCCCCGCGGCCTGCAGCTCGGCGACCAGCTTGATAGCCTGCTGACCGTCCCCGGCCTGGGCCACCACCTGCATATCGGCCTGCGAGCCAATCAGCATAGCCAGGCCAGAACGCACGAGCTGCTGGTCATCTACAAGAAGAACTCTAATCACGGTTTTACTCTATCGCTCCTGATCATCATTGGGTGGCTGGTTCTTATTTAAGCGGGTCTAGGGCACGAAAGGAATCTGAGCAAAAACCCTAAAAGAACCATCAGCTAGGCGGCCGTAGTGCAGGGTGCCGTGGTACATATCAACGCGTTCGCGCATGCCCAGCAGGCCCCGGCGGGCACCGGGCAGGGGCTGGGTGGGCTCGGCCTGGGGCAGATTGGTGATGTCGATATCTAGGGTCTGCTTACCCTCGCTAATGGTGACGGTCACCAGGGGAGTACCCGGGCAGTGCTTGGCCACGTTGGTCAGGGCTTCTTGCACAATACGGTAGATGGTCAGGTCGGCACCCTGCGGTAGTTTCTCCTCAACTCCCGATACCGTGCTAAAGCGCACCGGTATGCCCAGCTTCTGGGTTTGTTCAATGAGCTGGGGGACGTTGTGTAGGGCCGGGAGGGGCTCAACGGTGGTGCCCTCATCGGTGCGCAGGACCCCCAGCAGGGTTCGCATCTGTTGTAGGGACGACCGCGCCGCCTCAGAAATCGTGCCCAAGGCGGCTAGCTCCACAGGCTCATTCTGCGCGGACGCCCCCGCCCCGCTCCCAGCCTGCTGGGCAGCGGCAGCGTAGCGGGCGCCGTCCGCCTGGGCAATGATGACAGACAGCGAATGAGCCACGATGTCGTGCATTTCGCGGGCAATGCGGGCTCGCTCATCGAGGGCGGCAAGGGCCCGCTCCTGCTCTCGCTCGTGTTCTAGCTGGCGGTTCCGCTCAATCAGGGCCCGGTGGCGGTTCTCGCGCAGGCGCCGGGAGTCGCCAAAGAACCAGGCAATCGTGACGATTGCTGCGCAGATAAAAACAGCGGTTAGGGCGGTGGCGTAGAACTCGAATGTACTTGGATTATTTGGCCAAAAAGGGGCGGGTGAGAACAAAGCCGCCGACGATTGCGGCCATAAGGGCCGCAACAAAGGTGCCAATACGTACCGGCTTCGAAAAGTACCGCACCAGGTGGTAGACCATCACTGAGGCAGCCCACCAGGAACCCACCGCCGGGTACTGAGCGGGTATGGTGATGAGAAGCGATACCACGACCAGAACCACGACCAGAACCGGCCGGGAATACCTGAAGTAGAGACTCGATGTAGCAACCAACCAGGCCACTATATAAACTAGCGCCCAGGTGCCATCTTCCATGGCGAGACCAAAGGCAAGCGTTATCACCAGGGTCAGTATCTGCCCCAGGGCAACAGCAAGCGCATTGACCAGCTTCTTCCGGCGCTGGGTAGTAGCCAGTTCTATCTGTAGGGTTTCCACCCTCATAAGTCTAAAAGCCGCCCCGGCCCCGGGAAGGCGGTGGCGGGCGTCCGCACCCCAAATTCATACCGCAGTATGAGCGCCTAGCACCACCGGCCGGGCAGTTTCGGTAGGCTTATACCCATGCAGTACATCTCAACCCGCGACACCACCCGCACCCCAGCTAAGTTCACCGATATTCTGCTCGGTGGTCTAGCCCCCGATGGCGGCCTCTACCTGCCCGAAACCTACCCCACCCTCGACGACGCCACTCTGACCCGCTGGCGCACTGTGCTTGCTGAGGAAGGCTACGCAGCTCTGGCCGCAGAAGTACTGCAGCTTTTCATCGACGATATTCCGGCTGAGGACATCAAGGCTATGACCGCCCGGGCCTACTCCTCCCCCAAGTTCGCCTCAGAAGAGATTGTTCCGGTGACTGAACTGGAACCCGGTATTCTGATTGGCCACCTGTCTGAGGGCCCCACCGCCGCCTTCAAGGACATGGCCATGCAGCTGCTGGGTGAGCTCTTTGAATACGAGCTGGGCCGCCGCGGCGAAACCCTCAACATTGTGGGCGCTACATCGGGCGATACCGGTTCATCTGCCGAATACGCCATGCGCGGCCGTCCCGGTATTAAGGTCTTTATGCTCACCCCCGCCGGGCGCATGACCCCCTTCCAGCAGGCCCAGATGTTCGGCCTGGACGACGAAAACATCTTCAACGTCGCCCTCGATGGTGTATTCGATGACTGCCAGGACGTCGTCAAAGCCATCTCAGCTGACGCTGCCTTTAAGGCTGATAAGCGTATTGGTGCGGTGAACTCCATTAACTGGGCCCGCCTGATGGCTCAGATTGTGTACTATATTTCATCCTGGATTCGCGCTACCGAAAGCAACGACCAGCAGGTGTCCTTCTGCGTGCCCACCGGTAACTTCGGTGATATCTGCGCCGGCCATATCGCCCGCCAGATGGGCCTGCCCATCGACCGTCTGATTGTTGCCACCAACGAGAACGACGTGCTCGACGAATTCTTCCACACCGGCGACTACCGGGTGCGTTCTTCGGCTGATACCTACGAGACTTCCAGCCCCTCAATGGATATCTCCCGTGCGTCCAACTTTGAGCGCTTTATCTATGACCTGCTGGGCCGTGACGCTGAGCGTACCGCCGATTTCTTTGGTCTCAAGGTGCCTCAGGGCGGCTTCTCCTTGACCAATGACCCTGCCTTTGCAGAGGCGGCTGAGCGCTACGGCTTTGCCTCGGGCCGCTCAACCCACGCCGACCGCGTCGCCACCATCCGCGATGCCAACGAGCGCCTGGGTGTGCTGTTTGACCCCCACACCGCGGACGGCGTCAAGGTCGCCCGCGACTGGGCAGAGAAGGTAGATACCCCCATCATCTGCCTGGAAACCGCCCTGCCGGTTAAGTTCGCTGAAACCATCCTTGAAGCCACCGGCGCCGAGCCCGCTATTCCTGAGCGTTTTGCCGGCATCATGGACGCCGACCGCCACGTCATCGACCTGCCCAACGATGTTGAGGCGGTCAAGGAGCTGATTGAGAAGAACGTCTAACCGTTCTCACCACCTATAGAACCACATGCCTTGTTGAGCCCCGATTAAATTCTGGGGCTGGTGACAAGGCATGTGGTTCAGTTTTATAGTGTGGCTATGGAACAAGAAAAAGAGTTCTTTGCGGCGGTATTGCGCCTGGCCAAGCCCCACGCCCCAAACGACCGTGAACCGAATACAGCAGAACGTGAGGCAGCAATTGCTGCCCTTGAAGAAGCTCAGATTGAGCAGACCTGCGACTGTGGCACCTGCCCCACCTACAACCTGCTTTACCCGGGCGAGCCCATCGACCAGGACCTGCCCCGCACCTATCTATCCGTAGGTACCCAGGACGGGGAGACGCTCCTCCTCACCCACCTGACAGATGGCAGACTCACCACTTTAGAAGTAGCCCCCACCGGCAATAAGCCGGTAGCGGCCCTACCAGCTACCGACCACCTCACACCCTAGACCAATATATGAAACCACCAGTCAAAATATGGGCAAAGCTGCGCTCGCAGGACTAGCCTTAAACCATGACTGAAAACAGCTCCATCAACCTGGCAGTAATCCCCGGCGACGGCATCGGCCCCGAAGTAGTAGCCCAAGCCCACCGCGTCCTCACCCGCGCCGCCGAACTCGACAACATCACTGTCACCTCCACCGAATACCCCCTCGGTGCAGAACACTGGCTCGCAACCGGTCAGACCCTCACCGAAGAGACCAAGACCGCGCTCGCCCAGCACGACGCCATCCTCTTCGGCGCAGTGGGAGCCGACCCGCGCTCGTCCGCCGTGCCCAGCGGCCTGATCGAACGAGAAATCCTGCTCAACCTGCGTTTCTCCTTCGACCACTACATCAACCTGCGCCCCTCCCGCCTCTTCCCCGGCGCTGTCTCACCCCTGACCAACCCCGGCGATATCGACTTTGTAGTTGTCCGCGAAGGCACCGAAGGCCCTTACGCTGGTAACGGCGGTGTGCTCCGCACCGGAACCGACGCCGAAATCGCCACCGAAGTCTCGGTCAACACCGCCTACGGCATCGAGCGCCTGGTGCGCTACGCCTTCGAGTTGGCAGCCAGCCGCGAGAAGAAAAAGCTGACCCTGATTCACAAGACCAACGTGCTGGTCAACGCCGGTGCCCTCTACACCCGCATCTTCAACAAGGTCGCCGAAGAATACCCCCAGGTCACCACCGACTACCTGCACATCGACGCAGCCACCATCTTCTTCACCACCGACCCCGCCCGCTTCGACGTGATCGTTACCGATAACCTCTTCGGCGACATCCTTACCGACCAGGCAGGCGCCATCACCGGCGGTATCGGCTACGCAGCCTGCGGCAACATCAACGCCGACGGCACCTACCCCTCCATGTTCGAACCCGTGCACGGCTCAGCCCCCGACATCGCCGGGCAGAACAAGGCCAACCCGACCGCAACCGTCCTGGCCGCTGCTATGCTCCTGCGCCACCTGGGCCACGAGACCAGCGCCGCCCGCATCGAACAGGCAGTAGAAGCAGACCTCGCAGCCAACCCCGGCGCAACCCGCGCCACCGACGAAATAGGCGATGCAATCCTCGCCCAACTCCACTAAAACGTCAGCACCCCACCGAAACCGTTTGAAGGATGAACATGTCACTCGAATTCACTATCAACCGCAACCCCAACCCCGCCAGCGACGAACGCCGCGCAGAGATTCTCGCAAACCCCGGCTTCGGCAACTACTTCACCGACCACATGGTGCGCATCGACTGGCGCGGCACCCACACAGACGGCGGCGAATGGACCAACGCCCAGGTTCTGCCCTACGGCCCCCTGAGCCTGGACCCGGCGGCGTCCGTCTTCCACTATGGCCAGGAAATCTTCGAGGGTATCAAGGCCTACCGCCAGGCGGACGGATCCATCACCACCTTCCGCCCCGAAGAAAACGCTTCTCGTCTGAACAAGTCAGCTGACCGCCTGGTGCTGCCAAACCTGCCCGAAGAGCTCTTCGTTGAGGCAATCCGCCAGCTGGTGACTATTGACGCTGACTGGGTTCCCTCCGGTGAGGGCGAATCCCTCTACTTGCGCCCCTTCATGATTGCCACCGAGGCTTTCTTGGGTATTCGCCCGGCACACGAGGTTTCCTTCTTCATCATTGCGTCCCCTGCCGGTAACTACTTCGGCACCCCCAAGCCTGTCGATATCTGGCTTTCAACCACCTATGCCCGCGCTGGTGTGGGCGGCACCGGCGAGGCTAAGTGCGGCGGCAACTACGCGGCTTCTTTGGCTGCTCAGCTGGAGGGTGAGGCCCAGGGCTGCAAGCAGGTCATCTTCAAGGACCCCAACCGCGACGACGCCATTGAAGAGCTGGGTGGCATGAACGTTTTCTTCGTCTACAAGGACGGACGCATCGTCACCCCCGAGCTGACCGGCACGATTCTGCGCGGTGTGACCCGCAAGTCCATCATCAAGCTAGCTGAGGACCGCGGCCACACCGTTGAGGAACGCAAGATTACCCTGAGCGAGTGGCGCGAGGGCGTAGCAAACGGCGACATCACCGAGATTTTTGCCTGCGGTACCGCCGCCGTCATCCAGCCTATCGGCAACCTCAAGGGGGAGGGCCTACTTGTGCCTACCCCTGCCAGCGAGGGCGTCAACGGCGAAATCACTATGGCTATCCGCGAAGAGCTGGTGGGGATTCAAACGGGCAAGGTGGAGGACCGCTACGGCTGGCTGACCCGAATCGCCTAGAAAGTTACGGACGCTTATTGACAAGGGCATATCAGAGTTAAACTGGAAGGAGCCTAAGCGTCCTATAATTGGGCCATGACCTATACCCCCAGCCCCCAATGGTACAAGAACTGGCCCTGGCAACAAGACACCATCGTTCGTCTCCAAGCTAGCATCACAGGTAAAGAAGCGCGGACGGTGGTGCAGGCCTTCCTTGCCGCCCTCACCCTTGGCTCATCTAGAGTCTACTACAGTGGCGGTTACTGCTTCACCGAAATCCCAACCCCTGTAAGACCCAGGGAGGAGAGCCTAATACTCGAACTCTACTCAGCCGGAGAAGACGGCTTCGATTCTGTTCTCAACGGTGTAGAACACCTCGAAGAGTTCCTAGCAGGCTACCCCCATCTGACCATCACCTGGCAGGAACTTGAACCCCAAAAATCAAAGCTCTAGGGAACCCGTCAGGATTTGCTTCGACCAAGCCATCATCGCCTGAGTCTAGAGAGTAGCTGAAAAATCCACGGGGTAGGTACCATCTGAGTCAGAAATGACCACCAACTAGGTGGGATTTCTGATTTAGATGGTCCGTTCTGGGGCGTGGGCGGCGAATCCGGTAGTCTAGAACCATGCGCATTGCCCGATTTACCGTAGACGATACCCTGCACTTTGGCCTGGTTGAAGGTGAGCCCGGCGAAGAGACCATCACCGTCCTCTCCGGCGACCCCTTCTACACCGGCATTATCCCCACCGACAAGCGATACCCCATCGCCGAGGTCCGCTTGCTTGCCCCCATCATTCCCCGCTCCAAGGTCATTGGTGTGGCCCGCAACTGGCGCGACCACGCCTCCGAACTGGGCAACGAAACCCCCACCACCCCCCAGTTCTTCTTCAAGCCCAACACCTCCGTCATCGGCCCCGGCGACCCCATCGCCCTGCCCGAATGGTCAGATAACGTCTCTTTCGAAGGTGAGCTTGCCGTCGTCATCGGCCGTATCGCCAAGTCCGTGCCCCTGGACCGCGTACCCGAAGTTATCTACGGCTTCACCGTCGCCAACGACCTGACCGCCCGCGATGCCCAAAAAACCGACATCCAGTGGGCCCGCGCCAAGGGCTTCGACAGTGCCTGCCCCCTCGGCCCCTGGATTGAAACCGACCTGGACACCGACGACCTCACCATCCAAACCTGGGTTGACGGCGACCTCAAGCAGGACGGTACCACCGCCGACATGGTTTTCTCCGTCGCCGAACTTGTCGCCGCCGCCAGCGAATACTTCACCCTGCTGCCCGGCGATGTGATTCTCACCGGCACCCCCGCAGGGGTAGGACGCCTGAGCGCAGGTAACGAGGTCGAGATTGAGGTTGAGGGTATCGGCTCCCTCATCAATACCGTCCGCGCCGAGTAAACTAGAACCTACGAACAGCTTTCAACTAGAAAGGGATGTGCCCGCATCCATGAGTGATTACACTCTGAAACTCAACGACCCCAGCGAGACCCGCGTCCGCTTCTGCCCCTCACCCACCGGCACCCCGCACGTGGGTATGGTGCGAACCGCCCTCTTCAACTGGGCCTACGCCAAGCACACCGGTGGCACCATGGTCTTCCGCATCGAAGACACCGACGCCGCCCGCGACTCCGAAGAATCCTTCAACCAGGTGCTCGAATCCCTGCAGTGGCTGGGCATCAACTGGGACGAGGGCGTCGGTATCGGTGGCCCCCACGCCCCCTACCGCCAGTCAGAGCGTATGGACATCTACGCTGACGTGGTAGAAAAGCTCAAGGCCGGCGGCTTCATCTACGAAGACTTCTCAACCCCCGAAGAGGTTGAAGAGCGTCACAAGGCTAAGGGCGAAGACCCCAAGCTGGGCTACGACAACTTCGACCGCGACCTGACCGAAGAGCAGAAGGCCGCCTACCGGGCCGAAGGTCGCACCCCCGTGCTGCGCCTGCGCATGCCCGATGAAGACATCACCTTCCACGACCTGGTGCGCGGTGACATCACCTTCAAGGCCGGTTCCGTACCCGACTTCGTGGTCGTCCGCGCCAACGGCAAGCCCCTCTACACCCTGGTCAACCCCGTCGACGACGCCCTCATGGGCATCACCCATGTGCTGCGTGGCGAGGACCTGCTGTCATCAACCCCCCGCCAGATCGCCCTCTACCGGGCCCTGGTTGAGGTTGGCGTCACCAGCTTTATCCCCGAATTCGGTCACTTGCCCTACGTCATGGGCCAGGGCAACAAGAAGCTTTCCAAGCGCGACCCCGAGTCCAGCCTCTACAATCTGCTGGACGCCGGTTTCATTAAGGAAGGCCTGCTCAACTACCTCTCCCTGCTGGGCTGGTCCCTCTCCCACGACGAAGACATCTTCACCATGGATCAGATGGTTGCCGCCTTCGACATCAAGGACGTTCTGGCTAACCCCGCCCGCTTCGACCTGAAGAAGGCAGAAGCCATCAACGGCACCCATATCCGCCTGTTGGAGGCAGAGGACTTCCGCAACCGCCTGGTTCCCTTCCTGCATAAGGCTGAACTAGTATCCGCTGAGAGCTTCGAGAATCTGACCGAGCGTGAGCAGGCTATTCTGACCGAGGCAGCCCCTCTGGTGCAGGAGCGCATGCAGCTTCTGGGCGAGGCCCCCGGCCTGCTGGGCTTCCTCTTTATTGCCGATGAGAACATCGAGGTTGCTGAGGACGCCGCCAAGCAGCTCAAGGAGTCAGCATCGGCAGTTCTCGACGCGGCTATTACCGCAGTTGAGGGCCTGACCGATTTCACCGCTGCTACCATCGAAGCTGCCCTGCGCGAAGCTATCGTTGATGGCCTTGAGATCAAGCCCCGCCTTGCCTTCGGCCCGGTGCGCACCGCCATGAGCGGCCAGCGCATCTCACCGCCGCTCTTCGAGTCCATGGAGATTCTGGGCAAGGATTCCTCTCTTGCTCGCCTGAAGAAGCTCCACGCTTCGCTGGCCTAAAAAATTTCGAGGTTTAGCTCACGCACCGCCCCATGACCCCGCGTAGTGGGGGAGCGGGGCGGTGCTTTTTATAAGACCTGGGAGGGGAGAAAAGTGGAGAAGCAGGACGCCTGCGGCGGCTTTTTCAGGAATTTTTACAAAAATTTTGGGGCCAAAAACCGCTAGAAATAAGGGTAAACACGGGGTGAAGTACTTGAATGTGAGCCAGCTCTATGGATTTCAAGTTGCACGCCCTCAAAAGCTCGTATAGAGTTATTACTCGTTGCGGCGATGAGTTCCGAAAGGAAAACAAGACCGGAGCAAATAATAATGGGATATGGTGTAATTGGCAACACTACGGTTTCTGGTACCGTCATTCTAGGTTCGAGTCCTGGTATCCCAGCGAACATCTTGGTTCAAGATGTTTCGGCCCCATCGTATAGCGGCCTAGTACTCCGCCCTCTCACGGCGGCAACACCGGTTCAAATCCGGTTGGGGTCACAGGCTAGAATCCCTCGCTTCATTCGAAGCGGGGGATTTTTTGTTTGCCTGCGGGTACCATATATTGTAATGGCGCAGATTACACCCTTCCAGCTTGCGCACAGGTAAACAGTGTATGTATAGTTTTATCTGTTGCTGGAAACGGCAGCAGCTCGAAAGAGTTTCGGCCCCATCGTATAGCGGCCTAGTACTCCGCCCTCTCACGGCGGCAACACCGGTTCAAATCCGGTTGGGGTCACAGGCTAAAAGCTCCACATCCAGTAGGATGTGGAGCTTTTCTTTTGCTCACAGCGTCATTGGCTGCCAAGCCCCGCGTCTTTCGCTAAACATGCGAGAATAGGGTACGTGCACAACGAATCAATCACTCCCGCTCTCACCGCAGTTCGCGATGCTCGCAATACCCTCGCTGCGGCGTCCTTCCCCCTGGTCACCGGCTCTGCCGACGCAGCGCGCAAGGAGGCGCGTACCGCCGTCACCCAGCTCGATGACTACATCCTGCCTAAGCTGGCTACCCTCGATGCCCCGCTGACCGTCGTGGTGGGTGGCTCTACCGGTGCAGGCAAGTCTACCCTGGTGAATACCCTAATGGGGGAGCCCGTCACCCGCTCCGGTGCGATCCGCCCCACCACCCGCCAGCCCGTCCTTCTGCACCGCCCCGAAGACGCTGATGCCTTCACCCCTGAGCGCATGCTGCCCCACCTGGTGCGAGTGCCGATAGCCCCCGGAGAAGCCCTACCCGGCGCTAACCCCCACAAGGGCCAGGACGAGCTGGTCACCGTACCCGTTGATTCCCTGCCCGCAGGGATCGCCCTGATTGACGCCCCCGACTTCGACTCGGTCTCAGATGAGAACCGCCGCCTGGCCCAGCAGCTTTTGCGCGCTGCCGACCTCTGGCTCTTTGTCACCACCGCTAACCGCTACGCCGATGCCGTGCCCTGGGAGATTCTGCGCCAGGCCGCTGCCCGCGATATCACCATCGCCGTGGTGCTCAACCGCGTGCCCGGGGGTGCCGAAGACGAAATTGAAGCCGACCTCACCCGCATGCTGACCGAAGCGGGCATCACTCCCGCCCTGATTCACTCTGTGACCGAGCAGGAACGCGACGAACGCGGCCTGCTGCCCTCCGTCGCCCTCACCCCCCTGATTTTCTGGCTGCGGTCCCTGGGGGCTGACGTGGACGCCCGCTCCGATATCGCCCGCCGTACCCTAGAAGGCGCGGTGCGGGCGGTAGGACAGCAGGCAGCTATTCTCGCCCAGGCCGCCGGTGAACAGCAGGCCGCCGAAGCCCGCCTGCGTGCGGACGTCACCTCAGCCTTTGAGCGAGCCCTGGCCAACCTCAATGAGGCCACCCAGGACGGGCAGATGCTTCGCGGCGAGGTGCTAACCCGCTGGCAGGACTTTGTGGGTACCGGCGAATTCTTCCGCCAGGTAGAAACCACTATCGGTAAGGTGCGCGACCGCGTCGCCGGCTTCTTCAGGGGTACCCCGCCTACCCGTGCCGTAGAGGTGGAACAGGCCCTTGAAGTGGGTCTGCACTCGGTCATCATGGAAGAGGCTGCTGCCGCTGCCGAAACTGCCCAGCGCCGTTGGCTCAAAGACCGAGCCGGGCGCGCCCTGCTGGCCGGGGACGACCTGGCAGCCCTGGGTGAGAACTTCTCCGAAGAGGTTGCTGAGTCAATTCGAGCCTGGCAACAGGACGTCATGGACATCATCGCCGCCGAAGGCGCCGGTAAACGCCAACGGGCCCGTTTCATGTCGCTGGGCGTAAACGTCACCGCCGTGATTCTGATGGTTGCGGTCTTCTCCATGACCGGCGGCCTCACCGGCCTAGAAGTGGGTATCGCCGGTGGCTCGGGCGTAGTGGGCCAGAAACTGCTCGAAGCAATCTTTGGTGAGGACGCCGTACGCCGCATGGCAGCCGGGGCCCGCACCCGCCTCGAAGAGCGTATGCGAGAGCTCCTTGTCAGCCAGCAGGAACGCTTTACCCAGCGCCTGGATGAGGCAAGTGGCAGCAGCGATCCCGAAACCCCCTCAGCTGCCGACCTCACCGAAGCGGCCCAGATTCTGTCCCGCGCGGGGGAGCAGCTGGCGTCCGCCTCCACCGCAACTACCCCCGCACCCACTGACGAGACCAAGTAAGCGAGAGTAACCACCGTGACCACCACAGATACAGCTTTCGCCACCACCGCCCTGGCTACCCGACTGGACGCCCTCACCGAGGCACTTGACCTGGGCGAAGGGCGAGTAGCCCCCGAAACCCTCGAAGCCGCCCGCGCAACCCTGGGCCGGGCAGCAGCCCGTCGGGAACTGTCTGCCGAGCACACCGTCATCGGCTTCTTCGGGGCCACCGGCTCAGGCAAATCCACCCTCTTCAACGCGGTAGTCGGTAAAGACATCGCCAAGAGCGCGGCCCGCCGCCCCACCACCTCCACCGCTCAGGCCGCCATCTGGGGTAAAGAAGGGGCAGAACCCCTGCTGGACTGGCTGGGCGTAACCAACCGTACCTACATGGACGAAGACCCCGCCCAGGCCGCAGAAGCCCTCAACCGCGCCGACGTACCGGTCACCGTGGGCATGTGGAACAAGATTCGCCGCTCGGTAGGAGCCGGTAAGACCGAACAGGCCAGCGGCGGGCTCATCTTGCTCGACCTACCCGACTTCGACTCGGTAGAAGCCTCAAACCGGGCCATCGTTGAAAAAATGGCTGAGTGCGTCGACGTGCTGGTCTGGGTCATGGACCCACAAAAGTACGCCGACGCTGTAATTCACCAGGACTTCATCCAGCCCCTGGCCGCCCATGGAGCAGTAACCCTGGCCGTGCTCAACCAGGTGGATAGGCTCGATGAAGGCGAGGTTCCGGCAGTACTTGACTCCCTCAAGCTCCTGCTGGCCCAGGACGGGCTGAGCTCCACCCTGCTCGCTGACCCCCTGGGCGTCTCAGCCCGCACCGGCTACCAGATACCCCGCCTCCGCGAGATCCTCGGGCAGGTCGCCGTCGCCAAGAGCGCCGCGGTTGCCCGGCTCGAAGCCGATTTGGCGGGCGTCCGCTCAGACCTTGCTGCCCGGGACGGCGGGGGAGAGCCCGCCGGCATCACCGCCGCAGCAACCACCCGGCTCGAGGACGACTTCTACACCGCCTCGGGCGCAGAAGCCCTGGTCAAGGCCGCAGCGGGTTCCTACAAGCTACACGCAGCCTCGTCCACCGGCTGGATTGCAACCCGCTGGCTGCTCAAAATCAAACGCGATCCCCTCAAGCGCATGGGCCTGCATAAGGACCACGACGGGGCGCCTATCTCTAAATCCTCCCTGCCGCCTCTGGGAGCTCCCCAGAAAGCGGCCCTCTCAACCTCCCTGCGCACCTTCGCCACGAGCGTCTCAGACGGCGTTGAAGAGCCCTGGAGCCACTCCATCAGGGCAGCGGCCCGAACCTTCGAGGGCCAGCTCCCCGGCGAAATCGAGCGCGCCGCAGCCAGCGTGCACTACGACGCCCAGAAGAAGCGCTGGTGGTGGCACCTGCTCAACGCTCTGCAATGGGTCGGGCTAGCAACGGCTCTTGTGGGCCTGCTCTGGCTCACCGGCCTGGCAGTAGCAGGCTACTTCCAGCTTGTGCTGCCCGACCCGCCCACCATCGAGGGGTTCCCCCTGCCCGTGCCC
>NZ_SPQC01000034.1 GCF_004569295.1 Rothia nasimurium
GTTTCCACCTGATGGGCCTGCTCCACCGGGACCGCCAGGACGTCCGTCACTAGGGCGCCCACCGCCGGGGTTATCGCCGCCGTCGCCGGGCTTCTTGATTTCACCGCGCAGCTGCACCTGCAGACCCAGCACCTGGAAGAGAGCCTGCTGAAGCTGGGGCAGGTACTCCTTGACGGCTTTAAGTACGGGCAACTCAGCCCGCAGAAAGAGGGCCCCGTTTTCAAACTTGGACGGCTCACACAGGGCAAACTGGGCCCGGGCAAAGGGGGCGGGCACCTTGGCCACTACATCGGCCCAGGAGTTCGCCACCATATCGACCGTGTTTTCACCGGGCACCGGCCGCGCTGGGTTCTGAGGCGAGGGGGAGTGCTGGGCCTGCTGGGGCCCACCGAGCGGCGGAACACCTTGGCCTGCTAGCGGGGCACCGCTCAAGGGAGCGCCAGCCAAAGGAGCCCCAGCCAAAGGAGCCCCAGCCAAGGGCGCACCACCCTGCTGGGCAGGAGCCTGAGTTTGCTGAACGGGCTGGTCTTGACGTTGGGGCTGAGCTTGCTGCTGAGGTTGAGCCTGCTGAGCAGGGGCTTGACCTTCGACGCCACCCTGCTGGGCTAGCTGCTGCCGGGCGCGTGCCAGGGGGCTGGGGGCGTCCGCACCGGTGCCAGAAGCGGAACCTGCCGGTGCAGAATGACCGCCCGCGGGCGCAGGGAACTGCCCCGACGCCAGCTTGCGCTCAAGCCGGTCAAGGCGGGCAGCTAGGTTGCCGACGCCATGCTCCCCGGCAGCTAGCAGAATGCGGGCGCAGAGTAGCTCCAGATGAAGCTGGGGGTTCATGGCCCCGCTCATCTCATTCAGGGCCTCATTGGTGACGTCCGCAGCCCGCGACAGCTCAGCCGAACCCAGCTGCTCAGCCTGAGCACGCATACGGTCGAGCTGGTCAGCGGCCAGGCCGCGCAGAATCGAACTCACTGAGTCGGGCACGGCCTTCACAATAATGAGGTCGCGGAAGCGCTCGAGCAGGTCCTCCACAAAGCGGCGGGGATCCTGGCCGGTCTGAATCACCCTATCGACCGACGCGAAAACCTCGGCGGCAGAACCAGAAGCAAAAGCATCGACAACCTCGTCGAGCAACTCGCCGTGGGTAAAGCCCAGCAGGGCAACAGCCAGGTCGTAGGAGATGCCCTGCTCGTCAGAGGCACCCGCCATGAGCTGGTCAAGAATCGACAGCGAGTCACGCACCGAACCGCCACCGGCGCGGACAACCAGTGGCAGCACGCCGTCGGCGACCTTAACACCCTCTTCGGCGCAGAGCTTAGCCAGGTAGTCCCCCAGAATCTGCGGAGGCACCAGGCGGAAGGGGTAATGGTGGGTACGCGAACGAATAGTGCCGAGCACCTTGTTAGGCTCGGTGGTCGCAAAAATAAACTTAATGTGCGCCGGGGGCTCTTCCACAATCTTGAGCAGGGCGTTGAAGCCCTCGCGGGTGACCATGTGCGCCTCGTCGATAATGAAAATCTTGTAGCGGTCGCGCACCGGCGCAAAAGTAGCGCGTTCACGCAGGTCACGGGCGTGGTCCACACCGCCGTGGCTGGCGGCGTCCATCTCAATCACATCGAGGGAACCACCACCGTCGCGGGAAAGCTCCTTACAAGACTCGCACACACCACACGGGGTAGGGGTAGGGCCCTCCGCACAGTTGAGGCAGCGCGCCAAAATACGCGCCGAAGTGGTCTTGCCACACCCGCGCGGCCCCGAGAACAGGTAGGCGTGGTTCACCCTGTTCTTCTCAAGGGCAGTCATGAGAGGTTCGGTGACATGCTCCTGCCCGATAACGTCGGCAAACGACTCAGGGCGATAACGGCGATACAGCGCAGTGCTCACAATAAACCTTCGGTTGAGTGCAGAAAAACTGAGCCCGGCCCAGGGAGAAAAGCAAGAGAGAATCAGGCGCTCGCCGCCCCGGGTGTGCTGGTTAACAGTGTAGTGGGGGTGGCTGACGTTTTAAGAACCGTGCGCGAAAGGCTTAAGGAAGCTCGCGTAAAAGGCGCCGAGCAAAATAAAGACCCCCTACGCACCCGTCAGAGCCCAGATACCCTTGCTGCCTTCCGGCCCTGGGGGAGTTTTCCAAGATGACGCCACGTAAGGGGCTCCAACAACTGTACCCTAAGCCGCCACGAAAAACAAAGGGCGGATGGCGGTGCCTGTCGGAGCGGACGCTGCACCCTACCCGCGCGCCTGGTTTGCGCGGACGCCCGGGCATGGGGTATGCTCGTATCTGTTCGCTTTCGTGAAGCTGCGCAAGTAGCTAAGCAACAGCCTGGAGGATTCGCCTAGCGGCCTATGGCGCACGCCTGGAACGCGTGTTGGGTTCACGCCCTCGGGGGTTCAAATCCCCCATCCTCCGCTGAAGCCGGTTTCATCGCCCACTTGATGAAACCGGCTTTTTCTTTTGCCCAGATTCTTTTGTATAGCCAGAATTTTGAGCAGTTTGCTGGAGATGTAGGCAGGCGCCCCGCACTCGCGCTCGCTGCCGACCCTCTCGCTTGGTTCGCTTCGCTCACGAGGCGATTCACGCCAGCCACCGAGCCAGCAGCTTCGCTGCGAGTGCGGGGCGCCTTCTCTTGGCTAGTTCCCCAGTTCTAGCCCTGCACTCCGCGAGACAGCTTGGTCCAGTTGTACCAGCCGTAGACCGAGTTGGCGATAAAGCCCAGGTACATGGCCATGATGGACATATTGCCCCCGCCCTCCACCGTTGACCACAGGTAAATCTGCACAGTGTTCAGTACCAGCCAGCCGACCCACTGCTCGCGGAAACGGTAGACCATCAGCACCTGCGAAATCAGGGCGATGACGGTGGTGAAGGCGTCCACGTAGGGCTGGTTAGAACCCCAGCCGTTCAGCAACACCCCGTAGCCCCACGATGCTGCGGCCAGTAGCGCCAACACGCCCGCGATAGCGGGCAGGGTCAGGCGGCGGGTCTGCACATCCAGCGGGGTACCCTCGGCGGCACTTGCCAGGGCGGACGCACCGCTTTGCCCACCGGCGTCCGTGCCCCTAGCTCCGGTACCGCTGGTCGCGGCGCGGCTGCCCGCGAGCTGCCCAGCCCCGTCAAAGGAGGCGCCGCCGAGCTCGTGCTGCTCCTTGGCTGCCCGCATGTTCTTGCGCCACATGTAGAGGCCCCAGAACTGGGTGAGCACATAGAAGGCGGCGATGGTGATTTCACCGATGAAGTAGGCCTGGTAGGCCAGAATCAGGTAGGGCACATTCTGCACGATGCCGAAGAAGTAATTCGACAGGCGCCCCTTGCCCACCAAAATCACGCAGACCATACCTGCAAAGGCCGTGATGAAACTCAGCCATCCCTCAAAGGCTACGGTACTGACCACGACCTGCAGCAGAATCAGCGCCGGGAAGAAGACCTTCTCAAAGGGGGTGTAGCCGGTGAAGAGATCGGTGTAGGTGGCCTTAGCAAGACGACCCAGAGGGCTGGCCGGGGCTTGCCTGGTGGTGGGTGCGCTCATGATGAATCCTTCGGGTGACAGGGGTAGGGATTAGGGGAGGAGGCGTTCGATAGCGGCCTTGGCCTGCTCGTAGCGCTCGGCGTAGTCGGCGCCGTCGAGGAGCACCAGACGGTCAAGTAGCCCGGCTGCCTCAACTTCGGCCAGCATGATGCGGGAAATCTCGCTGAGGTAGTCATCGGAATTGTTGGTCTGCGACCGGAACCCGTCGAGGGTGTAGCCAGAGGCCCCCACCGGCGGGATGAAGAGAATGAGATCCCAGCGGGCCTTGGCAATCAGGGAGTCGGCCAAGGGCAGGAGTTTGGCGTAGTCGGTCTCGCTCAGTTCGCTGGCGTGCTCGGCGGCGCTCATGGCGGCGTAGGCCTTGGTGACCATGGCGTCGGTGTCCATGAGGGTGAGCCCCCGGTTGCCAGGGTTGTCGATGGTTTCGCGGTTGAGGTTGAACTGGCCGGTGAGCACGTTCTGGTAGTCCAGCAGGTCGTAGTCTTCATCGCGGATGTTGGCCTCGACCTGGTAGACCCGCGCGTACTCGTAGGAGTAGGGGGCGTTGTAGAGTTTGCCGAGGTCCTCCACCAGGGTGGTTTTGCCGCCCGAGGCGGCCCCCATGACCAGGACGTTGCGGGTGAAGAAACGGCGGAAGGGCGGGGCGATGAGATCCCAGTGGGTCAGCGGGTTGGCCCGGATTTCCGGTTCAGGCGCCGGCAGCTGGCAGGGCGCCAGGCGTGCGGCCTGCTGCCCGTCGGCGTCCTGATGCCCTGCTTGGAAACGGGAGATGTGCTCATCATCGAGTAGGTAGAGGCGGCGCTCGGCGCCCGCCGCAACGTGGGTAGCCCAGAAGCCGTCTAGGGCGTTAGCCCAGGCCTCGGACGTGCTGAGGTCGGTTTCGTCGAGGGAGTCGACAATCACCAGGGGGTCATTCTTGAAGTGCTCAGACACGTAGCGGTAGCGCTTGGTGTGCTTCATGCCTGCCTGCTCCCCGGCGTCCTGCTGGGAACCCGCGACAATCACCAGGGTGCCGCCGGGGTTCTCCTTCTTGGCGCGCAGAATCTGGTCAATGTGGCCGCGGTGCAGGGGAGCGAAGCTGCCCACCACAAGCCCCACGTGAGAGCCGGTGAGCTGTTTTTTGTAAAGCATGGTGTCCTTGGGCTGAGGCGGGCTGGGCGACCCGCGCATAGCCACGATTAAACACCGCGCAGGCGGCTAAAGCAAATAAGGTCAATATGACTTTAAGTAATAGAGTGTCACGAATGTGACCGGCGGCGCGTTGGGGTATCGGTGGGGCAATTCTCGCCGGACTCTACTCAGAGCCTGCCCCCACCCGGCGTACAATAGACCGCATGATTTTCAAAGGTGTAGGCGACACGCGCCCTTACCCCGACCACGGGCTTACTCAGCGTACCTGGGGCTCCATTGCCCCCTCGCAGGTGCGCCTTGACCGCCTGATCACCACGCAGAAAAACCTCAACCTCGAAACCCTGCTGGCCGAAGACTCCACCTTCTACGGGGACCTCTTCCCCCATGTGGTGCGCTACCAAGGCGAGCTCTACCTCGAAGACGGCGTCCACCGCGCCCTGCGCACCGCCCTGCAGCGCCGCGCCGTCATGTACGCCCGCGTGCTCGACCTTGACTCCCTCGCTCCCTCACTGCTGGCTCAGGACTAAAACGTCAGTTTCGGCTAGGAGGCAGCTACCAGGCGCACCTCGGGGGTGCCGTCCAAGCGGACGGGGTGCCCGCTCTCATCAAAGCGCGCACCCAGACCCAGCTGAATAAAGCGAATCGTGTTTTCAATGTGGTGCTCGCGGGCTGCCCTATCGCTGGCCTCATCGGTGCGGTCAGCGCTGGATGATAGGGAGCCGTGAACCAGCTGCGCTAGCTCGCGGATGTCGTTCTCGGGCAGGTAGCCGCGCTCAATCGCTGCAGAAAGAATGCCTGCCAGGACCATCTGCAGCTCGCGTACATGATCGCCCAGCTTGGCGAAAGCCTCGGGCGAAAGGACCGACCGCATGGCGGGGCCGGGGGGCATGTGGCGGCGGGAAAGGTCCTCGATCTGCAGGCGCACGTAGACAGCCAGCTGGTCGATGGGGTTCTCGACCCCGGCCAGGGCCTCACGTAGCTCGGTGAGGAAGCGCTCGGTCTCGTCCAGGGCATAGGCAATGAGCAGTTCGCCCATGTCGGCAAAGTAGTTGTAGACCGCAGTGCGGCCGATGCCGGCGGTCTTAGCCACATGGGTCATGGTGAGGCCGGGCAAGCCGCGCTCGTAGAGCAGGCGGCCGAAGGAGTCGAGAATAGCGCGCTTGGTGTTCTCGCGCTGGGCAGCGTTGGTGGCGGCGGTAATTCGAGGCATAATGACACCTTACCGCCATCTGTCACTAAAACCTATTTTTCACGACAGAACCCAGCAAACTGTCAGCAAAACCTGCTCCTGACTCACCGGCGCGGACGCCACTGCGCCCCACCCCACACCCGGCAAGCCGTGCGGGGCCGCCTAAAAATCGGTAAGCTAGTGGGCGCCCAGGTGGCAGGTGGGCACTCTTCAAACCGATACTCAACCCAGGGGATAACTGTGTCTACACCTCCCACCAGCTCACCGGCGTCCGCCCACAAGCAGGGCGCCGATACCGGCTTCGCCCGCCCCACCCGCACCTACTACGACCTGCTTCTGGCAGCAACCTGCGTGGTCTTTATTCTCTCTAATATTGGGGCTACCAAGGGCGTCACCTTCGGGTCAATCATCACCGACGGCGGTTTCTTCCTCTTCCCCCTGGCCTACGTGCTGGGTGACGTGATCAGCGAAATTTACGGCTTTAAACTAGCCCGCCGCGCCATTATCACCAGCTTCGTTGCCGCTGCTGCTGCAGCCGCTAGCTTCTGGGTACTTATCGCCCTGCCCGCGGCCGACTTCTACGAAGGGCAGGCCGCCCTTGAAACCGTACTGGGCCCCGTGCCCCAGATTCTTGCGGGCTCCCTGCTAGGCTTCCTGGCGGGCCAGCTACTGAACTCCTGGGTACTGGTGAAGCTCAAAGCGGCAACCGGCGGCCGCCACCTCTGGGGTCGACTCATGGGTTCAACCCTGGTTGGCGAACTGGCTGACACCATCATCTTCTGCTCCATCGCCGCCCCCATTATTGGAATTACAAGTTTCGGCGACTTCCTCAATTACGTCATCGTGGGCTACGTGTACAAGTGCGCCGTAGAACTGCTCCTGCTGCCCATCACCTACCCCGTCATCGGCTGGTTCAAGCGCAAGGAGCCCACCTACAGCCCCACCCGCTAGAGCGAGTGCCCACCAGACTCGCGTGGTGTCCACTCGCGGCGTAAGCGCTGCGAGAGTCTCGTGGGCACTCAGGGGGGGGCGGATGCTCGCCGCCACGGACGTCCGCCCGCCGCGCACTGCCCGCCAAGTGCCCTGCACCTGCCACCAAGAGGGTGATGTGTCTCTCACTGCATAATGGTGAGCACTGAAGACCGGTTTTCCCTCAGAAAACCTGTGTAAACTTTCGGTTCATTGCATACACCACACTCTCTTGAAAGGGAGGGCACCCGTGGCATCAACCACCACCGGCCAGCAGGAGGGCGGCAACCTCAGCCGCGCCCTCTCCCACGGCCAGCTCACCATGATTGCCCTCGGCCTCGCCGTGGGTACCGGCCTCTTTTTGGGCTCCGGTGCAGCTATCTCTATCGCGGGCCCGGCCGTCATCGTCTCCTACGCCATCGGCTCACTGATCGCCGCTATTATCGGCGCCTGCGCCGGTGAAATGGCCGTGCGCTACCCCGTGCGCGGCGGCTTCGGCACTATCGCCGGTAAGTTCCTCAGCCCCTACGCGGGCTACCTGACTCGCTGGGCCTACTGGATGACCACCGTAACCTTAGCCGGTGCCGAGGTCGTAGCCGTTGGCGCCTACATGGCCTACTGGTACCCAAATGTCCCCCTCTGGGTCTGGGTACTCATCGCGGGCGGTGCGATCTTCGTGCTCAACCTGACCAGCGTCAAGTCCTTCGGTGTGGTGGAATTCTTCCTGTCCTCTATCAAGGTGAGTGCGGTCGTCCTCTTCATCATCTTTGGCCTAGCCCTGGTCTTCTTCGGCCTGCCCGGCCAGGACGCCACCGGCGTCTCCAACCTCACCGCCCACGGCGGCTTCATGCCCAACGGCCTTTCCTCCATCTGGATCGCCCTGGCCGTGGTCATGTTCTCCTTCGGCGGTATCGAGCTGATCTCCATTTCAGCGGCAGAAGCCAAGGACCCGGTCCGCTCCGTGCGCTCCTCAGCTAAGGCCATGATGTGGCGCCTGGCCACCTTCTACGTGCTCTCCCTCTTCATCGTGGTCGCCATCATCCCCTGGACCAGCGCCGCCACCCTGGGCAAGGACATCGAAGGCTCTCCCTTCGTCATGGTCTTCACCGAACTGGGTATTCCCTACATTGGCGGTATCACCAACTTCATCCTGATGACCGCAGCCCTCTCCGGCGCAAATGCCGCCTTCTACGCCGCCACCCGCCTACTGCACGCCCTGGGCCACGAGGGCATGGCACCCAAGGTGCTCTCCCGCACCAGCTCCTCGGGCATCCCTGCCCTGGCTCTGACCGTCTCGTCCCTGGGCGCCGTGGTCGCTATGGTAATGGCAATCTCGGGCGTCGGCGGAATCTTCGGCTACATGATGGCCCTGGTGACCGTCTGCGTGCTGGTGGTCTGGTCCATGATCCTGCTGTCTTACATGGCCTACAAGAAGGTCGAAGGCGACGCCTCCCCCTTCCGCGTCTTCGGCGGCTCCGCCACCGCAGCGGTTGGTCTGACCGGCGTGATTGCCACCTTCATCGCCATGTTCTTCGCCGGTGGCTCCATGCTCCCCTCCATCTCCGTAGGCCTGGGCTTCTTCGGCCTGATCACCGTCATCTACTTCGCCGGTGTTAACAAGAACATCAGCACCTCAGATGACGCCTTTGACGAGGTCCGCACCGTCACCACCCAGGTGCCCGTCGTCGACGGCACCAAACAGCGCTAAAATCAGTAGCAGGTCTACACAAGGACGCCGGTAGCCCGCTCCCCGCCGCCTGGCAGGGGAGCAGCGCACCGGCGTCCGCGCATTAACACCGCTACCGCACACGACGTTTTCTCACAGTAAGGCTTACCGTGGCACACACACCTTCGCAGGGGCAGGCCCAGGCGACCACCCTCAAACGCTCACTTACGCACGGGCAGATGACTATGATTGTGCTGGGCTCGGCCCTGGGTACCGGCCTCTTTTTGGGCTCCTCGGGCGCTATCGCCCTGGCGGGGCCGGCCGTTATTCTGGCCTACGCTATCGGCTCCCTGGTCGCCGCCATTATTGCCGCCTCTACCGGCGAAATGGCCGTGCGCTACCCGGTGCGCGGTGGCTTCGGCTCCATCGCTGGTCGCTACCTGGGCCCCTACGCCGGCTACCTGACTCGCTGGGCCTACTGGACCGTCACCGCCATTATCACCGGTATTGAGCTGGTCGCGGTTGCCACCTACCTGCAGTACTGGTGGCCCTCCCTGCCCCTGTGGGTGGGTATCGTGCTCTTTGGCGCGGTGATCGTGCTGCTGAACATCCGCTCGGTCAAGTACTTTGGCACCATGGAGTTCTTCCTGTCCTCCATCAAGGTCATCGCCCTATTGCTCTTCGTGCTGGTGGGCCTGGCCCTGGTCTTCGTGGGCTTCCCTGGCCATGAGGCCACCGGCATCACCAACCTCACCAACGACGGCGGCTTCATGCCCACCGGCTTCCACGGGGTCTGGCTCTCGCTCGCGGTGGTCATGTTCTCCTTCGGCGGTATCGAAATGCTCTCCATTTCCGCCGCTGAAGCGAAGGATCCGGTGCGCTCAGTACGAGCCTCGACCAAGGCCAACATGTGGCGTCTGGCTACTATCTATGTGGTCGCCCTCTTTATCGTGGTATCGATTATTCCCTGGCAGTCAGCCGCCCAGCTCGACGGTTCCGTTGAAGCCTCACCCTTTGTGCTGGTCTTCTCAGAAATCGGTGTACCGGCCATCGCCTCTATCACCAACTTCATTATTCTGGTTGCCGCCCTGTCCGCCGCCAACGCCAACCTCTACGCGGGCACCCGCCTGCTGCACTCCCTGGCGGGCGAGAAGATGGCACCTGCGCCCCTGGCCCGCGTCAGCGGTGGCGGTATTCCTGTGCTGGCCATGTGGGCTTCAACCTCGGGCGTGGTGCTGGCGATTCTGCTGGCCCTCTTCCTGCCCAGCCAGGCTTTTGGTCTGATGATGACCCTGACTATGGTCTGCGCCCTCACCGTATGGGTTTTGATTCTGCTGGCCTACATCGCCTTCAAGGGGGTTGAGGGTAACTCTTCGGCCTTCCGCATGTGGGGCGGGCGAATCACCGCTGGCCTGGGTATCTTCCTGCTGCTGGCCATCTGGGCGGCCCTCTTCGCCCGCACCGGCAACGCTGCCCCGGCCACCATGGGCATCGCCTACTTCCTGATTCTGACCATGATTTACTTCGGCGTGGTCAAGCACGTGCACACCGGGCACGAGGACGCCTTCGCCGAGGCGGACGCCGCCGTGACGGCCCACAGCAGCGATAGGGGTTAGTTGTGGGTGCAGTCTATGAGGTTGAGGTTCCCCTGCGCTGGGGTGACATGGACGCCTACGGCCACGTCAACAACGTGACCATGATGCAGGTGCTCGAAGAAGCCCGTGTGGCCCTCTTCGGGCCGCCACCCTCGTCCGGTGAACCTGCCCCGCAGGTAGGGGAGGGTTTTGTGGGGGAGGCACAGCGGGCGTCCGCTCAACTTCCCCTCTTTGAAACCCTGCCTGCCGGCACCCAGGCCCTGGTTGCTGAAAACCACGTCAAGTACCGCAGCCCCCTGGCCTACCGCGGGGTGCCGGTGCGGGTACAGATGCAGGTCAGTAAGGTTACGGCAGCCTCGCTGGTGGTTGCCTACGAGCTGTATGACCCGGTGACCGGCGTCCACTGCGTCTCAGCTACTACCACCCTGGCCTTTTTCAACGTCGAGACCGGCTCCCTGGTGCGCCTGAGCACCGAACAGCGGGAGCAGCTGGCGGCCTAGCATGTAGACGCCCTATAAAAAGTGCACGTGCCCTCCACTTTTGGCAGGGCACGTGCACTTTTTATATGGCGCTTAGGCTTTTAGGCTGCGAGGACGCGGTTGAGCTTGTTGAAAGAGGACTTCCAGCCAGCTACCGACATCTCGTGCATCGCCGGATCGAGTGGACCCTGGGTGATGGTGACGCGGGTGGTGTTCTCATCAATCTTCTCGAACTCCCCGACCTCCTAGATTTTCAAGAGCGTCGAGTGCGAGCCAAAGCAGCTCATGAAGAGGCTGTGAAGGCTCCTGTTGCTGAGCCTGTACTAGATCTTTCCGACAGTGAACTTGAAGAGCTCCGTTTAGGGTTCCAGGCTGGCGAGGAGTAAATCTATAACTCGCTGAGCGATGGGTTCCTTGAGCTCACACTCTTGGCAGATGGGGAGAGTGCCGCTTTCCCCATCTCTCGTTGGCACAAAAAACACTCCGTACAGGGATTGAACGGCTTTCCCCACGACGATGCTTTCTGTCAATTTCACCTTACTTGTGTAGTGGGCAACTACCTGTTGGGTTGGCTCAATATCTGACAGGCGGATTTTACTACTCTGGTTGTTGGTGAGTAACTGAGCTAGGTGGGAGTAGCTGACAAAAAGTTCGAAGACCAAGCTGTCGGGGTCTCCCTGCGCATAAACGGACTCTACAAAACTGGTGTCTGGTTGGAGCGGGTTCACCCAGTATTTGCGAATATCCTGCAGCGCTTTTTGATTCGATACTTTTAGGCGGAGCGAAATAGAGGTATCGCAATAGGTTTCTTTTGCGGAAGGGTAGAGCTCTTACTCTTCTTCAAAAATTCTTGTGTTTCTGAATGAAAATGGTCGTGGGTAGCTGCATAGATAAGCCAGGGAACTGGTGCAATAAAAATGACGGCCCCTCGCCAAGCAGCCCCACCCCGGTCGCGAACCTCGTATACAGTCTTGCTCTAGATAGATGAACCTCGATGTTTATCTGACCTGAGTCCATGCGCGAAGAAAGGGGCCGCATCACTAAGAAGAGGGTGGCTGAGATGCAGAAAAGAAATACTTTCGAGTAACTCTGCAAAGGTAGACGAGTCAGCTGTTTCCAGCTTGCTGACCCTAGTCATACATGACAGGGTCAGCAAAACGGTTGCGGGGAAGCCGTCCTAGAGCTTTGAGAGTAGGTCGAGTGATGCGCGTAACAATATTCTAGATGTTGGTGCGCGATTAAAGTGGGAGTTTATGCCTGCTTGAGTAGCTCAGCCAGCTTGCCGAAGGAGCCCTGCCAGGAGGCCAGAGTCTGCTCGTGCATAGCGGCGGGCAGGGGGCCCTGGGTGAGCTTAAGAATCGTACCTTCGCCGACGCCGTCCGCGGTCACCGCGGTGCCCGCCTTGAACTCCAGGCGCAGGCCAATCAGGGTATCTGAGGGCTGGCCGGACGGGGTGGGCAGGGCCTCCCGGTACTCGATGGTGTGGGGCTCGGCCAGGGTTACAAAGCGCATGTACATAGGGGCCTGGAACTTGGCCTGGTCCTTGTGACGCATCACGAACTGCTTGCGGCCGCCAATCACCGGCTCCAAGGTCAGGGTGTTGGGAATAATCTTCCAATCGGCAGGGCCAAACCACTTGATGAAAAGGGTCGGGTTAGTAAAGGCCTCAAAGACCTGCTGCGGGGTCGCCGCAAACTCGTGGCGGTAGGTGATGGTTTCCTCGGGCTTGAGGTCGTCAATCTTAAAGTCGTTCATGCTCTACTTTTCGTCGCTGGTGGGCTTGGTGGTGTCGGCCTGGCCGGTTTCAGGCTGAGCGGACGCGTCCGCCCCGGCGTCCTGCCCCTGGGCTGCCTTCTCGGCTGCCCGGCGGGCCTCGGACTCAGCCTTTGCCTTCATATTGGCCTCCCAGCGGGCCTGGGCAGCAGCCGCCCGCTCGGCGTCCTTAGCAGCCTTGCGCGCTGCGGCTTCTTCCTGGGCCCTTTGCTGGGCAACCTTCTTGGCGTAGTACTTACCCAAGAACTCATCGCGGTAGTCGAAATATTCCCCGGAGTCGATCGCCGCGCGGGCGTCGTCCACCATCTTCACAATAAAACGCTCATTGTGAATCGAGGCCAGGGTCGCTGAGAGGCGCTCGTCGGCCTTGAAGAGATGGTGCAGGTAGGCGCGGGTGTAGTGGGCGCAGGTGTAGCAGTCACAGGCCTCGAAGATGGGGGAGAAGTCGGTGCGGTAGCGAGCGTTGGTCAGGTTGAAGCGGCCATCGGGGGTGTAGACCGCCGCGTTCCGGGCCACACGGGTGGGAGAGACGCAGTCGAAGGTGTCGACGCCGTTTTCAATGCCGGTGAAGATGTCATCGGGCTCCGAAATGCCCAGCAGGTGGCGGGGCTTGTTCTCGGGTAGCTCCTCGTTGCACCAGCGCACGATGGTGCCCAGGTTTTCTTTTTCGAGTGCCCCGCCTAGGCCAAAGCCGTCAAAGGGCATGGCGCCCAGGTCGCGGCAGGCCTTGCGGCGCAGGTCCTCATACTGGGCCCCCTGAATCACACCAAAAAGCGCCTGGTAGGGCTTGCCTACTCGCTCAGTGGTTAGGCGCTGGTGCTTAGCAATACAGCGCAGGGCCCAGAGACGGGTGCGCTCTAGCGCCTCTTCCTGGTAGGCGCGGGAGTTATAGAGGGTGGTCAGCTCATCGAAGGCAAACATGATGTCAGCGCCAATCTGGTGCTGCACCTGCATGGATACCTCGGGGGTGAAACGGTGAATATCGCCGTTGATATGGGACTTAAAATTGACCCCGTCGTCATCTACGTGGGCCATGCGTTCCTTGCCAGCCGCCACGTCATCGTCGCCGATGGGACGGCCGTCCGCGCCGGTAGCCCCGGCTACGGTACCCATGTCGATGACCTTCTTGAAGCCGGAGCCCAGGCTCATCACCTGGAAGCCCCCGGAGTCGGTGAAGGTGGGGCCGTCCCAGTTCATGAACTTACCCAGACCGCCTGCGGCGTCGAGGACGTCCGGCCCCGGCTGCAGGTAGAGGTGGTAGGCGTTGGCTAGCAGGGCCTGGGCGCCCAGGTCTTTCATGGCCTCGGGTAGTACGGCCTTGACGGTTGCCTTGGTTCCCACCGGGGTGAAGGCGGGGGTGGCAATATCGCCGTGCGGGGTGTGAATGACGCCGGTGCGCCCTTGGAAAGCGCCGCCGTTGGCGTCCACCTGCTTGCCGGTGGGCTGGGCGGTATCGGTCAGGCGGTTGCCCAGTTCAAAAGAAAAAGTGGGATCAGAAAATTCGGTATTGAGCACGGGAACAAGTCTACCGGGTGAGTGCGGAAGGACGCGGTGGCCCCGCCTCTTGAGGGTAAGCGAAAGCTTCATAGGTATGCAGGAAGCACATACCTATGAAGCTTTCGGCGACATTTGGTGCGAGTGTGGGGTGCGAGCTTAGTCGTCGGAGACGGTCACGGTCACGGGGATGTTGTCGCGGGTGGCGTTGGAGTAGGGGCAGACCTGGTGGGCTGCGTCGGCCAGCGCCTGGGCCTCGTCCTGGGGAAGCTCAGGAATAACGACCTCAAGCTCAACAGCCAGGCCAAAGCCCTCGCCCTGCTTGCCGATAGAGACCTTAGCTCCTACGGAGGAGCCCTCGATGTTCTTCTTCTGCATGCGGGCAACCATCTGCAGGGCAGAGTGGAAGCAGGCGGCATAGCCGGAGGCAAAGAGCTGCTCAGGGTTCAGGCCCTTGCCGGAGCCGCCCATCTCAACGGGAATGGCAAGATCGGCGTCAAAAGCGCCGTCAACGGTGCGGACGTGGCCGTTGCGGCCTTCGCCGGTGGCTAGGGCTTCGGTGGTGTAGAGGGAGTCCATGGGGTTTCCTTTCAGTTCTGTCTCTACAAATAAGACTACACAATTAAATTTTGCAAAATCTAATTGTTAACTAGGAGCTTGCCCACAACCTATACTGGGTGGAATGAACCAAGACAGCAGCCTCGCCCTCGACAACCAGCTCTGCTTTTCCCTCTACCGCTCCAGCCGGGCCGTCACCCGCGCCTACCAGCAGCACCTGGGGGAGCTAGGCCTGACCTACCCCCAGTACCTGGTCATGCTGGTCATGTGGGAGAACCCTGACGGGCTGGGCATGAAAGAACTTGCTGCCCGCCTCGACCTCGACAGTGGCACCCTGACTCCGCTCATCAAGCGTTTGGTTGACCACGGCCTGCTGACCAAGACCCGCGACACCCGCGACGAGCGTCGTACCCTCATCAGTCTCACCCCTGCCGGGCAGGAGCTGAGAGGACGCGCGGCGTCCGTCCCCGGGGCCATCTACGCCGCCTGCGCGGTCGAGGGCCTCGACATCCTGGCCCTCAAAGCCGAACTCGACGCCCTAGCCGAGCACCTGGCCGAAATACCTCCACGGGCAGACGGAACCAAGTAGAGTAAGGGTATGCTTCATGCGCGTTTCAAAGCCCGCCCCTTGCTCACCTGCATCGCTCTGGTCCTCTGCATAGCCGTTGCATCGCTGCTGAGCAATATCACCACTGAAGCCCAGCTCTCGGGTCAATCTGAGGTCATCGCCTATGTGCGTAAAGTGGTGAGCACGTTCCTCAACTCGGGCACCCTATGGGCAGCCCTGGGATTCTATGCGGGCTGGCTGTGGTCTGGTAGTAGGACGCGCCCAGTCCCGCTCTGGGTGCCTGTGACAGTCGCGGTGGCAGCGTCCTTAGGTGCCCTAGCCGGGCACTACGCCCTGGGGAACCTGCTGGGCATCATGGAAGCCAGCATCTGGATTGAGAACTATCACTGGTTTATTGCTGCCGTCATCATATCGGGGCCCCTGGGCTGGTTGGGCGCTAGGTCCGCGCAGGACGACCGCGCAGGGAAACTCCTGCGCTATCTGATTCCCGTGGGGGCTGTAGCGGAGCCCCTCGTCACCGGCATGTTCTGGTATCCGTCAGAGTTCAGTTTCCCGGTGTCTGAGATTGCCTCGAGCTATACTGTGGGCTTACTGCTGATGCTTCTGGGCGTGCTGGGACTTTGGGTCGTCTACCGCGCGAATAAGGCGGCCGCACCCGCCCTAGAAAACCCGCGCCGCAGCTTCTAGCACCATCCAGGCCTGGAGCTGGGTCGAAAGATCAACCGGCTGTGCAGGCTTGAGCACCTCAGAAATATGCCGGGTGACATCGGGCGAAAAGAGCGCGACAGCCTCACCACGAATCTCGGTCGGGTCAATACCGAGCTCGTTCATGGGCAGGTCGGGGTCGAACTCGCGGCGTCCGTCCCACAAGAGCTCGGCGGTTGCAAGGATGAAATCCCGCGCCTGCTCCCGCACGCCCTGCGACAGGGCAGCGTGAGTGGCAACCTCGGCAAGATAGCGCACCAAAATACCGGTGAAGAGCCCGCCGTCCCCGCCGCCCTGGGTCGCTAGAACCCGCAGGGTTTCTGCCTCTGACACCTCAAAATTGCGGCCAAACTCCCGGTCAATACCGGCCAGAACTTCGGCGATATGCTCAGCTGGGTCAATCGTCAGCAGCTCAGACTTACCGGCATCAAGCACCGCCAGATAGGCCGCGAGAACCGGCCCCTGGTTATAGGTGTAGAGACCGCGCTCCACCGAAGAAATCTCGGCACGATTCCCGCGCCCAGCCACCTTGACCCCGTCCAGATAGAGGCCACGCTCGGCATCAAAGAGGTTGGCGTGCAGCCAGTTCAGCAGGGCAGCAGCCTCGTCATACCGGTGGGCCCGCGCGAGAGCCAGGGCAATGGGAGCGGTCGCCGGGGCGTTCTTAAAGTCGTGGTCCTTCGACCAGAAGGCACCCCCACCCACCTCAGGGGTGCAGGCAGCTGCCAGCTCCCGGTACAGCCGGGTGGCGGCGTCCTGGGCTGCAGAATCCCCGTTGCCCTCCACCGCGAGCGCCAGCCGGTTGAGACGCTCGCAGGCCAGGGTCAACCAGGCCATGTCGTCGTAGAAGGAGTTGGGGTAGGAGCCGAGGTTGCGCATCTGGATGCCGCGCAGTACCGCGCGGGCCTGGCGTAGGGACGCTTGTGCCTGGCTCTGCCCGTCGGGTGCGGTGAGCTGGCGGAAGCCTGCATCAACGAGGTTGTCGAGCAGGTGGGCCTGCCACCAGTAGTGCCATTCGCCGCGCCGCTGGCTGCGGCGGCGGGTGTCGGGGTGGAGGGTGCGCCCTAGCAGGGTGCCGGGGACGCCTGCGACCCGGTGCCCGAAGAGCCGCGTGACGGAGTGGGCTGCTGTGCCTGCCCGCTGCCCTAGGGTGTGGCGGTGCTCGGAGGTGAGCGCTGCGAGCTGGTCGGGTGAGTGCTGCAGGTGCTTGGGGTGCATGGCGTTTCTTTCCTTGGCGCGTCGGTGGGCGGTGGTGTGGGCCGGTTTTTAGTCTACCGGCTGGGTGGGATAGTGCGTCTGCGCCGAATGTACCTCTTATTCCCGAGCGGGTGGGCTTACTCCCGACATTCGGGAAAAGGCGTCACATTCGGCGGCTAGGGGGCAGAACCTTCGATGAGTCGTAGCCTCCGCCCGCTCTGCACCGTCACGGTCTGCCCGGTGAAGGGGTGGGGGAAGGTCAGTGACTTGGCCAGCAGCTGGAGGGGCAGGGCGGGCTCGTCCTCGGCGATGGGCAGGACCGCCGGGTAGACCACGTCCCCCACAATCGGGGCCCCGGCTGCCGCCAGGTGCACCCGCAGCTGGTGGGTCTTTCCGGTGTGCGGTTCCAAAAGATAGTGGGCCAGGGGTGTGCCCGCAGGTGGCAGGGGCAGGGCCGGGTTGGCCTCAGATATAGCGGGCAGGACGCTGCTCGCCACCTCAAACACCTTCAGGCAGGTAATACGTGACTGGGCGTTCAGCCTCTCAAAGGACGCTCCGGAGCGGCGGCGCTCGCGCCGCTCAGCCTTAGTCTCTATCGGTAGGGGGCCGGTGTCACCGGGTAGAAGTTCAATACCGGTATGGGCTACCTGCATAGCCCCGTGCTGGTTATCAATGCGCGAGCGCACCGTTAGGCTCTCACCCACCCCCAGCCTGGCGATAGGGGCCGCGACGGCCTCGTAGGTCTTGGTGGGTTCGCGCCGCTGGAACATGGTTTGAAAGGGGGCACGGGCCTCGGGGGTCTTGGCAAAGAGAACGACCCCGGCGGTTGCCCTGTCCAGGCGGTGAATCGGGATCAGATCGGGGTTGTTCTCCCGCACCCTCAGCTGGGTCAGGGCAGTATGCGCGACAAAGGAGCCGTTGGGGGTGGTGGGCAGGAAGTGGGGCTTATCAATGGCCAGTACCCACTCGTCCTCGTAGAGCACCGGCATGTCAAAGGGCACGGGCTTTTCAACCCCCAGTTCCCGGTAGTACCAGATCTTTTGCCCCGTCAAAGGTGCGTCGGGGGCAACTGCCTGCCCTTCAGCGTCCTTCACCTCATCGCGCTCAAAGCGGGAGATAAAGAGGGAGCGCTCGTGGGGGTAGAAGCAGGCCACCAGATAGTCCAGCACCGTGCTTGCGCCCAGAGTGTCGTCCTCGGGATTGCCCGCGTCGGGCAGCACAAAAGAGACGGCGTCAATCCCCTTACGCTGGGGCAGGGGCTTGGGGGCAAGGTGGCGGTTGATTCGGCGCATGGGCTCTATTATCGCAGGTAGACCCCAAGGCCTGCTTGATAGAGTTGAACTGCCTCTCTCGTGGACTCCACGCGGTATATCCATCCTTAAGAAAAATCTCCGCGAGTGTGAGACCAGAGAGGAGGTAATGGCTGTGGCTAAAAGCAAGGCTAAGAAAAACAGCCCCGACAAGATGCAGTCAGAATCGTCGCTACTGCAATACTCATCGGAGCTATAGCAAAGCTTTTGGAAGCTATCGAACCGTTCATTCGATAGGTCCTACAGCAAGGGGCGACTCTGGTAGTAAGCGGCTACTGGGGTTGCCCCGCCTTATTTGCTGTCATCCTTAAGATAAAACCAGTTTATCTGCTTTGTATTGTGCGTCAAGGATGGCTAAAAGGAATCCATCATCAGCTCCCGCACCACCCGGTAGCTGGCCTCAAAGGCGGGCAGGGGCAGAAACTCGCAGTTGGAGTGGAAGTTGTGCGCCCCCGTGAAGAAGTTGGGGGTGTAGATTCCCTGGGTGGAGAGATAAGAACCATCGGTGCCCCCGCGCATGTCCAGGTTGATGGGCTCGATACCCAGCCGGGCAAAGGCGGCGCGCAGGCGCTCGGACGCCACAGCGTTGGCGCTGGTTTTTGCATCCTCAAGGTTGCTGTAGATATCTGAGATATCCAGTTGCACGGACGCCCGCGGGTTGGCTTCTGCCGTCCGCTCAGCTAGGTCGCGCAGGAAGTCCTTTTTTGCCTTGTAGCCGGCTCGGTCGTGGTCGCGGATACTGATATCGACGGTTGCGGTGGCCTGGTTACCCGCTATCCCGTTGACCCAGAGGTAACCCTCACGCCCCTCAGTGTGCTCGGGGGTCTGGGTGCGGTCGAGGGCCGCTACAAAATCATGAGCCACCAGAATCGGGTTGACCAGGTTGCCCTTGGAGTTCATGGGGTGGGCGGTCACGCCCTCAATGTGCAGGCGGGCATACCCAGCGTTGAAGGTAGCCTCAACCAGCTCACCCAGTTCGCAGCAGTCCAGGGTGTAGGCATAATCCACGGGGAAGCGTGCCAGGTCCATGGTGCGCACGCCCAGCAGGCCGATTTCTTCATCCGGCACAAAGGAGAGGTAGATTTCGGGGTGGGCGGACGCACCTGCCCCGCTTTCCTGCCCCTGGGCACCTGCTTGCCCGGCAGCGTCCGCGTCCGCAGCTAAGAGCCGCAAGGCTGCTTCCATGACCGAGGCGACCCCGGCCTTGTCGTCCGCTCCCAGCACACTGGTGCCGTCGGTAACGATGATGCGCTGGCCGGTGTAGCGGGTGATTTTGGGGTGCTCGGCCTCGCGCAGCCAGATGTCGAGGTCGGTGTTGAGGCAGATATCCCCACCGGGATAGTCGATGACGCGGGCGTGCACGTCGGGGGAGAGGTTGACGTCCACTGTATCGAGGTGGGTACAGAATCCGATGGCGGGGGCTTCGGTGCCCGCGGGCAGAGTGGAGGGAATACGGGCGGTCAGCACGCAGGTGTCGCTCAGGTGCACGTCCTGGGCACCGGCTGCCGTGAGTTCGTCCTTGAGCAGGCGGGCCAGCTCCCACTGGCCCTGACTGGTGGGCACGACCGATGCTGAGGCGTCCGACTGGCTAGAGATCGCCGAGTAGCGCAGAAAACGGCCGGCCAGGGCCTCCTGCACATCTGCATCTGGGGTATAAGCGGGAGTAAATGTGGTGGTCATGGTGAGTAGTTTACTCCCCGCATGTTCTATCCAAGATATAAAAAATAAGAAAGAATAAATAAGAATAAGAAAGTATGAGAAAGGTGCGGGAAACGTATAGCTAACCCTTTCACGCCAACCTTCGGTGTTACCCCTCCTCTGCTGGTCGGCCGGGTGCAGCTTCTCGCTGACTTTGAAGAAGCCCTTGAAGATGGCCCCGGCGCACCGGCCCGAGCCCTGCTCGTAGCGGGAACACGAGGCTCTGGCAAAACCGTTCTTCTGAATGTCTACGAGGATCTAGCCCTACATCATGGGTGGGCCGTAGTACCTATGACTGCCCGCCCCGGCCTTGTACAGGAACTCAAAGATGAGCGTCTACCTCGCCTGCTTTATGATTTAGGCAAACAGGACGCCCGAAAACTCAACCAAATCGAAGTAAACCTATTTGGTGTGGGAGGCGCCGTCGGGTGGCCAGAGGGTAAGGCGCCTCTGGGCGGTTTTCGTTCCCTCTTATTTGAGGTTGCCGACCTCGCGGCAGAGCAAGGTGGAGGACTTTTAATTACTGTAGATGAGGCCCATCGTAACGCTCTCGATGACCTCAGGGTGCTGACTCAAGAAGTCCAGCATGCTTTCCGCCAGGGCAAGAATGTTGCTTTTATTGCAGCGGGTCTGCCTAGGGCCGTCCATGATTTAACCGGGGATGAGGTTCTGACCTTTCTGCGTCGCGCTGAGCGTATCACCCTGGGAGCCGTCAACCCGCTCGATATTGAGGAAGCCTTACAGGAGCCAGCCACACAGTTTGGTAAGCCCTTCAACGAAGAAGCTCTTACCTTAGCTGTTGAAGGCACCGGTGGTTACCCGTTTTTGATTCAGAGTGTTGGGTATGAGAGCTGGCGTACTGCTAGAGCTGATTCCGTAATTGGGCTTGAAGCTGCTGAGCGCGGGGTAGCTGCTGCCCGGCGCCGGGTGGGGCACCTAGTGCATGAGCCTGCTTTGGTGGGTCTGTCTGGCGTGGATAAGAGCTTTCTTGCAGCGATGTCTGTTGATGATGGGCCGAGCAAGATGTCTGATATAGCGAATCGTTTAGGGAGCACTCCGCAGTATGCGAATACCTATCGGAATCGTTTGCTGGGTTATGAGCTCATCGCGTCTTCTCAGCACGGTTACGTGGATTTTACGATTCCTTATCTGCGGGAATATCTGCGCGAGCACGTTGCTGGTGAACATTTTGCTTAGCCTCGTGGCAGGTTTAGCCCGGCAGCTCCTGGCAGCCGGGGCAGCGGAAGCTAATGCGGTCGGTGTCTTCCTCGCGAGCGTACAGGTGGCCCGCTGCGTAGCGGTCGGTGCCGGTGCCGGTTTCTGAGAGGTCTTCCTTGATGATGGTTTCCCTGCAACGGTAGCAGGTGCGGTCTGCCCGCCCGTAGCACCAGAGCGGGTCGGCGCTGGTGTGGGTGACCCGGTGCGGACGCCCGCGGTTAGCATCCAGCAGCAGGCGGGCGATGGAGACTACGGCAGCTATATCGGGCACCGCCCCCACCGGGGTGCGCGGGTCAAGACCCGCGAGAAAGCAGGTCTCAGCCCGGTAGATGGTGCCGATACCGGCCAGGTTCTTCTGGTCGAGCAGGGCTACCCCAGGGGGCGCTCCGGCCTGGCAGTCAGGTTAGCTACCGTCTGCTCAACCGACCAGTCGGGGCCGAGCAGGTCGGGGCCTAGGTAGGATAGGCGGTCAGCCTCCTGGCTGGTAGGGAAAACCTCAAGTAGTCCCAGGGTAAAGCCCACGGCTTCGACCGGGTGGCTGCCAGGCACTACCTGCCCGTCGCTATCAAGCCGGGCGTTAGCCTGAACCAGAGCCCGCACCTGATCAGCTGGGCGGCGCCACTTTTCCCGCGAACCGTTGGTGTCTAACCCGTAGAGGTGCCAGATGCCGTCCATCTTCAGGTGAGAGTGCACGGTCATCTCACCGATACGCAGCAGAATATGCTTACCCCGGGCCAGGGCCCCGTGAATAGGTTGACCCGCTAGGTTGACGTCGGCAACCTGGGGGTAGCGGAAATGTGTAGTGTGAGCTGTTCTACCGGCAAGGGCGCGGTGGAGTGAGCGGGCCTGCCGCCATACGGTATCGCCTTCAGGCACTGCTAGGCATCCCTCCGTGTTATCAAAATGTGACCTGTCTAATATGACTTATCTATGACGCCCTGCGCGCCCCTCTGCTCACAGTGTAGACTAGATTCGCCGTAAAACTTGCGTGCCACCTGCTGAAAGGGTGTATAGTCGTTTCACGTCATGCTTCACCGTTGAAGTTTATGGCCCAGCACTAACTTAATACAAAGGGCAGGCTCATTCGATGTTGCTAGAGTAGGCCCTGACTCCTTAGGCGGTCTCCCAGCCGCCTGTCCCCTAGATGGAGATCAGAACAATGAATCTGCTCTTTACCGCACTCATGGTTGTTATGGTCATGATGCTTGTGATGTCTCTCGGTGCTTTCTACGTGCACCTTACCCGCAGCGTCCGCGCCTTCCGCGCTGGCTACGAGGGCGTGGAGTACAACCTCACCGCCTAATCAACGAGAGACCGCTAGCTACCCAGAACCTCCCTTGCCCCACGCAAGGGAGGTTCCGCTGTTTTTAGGAATAGTCCTTCCGTATACGTAGGCCGCGCGGGGTGGCGTAGAAACCTGCGGCCAGCAGGGCCCGGCGCAGGGTGAGGACGGGGTGCTCGCCGCCTTCCGCGGCTATGTCCGGCTGGTCGGGAGCAGGGGGTAGGGGGCCAGGTGTGCTGAGCACATCCACCCCGCCTGCGGTTTCGATGACGATTTTGTCGGCAACTCCGGCGCGGATCAGCTGGCCAATCAGGGGTGCGGACGCCTCCACCCGGTCGGTTCTGTCGGTAAAGGGCAGCAGGGTTTTGCCGCCGCGTTCCAGGTAGAGGGTCAGTTCCCCGTCAACCAGGATGACGACGGCCCCGGCCTTACGCCCTGGCTTATGTTTGATAGGGGTACGGTTGCTGTCCCAGGCCACGGGGGCGGGCCAGTCCAGGGCGGCCCCGTAGGGGTTAGCCGGGTCGGTGGCAGCTAGCAGGGTGACCGAGTGGCGGGTACGGCGCACCGGAGTGTAGGCGGAGGCGCCGGGTGCGGCGTCCTGCCCCTCATCTACCCCGGTGATGTCGTCCGCCGCCCGGAGTCTATCGACGGTGGCGGAGGCGGAGAACTGGGCGGCGCCCAGGCCCTCAATGAAGTAGCCGCGGCGGGCCAGGCCCTTTTCTTCGGCGGCAGAAAGCACCCGGTAGACCTCGGCGAAGCCGCCGGGGGTGTCCTCAACGGCCACGGCCCCGCGGGTGAGGACCCCGTAGCGGTCCATGAGCAGTTCGGCGCGGGCGGCAGCTGCCACGGTGGTGTCGAGCGGTTCGGCCTCGATGCGGGCCCAGCGTCCGCCATCGATGGGGGCGACCTGGGCAGATACCGCCGGGGCCCGGCCCACGCCCACCCCCAGGCGGTAGGCAGAGAGGCGGGAGGCCCCGCGGCGCATTCCCACGGAGCGGGCCCGGGGGGCGGGGGCGGCCACCTTGTGGGCCGAAGCCCCGCCCGAGATAAGAGCCCGCACCGGGGCGAAGGTATCGCCGGTGACCAGCCCGGCCCAGACCAGGTTCCAGAGGGCGGTTGAAATCTCTTGGGCGCTCGGGGGCGTGTTGCCCAGCGAGGTGGCCAGGGCAGCGAGCTGGGTCTGAATCTGGCCAAAGAAGAGTCCGCCGGTCAGCAGCTCGTAGAGGGTGTTTTCAAGGGCTCCCAGGGCGGCGAGCGCCTCGGTGCGTTCTACCTCATCGGGCAGGGTTAGGGCTGCGGTTTCGCCCAGGTGTAGGGCGACCCAGCCGTCGTCTCCGGCGAGCTGCCCGGCGCCCGTCCAGATGACGTCCCCGGCGCTCATGGCTGAGTCGAGCAGGGCGGGGGTGTAGTCGCTGATGCGGGCCTTGAGAATCAGGGGTTCGAGGGCAGAGGCGGGCACCCGCACCCCGGCGAGCTGGTCGATCACGGTGAGTAGGCCGTCGTAGCCGCTGAGCATGGCGCTTTCGTCGCGGCGGACGCTGATGCGCTGGGCCGGTGCCCCGAAGGTACCGGGGGCGGCGGTAGTTTCGGTGACCTGCCAGAAACCCACATGCTGCCAGGGCGGTAGGAAGCGGGCGTAGGTGCCGGGGGCAACGGGTTCGACGTCGGCGCGCAGGGCTGCCATGGATCGGGAGCGGAGGGTACGTAGGACAGAGGCATCCACCCATTCGGTTCCGGCCAGGTAGGCGGGGTCGGTGGAGCCGGTGCGGGTTGCAGCTAGCTCGGCGCGGAGCTCTTCGGGCAGGAACTCACCGGAAATCACCCGCCGGTCTGTCGCCAGGGTACGCAGGGCAGTATCGACCACCGAGACCCCCAGGGAGAGAGCGGCAGCTGCCTGGGCAGCGGTAAAGGGGGCGTGGGTTCGGGCGTAGCGGGCGACCAGGTCAACCAGGGGAGCTTCGACCAGTTCCAGGAAGGCCAGGGGGACCCCGATGGGCAGGGGCACGCCCAGGGCATCGCGCAGGCGGGCGGCGTCCTCAATGGCGGCGTAGAGTTCCCGCCCGTGCAGGCGGAAGCGCAGGGCCCGCCCGGCTTTCACCAGAGCCTCAAGATGGTCGATGGCTTCAGCTTCAGTCAGGACGCGCTCACCCGGCTGACCTGCCTCGGTGTCGGGAGCCGGGGTGCTGGCGTCCTGCCCGGAGCCTGCCCCCGCGTCCTTACCGGCGCTCTGGTCCAGGAGCACCCGCAGACGCTGGGCAGCCTCGGCAGCGGTGAGGGGGCCGAGCAGACGCAGCAGGTCGGCGGCTCCCTCAACCCCGCGCAGACGGTAGCCCGCAGTGGTGCGCTGCAGGCGGGCCTCGGTGGAACGGATGACCTCAACATCGAGTAGCTCGCGCAGCTCGTCCTTGCCGAGTAGTTCAGCTAGCAGGGCTGGGTCTAGGGCCAGGGCAGCGGCTCGGCGCTCGGCCAGGGGGGAATCCCCATCGTAGAGGAACTGGGCCACATAGCCAAAGAGCAGGGTGCGGGCAAAGGGGGAGGGCGTTTCGGTTTCCACCTCGCTGATCCGCACCTTTTTGGCCTCGAGATCCTTGTGTAGGGCGGTCAGGGCTGGCAGATCGTAGACGTCCTGCAGGCACTCGCGGGCGGTCTCCAGCAGCAGGGGGAAGGTGGGGTACTTACGGGCCACATCCAGTAGCTGGGCGGAGCGCTGGCGCTGCTGCCACAGGGGAGTGCGGCGGCCCGGGTCCTTGCGGGGCAGCAGCAGGGCGCGGGCGGCGTTCTCGCGGAAGCGGGAGGCAAAGAGGGCAGAGTTACCCACCCGCTCAGTCACGATGTCTTCGAGCTCGGCCGGGTCAAAGATGAAGAGGTCAGCCCCGGGCGGTTCGGCCTCCATAGCAGGGACGCGCAGCACGATGCCGTCATCAGCGGCCATAGCTGAGGCATTGACCCCGTAGCGTTCCTCGGCCCGTGCGCCGACGGCCAGGGCCCAGGGGGAGTGCACCGGCATGCCTAAGGGGGAGTGCAGAATCAGACGCCAATCCCCCAGCTCATCGCGGAAGCGCTCAACCAGCAGGTGCTTCTCGCTAGGCACCTGGTCGGTCGCCTCTGCCTGCTCCGCCACGTAGGCCAGCAGGTTATCGGCGGCCCACTGATCCAGACCAAGGCCGCGCAGGCGGGCGTGGGCGGCACCGGCGTCCTTACTGTTCTCAAGCGCCAGCTCGCGGGTAAAGGCCCCCAGAGCCCGCCCCAAATCGACAGGACGCCCCGGTGAATCCCCGTGCCAGAAGGGCAGGCGCCCGGGGATACCCGGGGCAGGGGTCACCGTCACCCGGTCGTGGGAGATATCCTCAATCCGCCAGGACGAGGCACCCAGGGCAATGACGTCCTCGGCCCGGGACTCATAGACCATCTCCTCATCCAGCTCACCCACCCGCTTGGGTGCCTTGGAATCCTCAGCCCCGGCAATGAAGACCGGGAAGAGACCGCGGTCAGGAATCGTGCCGCCGGAGGTCACCGCCAGGCGCTGGGCCCCGGGGCGGCCCTCAATCGTCCCGGAGTCCCGGTCCCAGACAATGCGGGGGCGCAGCTCGGCAAACTCGTCCGAGGGGTACTTACCGGCCAGCAGATCCAGGGTCGCCTCAAAGGCCGCCCGGGGCAGGGTAGCAAAGGGAGCTGTTGCCCGCAGGGCCTCAAACCAGGTCTCCACGCTAATCGGGCCTAGGGCACAGGCGGCTACGGTCTGCTGGGCCAAAATATCCAGGGGATTAGCGGGAATGTCCAGGAGCTCAATCTGCCCGGCCAGCATACGCTGCACGGTCACTGTGGCGTTCAGCAGGTCGCCCCGGTGCTTGGGGTAGAGGTAGCCGCGCGACACCTCTCCCACCTGGTGTCCGGCGCGCCCCACCCGCTGCAGGCCAGAGGCCACCGAGTGCGGGGCCTCCACCTGAATCACCAGGTCCACATGGCCCATATCAATACCCAGTTCCAGGGAACTGGTGGCCACCACGCACCGCAACTGGCCCGACTTCAGAGCCTCCTCAATCAGGGTGCGCTGATCCTTCGACACCGACCCGTGGTGGGCCCTTGCCAGCACCGGCGGCGCCCCGGCAGCCGTCGCCGAGCCCCCCATCACCTGGGCAGGGGGCTGGGTTGAAAGGGGTAAGGACGCTCCCGCCCCCGGCAGGCGCTCATCGTCGGCTTCCAGCCGGGCGGGGGTGTCCTTGGCCAGGGCCTCAGCCAGTACATCGGCCAGGGCCTTCGGCTCCCCGCCGGTGGAAGCATAGGTGCGGGCACCGGTGGAGGCGCTCGCGGTCACCTCACCCAGCTCTCCGCGGGCCTCTAGACGGCCCAAGTAAATCTCGTTGAGGCGGGCCGTTAACTTCTCAGCCAGCCCGCGCGAGTTAGCAAAGACAATGGTGGAGCGGTTAGCCTCTACCAGGTCCACAATGCGCTCTTCCACGTGCGGCCAGATGGAGGCCTGGTAGCCGTTGAGGTTCGGGGTTGTTTCGCCCCCGGTGCTCCCGCCCGGGGCGGACGGAGCCACCTGCACCTCCTCGATGGTGAGGGCAGGCTGGGTTTGCGTTTGTACCTGGGGGGAGGGCGCTGTTTCCTCACCGGGGAAAACACCCACAGCGTCCCACAGAGCCTGCTCGGCACTTGCCTGCACAGTGCTTACCTGCGCAGTGCCTGCCTGCTCACCGCCCACCCGACTACCGGGTGTGCGCGCAGGCAGGGGCTGGTCAAAGTAGTCAGATGAGGGCTCATTAGGCTGGGAGCCCAGGGCAGGGCCCGCCACCGGGCGGATACCCAGGGCCTCAGCCACCGTTACCCCCTGAGGCAGGGACTCCGCCAGCCGCACAGAGACTTCCGGCCGGGTGCCAGCGTCCGCCAGGGTATCGGCCTGCACGGCCCCGTCGTCGAAAGCGCGGTCCTCGAACTCGGTGGCATCCAGGGAGCGAATTCGGGAGCGGGTACGCTCGGTGAGCTTATCCAGGTAGGCACCCGACCCGGCAGGCGCTGGGGTCGGCCGGGGGCTACTGCCCTGGTTGAAGGAGTTATCCCCCTCCCCGTAGGCATTGGGGCCGCCCAGGGCCGTCATATCGGGCACCGGCACCGAAAGGGTCAGCTCCCACTCCTTGGCCGAGGGCGGGCGCACAATCTGCACCGGCACACTACCACCCAAAAAGCGGGCGACGGTTTCAACCGGCTCCACGGTCGCCGACAGGCCCACGCGCTGGGCCGGGGTCTCAAGAATCTGGTCCAGGCGTTCAAGGGTCACCGCCAGGTGGGCGCCACGCTTGGTACCGGCAACCGCGTGCACCTCATCGATAATGACCGTATGCACCCCGGTCAGGGTCGAGCGAGCCTTAGAGGTCAGCATCAAAAAGAGGGATTCAGGAGTGGTGATGAGGATATCCGGCGGATTAGAAATCAGCTGGCGGCGTTCCTTAGCCGGGGTATCACCGCTGCGCACACCCACCCGCACCTGCGGAGGCTCTACCCCCAGCTGCCGGGCAGTCTGGGCAATACCGATCAGGGGAGCGCGCAGGTTACGCTCAACATCCACACCCAGGGCTTTGAGGGGGGAAATATAGAGGACGCGGGTGCGCCCGCCCCCAGCCTGCTGCGCCTGCCCGCCACCGGCGTCCGCCCCCTCACCACTACCGGCACTGAGCCCCTCGCCCCCGTGGTTCTCAAAATGCAGGCGGTCAAGGGCCCACAGAAAGGCCGAAAGGGTCTTACCCGACCCGGTCGGAGCCACAATCAGAGCATGGTGGCCCGCCGAAATCGCCTCCCACGCCCCTGCTTGGGCAGCCGTGGGCGCAGAAAAAGCCCCCTCAAACCAGCGTGAACTGCTCCCCATAAGTTGGACTACTAAAAAACAGTCACCAACTAATGGGGAGCATCTCCTATGCGAGCACGAAGCTCACTCACCCAACACCAACGAGAACAACTCATCCACCTCTTCCAACAA
>NZ_SPQC01000035.1 GCF_004569295.1 Rothia nasimurium
CTTGTTGGAAGAGGTGGATGAGTTGTTCTCGTTGGTGTTGGGTGAGTGAGCTTCGTGCTCGCATAGGAGATGCTCCCCATTAGTTGGTGACTGTTTTTTAGTAGTCCAACTTATGGGGAGCAGTTCAGGGCGTATAGGCGGGGCTTCTGGCAAAGAGAAACCGGCGCCTCGTTGCCGAGACGCCGGTTCCAAGAAAACACAATCACTATTGACTCTTAGCCACCTGCACCAAATGCAAGATCGCGATGGAGAGCCTCAGCGCTCTTCTTCTCGAGCTTGGTCCAGCCGTCAGATGCGTAGGTAACAAGCAACATTGCCAGGAGCCCCACGATGATTGCGTAGAGAACAAGATCGACAATGGTAACCATATGCTTCACACCTTTCAGTTTCGCCTTTGATACTGATGAATAAAAGTAAGAGAAGACCTCTTTAGTGATTTAAAGCATACCCACAGATTGGTGTGAAGCGCAATACTATTATCTAAAATTTTTAGTCATATTTTCAGAGGGGTGCGAAAAAGCTCCGCCGCTCCTTGCCAGGGCAAGAGGCGGCGGAGCTTACAGCACGTGAGAAACCGAAAGGAGCCGGTTTTCTCAGGTGGGCGTGATTACATCATGCCGCCCATGCCACCCATGTCGGGGGCGGCAGCTGCTGCTGCGGGTTCGGGCTTGTCTGCAACGACGGCCTCGGTGGTCAGGAAGAGACCGGCGATGGAGGCAGCGTTCTGCAGGGCAGAGCGGGTTACCTTCACGGGGTCGTTGATGCCTGCTGCCATGAGGTCTTCGTACTCACCGGTTGCAGCGTTCAGGCCGGTACCTGCGGGCAGGTTGCGGACCTTGTCGACAACGACGCCAGGCTCCAGGCCAGCGTTGAAGGCGATCTGCTTGAGGGGAGCATCGATAGCGACGCGGACGATGTTGGCACCGGTTGCTTCGTCGCCGGAAAGTTCCAGCTTCTCAAAGGCCTTAACGCCGGCCTGAATCAGGGCTACGCCGCCGCCGGGGACAATGCCCTCTTCAACGGCTGCCTTAGCGTTGCGGACGGCGTCCTCGATGCGGTGCTTGCGTTCCTTGAGTTCAACCTCGGTGGCGGCACCTGCCTTGAGAACTGCGACGCCGCCAGCCAGCTTGGCCAGGCGCTCCTGCAGCTTCTCGCGGTCGTAGTCGGAATCGGAGTTAGCGATTTCGCCACGGATCTGGGCTACGCGACCCTCGATAGCGTCGGCATCGCCGGCGCCCTCGATGATGGTGGTCTCGTCCTTGGTCACAACAACCTTGCGGGCCTGGCCCAGCAGGTCGATGGTTGCGGTGTCGAGGGAGAGGCCGACCTCTTCGGTGATGACCTGGCCGCCGGTGAGAATAGCGATGTCGGCCAGCTGAGCCTTACGGCGGTCGCCGAAGCCGGGAGCCTTAACAGCTACGGACTTGATGGAACCGCGCATCTTGTTGAGCACCAGCAGGGCCAGGGCTTCGCCTTCGACGTCCTCAGCGACAATCAGCAGGGGCTTGCCGGACTGCATAACCTTTTCGAGGACGGGGACGAGGTCCTTGACGTTAGAGATCTTGGAGCTAACGATCAGGATGTAGGGGTCTTCAAGAACAGCTTCCTGGCGGTCTGCGTCGGTGACGAAGTAGCCGGAGAGGAAGCCCTTGTCGAAGCGCATACCCTCGGTCAGTTCCAGGGTCAGGCCGAAGGTGTTGGACTCCTCGACGGTGATGACCCCTTCCTTGCCGACCTTTTCCATGGCCTGGGCAATCAGCTTACCGATTTCGGGGTCGCCGGCTGAGATAGATGCGGTTGCAGCAATCTCTTCTTCGGTTTCAACTTCCTTAGCTGACTCCAGCAGTTCGGCGGTGACGGCTTCTACAGCCTTTTCGATGCCGCGCTTGAGGGAGAGGGGGTCGGCACCAGCGGCGACGTTGCGCAGGCCTTCGCGGACGAGAGCCTGAGCCAGGACGGTTGCGGTGGTGGTACCGTCACCGGCGATGTCGTCGGTCTTCTTGGCGACTTCCTTGACCAGCTCTGCGCCGATTTTTTCGTAGGGGTCTTCGAGTTCAATTTCCTTGGCGATGGAAACACCGTCGTTGGTGATGGTGGGTGCGCCCCAGGCCTTCTCCAGTACAACGTTGCGACCGCGGGGGCCGAGGGTTACCTTCACTGCGTCTGCCAGGGTGTTTAGACCCTTTTCAAGACCGCGGCGTGCCTCTTCATCAAAAGCAATCAGCTTTGCCATATGGCTTTCGCTCCTTCTGGAACATTCGGGATGAGCGCGATTCTTCGGTGCCCGCGACGGACGGCGCAGCCCGGCTTGTGCTGCCATGGGGCAGGTGGGTGCGCCTCACCAGAGCATCGCTTCAGGTGTCTTACTCAAGAGCGGTTCGGCGGCTAAACCTAGCACATGATTTAGCAGTCGAAGCCTCTGAGTGCTAATACCAATCTTGGCACTTGAGCTCTAGGGGCGCAAACCTATTGCTCCCACAGCCGACCCTTAATCGCCCACAGCGCACAAGAGGTGGCGGGCAGGTCAGCGGTGGGCGGACGTCCGCTGAGCGTGAGCTAATGGCCCTAGCCTAGCTGGTAGGTGCCGGTTGCCGAGTCGTAGATGTAGTTACCGGTGGGGTCCAGGTAGAAGGTAGCGGTAGCCGGGTCGTAGCTGTAGCGCTCTACTGAGGTAGGTGTGGAGGCGGTAGAGGGAGAATCGGCGGCCCCGGTACCGCTGGTGGCAGAGTCCGTAGCGGATGAGGACGCCCCGGCTAGGCTGGTGGGGTCGAAGTCGACCCCCAGAACCACGTAGACAAGGGCGGTCTCAGCCTGGTAGTCCTGGGCGATGGTGGGCAGACCCAGGGTGTCAGCTATTTCGTTAGCTTCTGAGGAGACCCCGGTAGCGAAGTAGACCATAGATTCAGCGGTGTAGGCTCCCGCCCAGTTAGCGGTGGAGGTAACGGTGTAGCCGGCTGCTTCGAGGGCTGCGGTGGCCTGGGCGGCAGCACCGGTCGGGGCGCTGGAGTTGTAGACCTCAACGGTCACACTGGAGGGGTTAGTGGTGGGAGTAGCTTCAGTGCTCGGGCTTGCCGATGCGGTAGCGGTGGCGCTACTGGTTCCGGATGCCTCGGGGGCAGCGGTACGCGGAGAAATCACGTACATGGTGCCACCTACAATAAGGGCCAGCACGCCGCTGATAATAATTGCCAGCAGCCCTGCGCGGGAGGTTGCGTTATCAACAGGGGCACCGCGATAGGCGCCTCGGCGGGAGGTGTTTTCGTCGATATCGTCGAACTCATCGCGGGGGTAGCTGTTCACGGGCGTCCTCATGATCGTGCGCGGTGGCGGGCTTTTAGTTACTAGGGTACACGCTAGGTGCCGGTGAAGCGGGCTCACGCTCGCTGCCAGCCAAGAGGCTTAAGTCAAAGCATCGCGCTTGAGGCGTAGGCGGCGGGTGAGCACAGGTTCGGCAGCAATTGCTCTGGGATTGTCGATGAGGGCGTTGAGCTGCTGGTAGTAGGCCACCGGGGTAAGCCCCAGGGTGCGGGTAATAGCCTGTTCTTTACTGCCCTGGTACTTGAAGCGTTTTTTCTCAAGATTGAGAATTGCCGCTTCGTTCTCGGTGAGGCCCTCTTCGGGCTCGGTGGTCTCGCTGCTCATCTCTTCACTTTCGGTGGTCTAGTCTTAGTAGGGAGAATACCGCACCGACGCCCAAGGAGTACCGTGCCTGCCCGCCCCCTGTATGAGATTATGGCCCCGGACTGGGCCCAAGCCCTCGCCCCGGTGGAACCCCAGATTCGAGCCATGGGTAACTTTCTGCGGGCAGAGCACGCGGCCGGGCGGGCAACTCTACCCCCGGGGGCCAATATTTTCCGCGCTTTCACCTACCCCATGAGCGAGGTCAAGGTGCTAGTGATTGGCCAGGACCCCTACCCCACTCCCGGCCACGCGATGGGGCTGAGTTTTTCGGTGCGCCCCGAGGTTCGCCCCATTCCCCGATCGCTACAGAACATTTATAAGGAGCTCCAGTCCGACACCGGGCTGGTGCCCCCACCCCACGGGGATCTTACGGCGTGGAGCGCCCAGGGGGTTATGCTCATGAACCGGGTGCTTTCGGTAGGGGCAGGCCAGGCAGGGTCGCACCGCAATCTGGGCTGGGAGCAGGTCACGACCGCCGCCATCGAGGCGCTGGCGCAGCGGGGCACGCCCCTGGTGGGGCTACTCTGGGGTGCGGACGCCCGCAAATGCAGGCCCTTGCTCGGCGGCTACCCCTGTGTTGAGTCGCCCCATCCGTCACCGCTATCGGCCTCGCGGGGCTTCTTCGGTTCGCGGCCCTTTAGCCGGGTCAATGAGCTCCTGGTGCAGCAGGGGGCGCAGCCCGTGGACTGGGCACTCCCCTACTAGAACATAGCCATAGGGGCATATAGCTAGGTCACGCCAGGTTCCGCGAGCTCCTCGACCGTAAACGCCCTGTCATATCATCATCGTTGCAGCGCCCAGGGCCATCATGAAGTAGCTGGGTAGCTTCAACCGCCCCGCCCACACCAGCACAAAGTTCACCACGGTAAACACCGCCAGAGAAGTCACAGCGGCCCGCCAGGAGCCTCCCACGCCCAGGGTAAGCCCCGGCCATCAACAGGTTCCAAGCCAGCAAAACAGCCGGGGAATAGGGCTTCTTCTGCGCATTGACCTGAGCCAGACGGCGCTCGGCCCGGCCCCGACTCACACTCCCCTGGGCAATATCGTGTACCAGGCGGTAGAGCTGGTGCAGGGCCAGGTAATTCTCAGAGGTTGACCGCACCACCCGCACCAGGGTTAGCCCCAGCTTTTCAACACCCAGCCCACCAGCTTCGGACAGCTGCCCGCGCTCCGCCACCTCATCAAATTCAGAGACATAGTTAATCACGCTGGACTGGTAGGTGATATCAACCTCTACATCGTGAATACCGTACATAGCGCATACAGTCATGACAGCGGCATCTACGTCCGCAGCGTCAGCCCCGTAATGGAACATGGTCTCGGCCAGGCGCAGGGCAAAAGCCGAATCTCGTGGGTTTCTTTCTTCTGCCGAACCCGCTGCCGGTAGCGGGCTAAGGCCACCTGCGCCACCTGGCGCTGGGCCACACGGGCAAGGCCACGAATAGGGACGGTCAGGACTTGCTGGGGCTGGGCAAAAGAACGAAAGCCCCCGTTAGCGGTCACGCTTTTCTTTCTGCTCGCCGCCCTCAAGAGCGGGGCTCAGATAGCGCTGGATGATGTACTGCATGAGGTAGCTCCCCAGCACTACTCCAGAGGCCATGGAAAGAATAATGGCGATAGCCGCTACCATACCGGGCACACCGGCATCGGAATTAGCTTCGACCGTAAACAGGTAGAGGCCGCGGAAGACCGAGAGACCGGGGAGCAGGAAGGTCAGGGCCGGAACGTAGAAAATAGAGGCCGGGGCATGCAGGCGATAGGCCAGGAAGGTGCTCATCAGGCCAATCACTAGAGCGGCAAAAGCTGTATTGGCCCGCCCCGCACCGGCACCAAACATAAGGGTGTAGCCATGGTAGACCCAGAAGCCGCAGGTTGAAATCAGCAAGATCCACAGCAGGGTTCGCCAGCGGGCGTGGGTAGTCACGGCAAAGGCTAAAGAGGCCAGCATGAAGAAGGTGTAGCTGATACCCAGCCCTGCCCCCACAAATCGGGTTTCAGTGATATCGAGTTCGCTCACGCCCAGTACCGACAGCACCGCTACCGCCGAGGCCAGCCCCACCACGATACCCAGGAAGGACATACCGGTTGAGACGAACTTACCCGCCGCTGTGAGTGGGAAGCCGTTGAGGGCGTCCTGCACAGTCGAGACCAGCCGAGCAGTAGGTAGGAGCATGATGAGCCCGGCCGCCACAATGTGGGGCGCTGAGACGTGAAAGCCCACCTGAGAGAAGATAGATGCCTCATCCGATATATAAATAGCGGCGAAGGTAACCACACCGGCACCCGCTGCCATGTTAAAGAAGCCGGGCATCTTGAGCTTAGAAATCAGGCTGTTAACGAAGTGAATCGCCAGGAAGACGATACCGCCTACAGCTCCCGCCGCCAGGGACCCGCCCAGGGCCAGGACCAGGGAGAAAGCCGCCACGATGTTGGCCAGCATAATGACCATAGGTGAGTAGGGCTTTTTAGCGGTATTAATTGTGTGCAGGCGACGCTCGGCCCGGTGGCGGGGTAGGCCGCCAGCGGTGATGTCGTTAATGAGCTTATAGATGTCGTCCAGGGCGGCGTAGTTCTCTGACCAGGAGCGTACCACGCGCATAACCGTGTGACTAAAGCGTTCTTTGCCGGGTACTGAGTCTTCGGGTTCGCTCAGGTTAATAGCCCGGGTACGGTCATCGACCTCATCAATATCGGAGACGTAGTTGATAATCACCGACTGGTTGGTGATATCAATTTCTACATCATCCAGCCCGTATGCTGCACACACAGCCACAATCGCCGAGTCCACATCGACGGTATCTGCCCCGTAGTGGAACATGGTCTCAGCCAGACGCAGGGAGAAGTTGAGAACCTCGCGGGCCTCTTCTTTCTCTCGCACATATTCGGCGCGGTGGGCGGCGGCGATATTGAAAGGACGCTGGGCCAGGCGGGCAATGCCGCGCATGGGTTTGGTGAGCGACTGGTCGGTGCTCACAAAAGACTTGAGGGAGGAGCGCACCCGCGAGGGGCGTTTAGCAGCAGGACGACGGGGCGACGCGGGCAGTGCAACGGTGTGGGGCCCAGCCGCTGAGGGGTAGGAGGCCTGTTGCAGGCCGGTAACCTCATCCACGGCGGGGGTGCCCGCTGTGACCGGGCTGGTCTCTTCGTCAGGTTCAGCCGTCTGCAGGCTCAGGTCAGTGGCCGGGCCGAAGGCAGAGGGCACCTTGTAACTGGTGGGGGCCGCTAAATCAAAAGCGGACGCCGGTGCATCAGCGGCCCCGCTCACCGCAGGCCCTATAGTTTCTGCGGGAGTATCAAAAGCACTGGCAGGCTCCGTCTGCCCCAGATGGGCCAGGCGGTTACGCAGCTGCGGGTCCCGCACCTCATCAAGCGACACAACCGGCAGGGCCCCCCAGGTTAACGCAGACGAAGGGGCGGGGACGTCCTGCCCACCGGCGTCCGTACCCGGTAGCGGCTGCCCGGCACTCCTCTGCCCAGACGCCGGGCTTTCGCCCGGTACCGCGCGCGGTAGCAGAGCCGTCTGCCCAAAGGCCCCGGCCCCCGTGCCCTCCTCGGTGGGGGCCATATCAAAGGCAGAGGCGGAAGGGTAAGCCTTTTGTTGCAGGGGAGTCTTGCTGGGGGTCAAAGGGATTACTCCTTCCGCCTCTTACGGTGAAAGTTGTTCAGGCACAGCGCCCGCTGCGCCCAGTATGAACCGGGGTCGGTTTAGTAGAAGGGCTGGCCGGTCTTACGAACCCAGAGCTGGCGCATGACCTTCTCAACAGCCTGGTTCCAGGCCTTGTACTTGACCGGTGAAAGAACCTGGTCCCAGACGCCAACGTAGTCGATGACGTCCTTGGTGAAGGAGGTCTTGAAGAGACCCAGGCCGTAGTGGTGGTGGTCCTTATTCTTGAGCTCGCTCTTGGGCGGGGTGCCGCAGAAATCGTAGCTCTTAATCTCGAATTCCTTCATCAGGTCGGTCAGGGCGGTCCACTGCACCTGGTGGGAGTCGCCGTACTGCTTGCGGCGGGGCTTGGAGCCGCCGTCCTTGTAGGTGCCCTTCTCGCCGTAACGGATCACGTAGGCACCTACGGAGGGCTCGCCGTCCTCGTACGTGAAGTAGAGACGGCCCTGGCCGGCCTGCTCAAAGGTGGTCCAAAAGTCGCGGTAGTAGTCGTAGGAGCGCAGGTGGACGTTGGCGTTGCCCTGACCCACGGTGTCCATGAGAGCGTACATCTTCTTCATGTTCTCTTCGGTCAGAGGCACCCGCTCAACCTCGCAGCCCTCACGCAGCGAACGGCGCACGGCGTTGCGTCCGCGGGAGGAGAGGGACTTGAGTACGTCTTCTTCGCTCTTGTCGGTATCGAGAATGGCGGTGGAGTCGTTGGGCTGGATGTTCCAGCTCTTGACCAGGCCAGTCTTGGCCATAAAGGCATTGATGGAGTCGTCCGCGATGATATCGGGCTCAATCTTGACCGCGAAGACACCCAACTTCTCGCGCTTGATGAAGTCCTTGTTGGCATCGAGAATCGCGGGGATCTCTTCAACAGAGTTCACGCCGGGACCCTTGATCATGTACCAGATTTTGCCGAGGGCAGGTACGGACTTTTCGAGTACCAGGTTGTAGCTGGCAAAGGGGGCCTCTGCGCCGTCAAGGACGGTGGTGCCTTCGTAGACCAGGTAGAGAGGCTTCCAGCCGTGCTTGGCTTTGACGGAGGCGAAGGACGCTGACTGCAGCAGGTTGCCGCCACCGGGGCTGGCGATGACGTGGTCATCCCAGGAGGCGATTTCGGCGTCGGTAGCGAAGCGGGCTGTGAACTGTCGCAAGGTCCCTCTTTTTCTTTTCGGTGCGTGAGTGGGCGCGGGAAAGGTTTCAGCTTCCCAGTCTATCGAGACTGGGCGGGCTATGCACCCTGCGGGGGCCGTGAGTTTCGTCTGGTGTAGCTGGGTACCTGCTCTATCACCCCTTACCCGGGTACAGCAAAGCCCCCGCTTGCGATAAGCGGGGGCTTCACTATCAAACCGTTAGGCTGAGATTGCTCGACTAAACCGTATTATTCGGCGTCGTGGTCGGTCTCGAGGATCTTGACCAGGGTGTCGAGTGCTTCTTCAGCGCCTTCGCCCTCTGCGCGCAGAACGACCTTGTCGCCGTGCTTAGCGCCGAGTGACATCAGGGAGAGGATGGATGCTGCGTCCATTGCCTCGTCTGCGGGCTCGCCTTCAGCTGCGATGGTGACTTCAACGGGGAGGTCGCCTGCTGCTTCAGCGAAGATCGCTGCGGGGCGGGCGTGCAGGCCAACACGGCTTGCGATGGTGGCAATACGTTCTGCCATGGGGTTCTCCTTACAAAGGGGGTGCGGATTTGTTGTCCACTACTGAGTCTAAATCAGGGTGCGTATGTTTCGCTCGCGTTAACCGCTTATTTTGGTGTGATTTATTCAGGAGTGGGCTCTTAGCTTAGAGGCCGAGCTCGTCCAGAATCGGCAGGTGCTTGCGCGCTGCTTCCTTAGCTTCTACTGAGGAGATCTGGTCGAGGGCGTCGTTGGCGATCTGCTGTGCCTTTTCGGGGGTGACCGACTTGAGCACGGCGGAGACAGCTGCCATAGCACCAGCATTCATGGAGAGGGTGTCAACGCCCAGGCCGACGAGGACGACAGCCAGTGCGGGGTCGGCTGCTGCTTCACCACAGACGGAGACGTACTTCTTGACGCCAGCCTTGGCTGATGCTCGCTTGGCGCCTTCGACGGTCAGCTTGATCATCTTAAGGACGGCGGGCTGCCAGGGGTTGTTGAGGTGGGCCAGGTCGCCGAGCAGGCGGTCTGCTGCCATGGTGTACTGGGTGAGGTCGTTGGTGCCGATGGAGACGAAGTCGACTTCACCGAGAATCGCTTCAGCGTTGACGGCTGCTGCGGGGGTTTCGACCATGACGCCGCGGGTTGCCAGGCCTACTTCATCAACCATTTCCTTGAAGCGGCGGGCCTCTGAGGTGGTTGAGATCATGGGGGCCATGACCCAGATGTCGGCGTCGGAGCCGTCGGCTGCTGCCTTGATGGCTTCGAGCTGGCGTTCGAGGACGCCGGGCACGGTCCAGTCGGTGCGGTAGCCGCGGACGCCGAGGGCGGGGTTCTCTTCTTCCTTGACGTTGAGGAAGGGCAGGGGCTTGTCGGCGCCTGCGTCGAGGGTGCGGACGACGATGTGCTGGCCGGGGAAGGCGTCGAAGACGGCCTTGTAGCTGGCGGTCTGGGTTTCTACTGAGGGTTCAGCGTCGTGACCCAAGAAGCCGAATTCGGTGCGGAGCAGGCCCACGCCTTCGGCCTTGAGGCCGGCTGCCTTTTCTGCGCTCTTGCCGTCACCGACGTTGGCGTAGAGGGGCACGAGGGTGCCGTCTGCCATAGCGCCGGTGCCGTCGAAGTCGGGCAGTTCCTTGCGGTTGGCGTACTTTTCGGCCAGGTCGCGGTGCTCGTCGGTGACCTCGGTGTTGACGGTGCCTTCGTTGGAGTCAACGTAGACTTCGGTGCCGTTTTCGATGTCGGTGACGCCCTTGGCGGCAACGATAGCGGGCAGGCCGAGACCGCGAGCAAGAATCGCGGTGTGGGCCTGGGGGCCGCCGTCGGAGGTGATGAGGGCGATGACCTGCTTGGGGTCCAGGGTGGCGGTGTCTGCCGGGGCCAGGTCGATAGCTGCCAGGATGAAGGGGTCAGCTGAGACGGGGATGCCGGGGGCTTGCTGGCCGGTCAGTTCGGCAACGATGCGGGCGCGGACGTCGTGAATATCGGTGACGCGCTCGGCCATGTAGCCGCCGAGGGCTGCCATCTGGTCGGCGAAGGCTGATGCGGCTTCCCAGACTGCCAGTTCGGGGGCCTTGCCCTGCTTTTCAACGATCTTGATAGCGCTCTTGAGCAGGGCGCGGTCGGTTGCCATCTGGGAGGTGGACTTGAGCACGGCCTTGCCATCGCGGCTAGCGTGCTCGGCGCGCTCCAGCAGACCGTTCTTGACGGTTTCGGCTGCAGCCTTGATACGCTCGGCGGCCTGCTCGGGGGTTTCGTCGGCTGAGAGCTTCAGTGATGATGAGGGAGCCTTGATGGGCTCGGGCATCTGAAGGACTTTGCCGATAACGCGGCCGGCGTAGACGCCGACACCCTTGTAGGTAGTCATAGTGTTTTCCTTCTAAGAGGTTGAAGTGATTTAGGCGGTTGCCTCGGCCTTACGACCTGCAAGTGACTTGAGAACAATATACATGAGAGCTCCCACTACGGTACCTGCGATGGCGGCCACAAGGAACATGAGGGGGTTCTCGACCAGGGCTATAATCCAGACACCGCCGTGGGGAGCGGGTGAGGCGACGCCTGCGCCCATGGAGATAGCACCGGCGACGGCTGCGCCGACGACGGATGAGGGGATGACGCGCAGGGGGTCGGCGGTGGCGAAGGGAATGGCACCTTCGGAGATGAAGGAGGCACCCAGTAGCCAGGCTGCCTTGCCGTTTTCGCGTTCGGGGGCGCTAAAGAGCTTGGGGCGGACGGCGGTGGCCAGGGCCATAGCCAGCGGGGGCACCATACCTGAGATGATGACGGCTGCCATGACCTGCTGGGAGGCCAGGGTACCGGCGGAGAGGCCTGCGGTGGCGAAGAGGTAGGCTGCCTTGTTGACGGGGCCGCCGAGGTCGAAGCCCATCATGGCGCCCAGGATGATGCCCAGCAGAATGGCTGAGGCACCGGTCATGGAGTTGAGCCAGTTCTCAAGAGAGGTGGTCACCCAGGCGAGGGGGCCGCCGAGCAGGAAGAACATGAGGCCACCGGCGAAGAGGGTGGCTACCAGCGGGGTGATGACCACGGGCATCATGGAGGCGAGCCAGCGGGGCAGCTTGAGCAGGGAGAGCCAGTAGGCGCAGAGACCTGCGAGCAGACCGGCGACGATACCGCCGAGGAAGCCGCCACCCACCATAACGGCAACAGAACCGGCGATGAAGCCGGGGGCGATGCCGGGGCGCTGGGCCAGGCCGTAGGCAATGTAGGCTGCCAGGATCGGGACCATAGCTCCCAGGCCAAAGGCACCGATAGTGTGCAGGGCAGCACCCAGGTAGAGGGAGAGCGGGGTGTCGCCCAGGTTGGTGAGGGAGGCGCCGGAGAGGATAACTTCGGTGTCTACGTCACCCAGGTTGGGCATGGTGATGGCTTCGAGCATGAAGCCAATAGCCAGGATGATGCCGCCTGCTGCCACGAAGGGAATCATGTAGGAGACGCCGGTCATCAGGGCCTTGTAGATGCGGGTGCCCCAGGAGCCGCCGCCTTCTTCAGCGGTTTCTGAGGAGTCAGCTGCACCTGCGGCGACGCGCTTGCCGTTGGGCTTTTCAGCTTCGGCAAGGGCTTCTTCAATCATGGCCTTGGGCTCGTCGATGCCGCGCTTGACGGGGGATTCGACGTAGGGCTTACCGACGAAGCGTTCACGGCCGCGGACGGGCAGGGCAACGGCAAAGACGATGGCATCGGCTTCGTCGATCTCGGCCTGGGTAAGCTTGTCACCACCGGATGAGCCCTGGGGCTCAACCTTGAAGTCATAGCCCAGCTCTTCAGCGGCATACTTAAGGCCGTCAGCTGCCATGTAGGTGTGGGCGATGCCGGTGGGGCAGTTGGTCACAGCCACGATCTTCTTGCGGCGGGCGGGGGCTTCTGCTTCAGCAGCAGCTACGGAGCCGGACGCGGCGTCTGCAGCAGGTGCCTCAGCTGCCTTTTCGCGCAGGCCCAGGGCCTCTTCAACAAGGACGACAACCTCGTCAGCGGTCTTGGCTTCGCGCAGGGCAGCGGTGAAGGACTTCTTCATGAGGGAGCGAGCTATCTGAGAAAGAATCTTCAGGTGGGCTTCGTCGCCGTCTGCAGGAGCTGCGATGAAGAAGATGAGGTCGGCGGGGCCGTCCTTAGCGCCGAAGTCGACGGCGGGGTTGGGGCGGGCCATAGCCAGGGTGGGCTCGGTGACTGCTTCACTGCGGCAGTGGGGAATAGCGATACCACCGGGGATGCCGGTGTCGGTCTTTTCCTCACGGGCACGCGCAGCGGCGTAGAGGGTCTCAAAGTCGGTGGCGCGGCCAGCACCTACGACGGCACCAGCTAGATGCTCGATGACATCGAAGCGGGTCTCGCCGAGGTTCTCATCGAGGCTGATGAGATCCGCAGTGATAAGAGCAGACATGTGCTCCTCCTCGGATTGTGTTTTAGGGGTTTGAGAATGTGGTTCGGTTGGGGTTTAGAGGGCCAGCTCGCGCAGGGTGACTGCTTCGGGCGTGGTCGATTCGAGGGTGGGCACCTGGGTGCCGGGGAGGGAGGCTGCAGCTGAGCCGTGGGCTACCGCCTGCACCAGACATTCGGGCAGGGTTTTGCCCTGCTCGTGGGCAATCAGGAAGCCGGCCAGGGAGCAGTCGCCTGCGCCCACGGTGGAGCGCACCTTGATGGGGGCGTGGACGGCGTGCCAGGCACCTTCTGCGGTCACCAGCACGGCTCCTCCCCCGCCGAGGGTAGCAAGGACCATTTCGACACCGCGGTCGACCAGTTCCTTAGCCGTAGCTGCGGTGAATTCGGGGCTGGCTTCAAGCTCGTCCGCCATCTCGATTTTGCCGACCAACTCAGCGAGTTCTTCGGAGTTAGGCTTGATGAGGTTGGGCATGCCGTCCAGGCCAACCAGGGCGTCGCGCAGGGCTGCACCGGAAGTATCAACGGCGATGCGGGGGGCTTTCTCACCCAGGGACTCGCGGATAGAGCGACCCACAACGGCGTAGTAGTCGGAGGGGACGCCGGCGGGCAGGGACCCTGCCAGCACTAGCCAGGATGCCTCGATGGTTTCCTTAATCATGAGGCGGGTCAGCTGCTGCTGGGCCACGTCGTTCAGGGGCTCACCGGGGGCGTTGATCTTGGTGGTGGTGCCGTCAGGCTCAACGATGGTGATGTTGGAGCGAATCGGAGCACCAATAGGCATGTTAACGAAGGGCACCTCTGCCTCTTTGAGGCTGGCCAGTACGGGGTCTTCGTTGTCGCCGGGCAGCACCGCTACGGTTTCGAAGCCGGAGATATTGAGGGCGCGGGCAATGTTGACGCCCTTGCCACCGGGGTCGGACGCTGCCGCGACGGCGCGCTGAACGGCACCGCGCTTGATTTCGTGGTTCAGTTCCACGGTGCGGTCCATGCTGGGGTTAGCGGTTAGGGTAACAATCATGCGATGAGCACCTCTACGTTAGATTCTTCAAGCGCTGCGACGAGGTCGCCTTCGGGCGCTTTATCGGTAATGAGAGTATCGATGTCTTCAAGCCCGGCAAAGCGCACCAGGGACTCCTGGCCGAACTTGGCGGAGTCGCACAGGAGCACCACGCGACGGGCTGACTTGACGATGGCGGTCTTGACGATGGCTTCGTTTAGACCGGGGGTGGAGAGCCCAAATTCGGCGTCCAGGCCGTTGACGCCGATAAAGGCGATGTCGGGTCGGATGGTTTCGAAGTGGGCAGCGGCGCGGGTACCCACAGCGGCCCAGGTCATCTTGCGCAGCTGGCCGCCCACCATATCGAGCACCACGCCATCGGCTTCAGCCAGTTTCACGGCGATGTGAAGGGCGTGGGTGATGATGAGGCGGTCGGCGCCTGACTTGAGGGAGAAATCTGCGGCAGCAATGCGGTCGGCGAGGATTTCAATGGTGGTACCGGCGTCGAGAACTACCGCACCGGCGTCCGAATCGCGCAGCAACTCGTAGGCACGCAGGGCGATTTTCTGCTTTTCGGGGGTGTTCATGTTTTGACGTAGGGCGATAGACGACTCTACAGAGGTCGACTGCTCTACGGTTACGGCACCGCCGTGCACACGGCGCAGCTTACCGTCAGCTTCGAGGGCTGCTAGGTCACGGCGGACGGTTTCCATCGTGACTTCGTAGCGTCTAGCCAGGTCTGCGCCGTTGACACGGCGTGCAGAAGCTACAAGCTTCGCTATTTCGGCACGTCGTTCTTCAGCGAACATGTGTTTATCACCTTATACAACTGGAAGGTGGGTCGGGTGACCCTATCTACAGTTGATTTTATGTGGGTTTCTGTGGGCACGTCAATGTAAAACCCACGGTTACGAGTGTATTTCGGTGTTTTGGTTGGGTTTTTCGGTCACTTTCACTAGGGCCAGTGCCAAAACCCAACCGATAGCACACCCCAGGGTGTTGGCGAGGACGTCCATGGGCGAGCTGGTACGCCCGGGCATGAAATGCTGGATGGTTTCGATAGCCAGGGTACAGGCCAGACCGCCCAGGGGTACGAGCCAGGTGCGGGCCGGGCGCAGCAGCCAGGTGAAGAGAAGGCCACCGGGTACAAACATGACCACGTTCGACAGCCATTCCACCTGCCCGTAGCCAAACCAGCCGGGCAGCCAGCCGCGGGCGTGGCCGTCCGCAAGTATCCGAGCTAGGGTTTCGCCCGACCCTCCGGAGTCAACGTGGGTGGGCCAGAGAACGATGAAGGCGACGGCAACTACATACAGGCAGGTGATGCCCCAGAGAAAGATACGCCCCACTAGGGCTTACCTACCAGCAGGGGTTCCTTAACCTCTAGCCAGTGGGCAAGGCCCGGCAGGTCAACTTCGAAGGGTTCAGCGTTAGCGATAGTGCCGAACTCCCGGCCGTGGGTGGCAGAGAGGGCACGGCGAATCAGGGAGCCGTGGGAGACGGCGATGACGCGCTGGCCCGGGTAGTCGCGGGCAATCTGGCGCAGCACCTTGATGCCGCGCAGGTAGACGGAGCGTTCGCTTTCAACTCCGCTGTAGTAGGCGTCGGGCTCCTTGCGGGCCTCGGCTGAAATGTCGAGCCCCTCAGCTTCGCCGTAGCCGCGTTCGACCAGGTCATCGTAGGTGCGGTCGACGGTCAGATCGAAGGTGGCACCGATAATCTCTGCGGTCTCGTGGGCGCGGGAGAGCGGGGACGAAACCACCACGTCGAACTCGAAACCCCGGGCTTTGAGGGAGGCGGCGGTCTCGTGGGCCTGGGCGCGGCCGGTTTCGTTGAGGGGAATATCGCTGGAGCCCTGCATGAGGTGGGCCTTGTTCCAGTCGGTCTGGCCGTGGCGAATTAGCATGATGGAGGACGCCCGGCGGGCAGGTGCCAGGGGTACCACCTCACCGTTGTGGGGCACCAGCACTTTCTGGCCGGTGCGGGCGGTTTGCAGGCGGGAAATCAGCATGCCGTGCACCACGATAATCAGGTTCTTACCCGGATAGTCGGCCTCAACCTGGTCGAGAGCGTCTTCAACGCGGGCGAGGAAGTCGGCCAGGGGCTCGATGTCTGCGGTTTCGTTTTCTACCGTCTCCCAGAGGGCGGGGTTGTTCTGTACGCCTTCGAGGTCTTTGAAGGAGCGTTCTGCTAGGCCCGGGTAGGAGCCAAGGACGGGTAGACCCAGTTCGTCGGCGATGATGGCACCGGTTTCTGCGGCGCGGGAGAGGGGGGAGGTGACGACGCCGTGCCAGGTGAAGCCGGGGTGGGCGTCCTCTTGGGTCTTGGCGTATTCGAGCACGTTGTGGGCGGCAGCAAGCGCCTGGGCGCGGCCGGTGTCGTTGAGGGGTATGTCGCTGGAGCCTTGCAGGCGGTGTACGAGGTTCCAGTCGGTCTGTCCATGTCGAATGAGTACGCTAGGCATGGGTTCTATTATCCTCTCCCAGCCCACCAAGTGTGCGGCGGTGGGAGTGTTAGTTTGCTCCCGGGCAGACGGATCTGTGCACAAGCCTGCAACGGCTAGGTGCCAGGTACTCGTGACACACCGTATGCTCTCTTCTATTCGGTATGAGAGCATAGAACCATGTTTGAACTTCACTCAGCCCCCGCCCATTTTGCCCCCGCCTGCGCCGTCTTCGACTGCGACGGCGTCCTGCTCGACTCAGAAACCCTCTGGGGCGAAATCCAGGCCGAAATGTTCAAGCGCTACCGGGTAGACCTCACCCCCGAGCTCGAAGCCTCCCTCGTCGGCGTCTCCGCCGGCGACCTCGCCGACCGTCTCTCAGCCCTCACTCCGCTGGCGTCCGAATTCGATGGCTCGCCCGAAGCCTTCCGCGACAGCGTCTACACCACCATCACCACCACCGAATTCGACATCATCGACCGCGGCGTCACCGCAATCGACGGCGCCCTCGAAGCCATCAAACTGCTCTCAGCAAAAATCCCCGTGGCGGTGGCGTCCAACTCCGGTGGCAAGCTACTGACCAAAAAACTCACCCACTTCGGCTACACCCCCTACCTGGATACCTGGGTCTCCTTCCACGACGTCGAAGAAGGCAAGCCCGCCCCCGATATCTACCTCGAAGCAACCCGCCGCCTGGGATTCGCCCCCGAACAGGCCCTCACCATTGAAGACTCCGTCACCGGCATGACTGCCGCCACCGCCGCTGGCACCAACTGCCTGATTTACCAGGTAGAGCCGGAGGCCGCCACCCCCACTCCCCTGCTGACGGCAGGTATCGGGCGGTTCAGCTCCTTCACTGACCCCGACTTCCTCACCCAGCTCGACGCCTGGGTAGGGCATCTGCCCGACCGCGACCGCTAAACCCGCCAACTTCTCAAGGACGAGCAGTGACAGACCCCGAGAAGAACCCACGCCCCTCCCGCTACGGCCGCCGCCTCGAAGACCTCAGCGACGACGAACGCGCCTACTACCGCGAATTCCTCCCGCCCCATGCCTTTACCGGAGAGCAGGGGGCGGGGCAGGCATCCGCCCCGTTAGAGTCAGCGGATGCCGCCCGCCCGGCGCGAACGGGCCCCGGCAGCCAGCGGGGCAAACGGCCCCGCAGCCGCTGGTACTGGCTACCGCACTCCCTCACTATCGTGGCGGTAATTCTGGCAGTGGCTTCTTTTCTGGTGGTGCCCGCCATCTACAGCAACGCAACCCCGGAGCTACGCCGTAACTACGTGATTATGTGGGCTGAGCTTGCCTTCTTCTTCCTGCTTTTTGCGGCCCTGCTGTACGGTATCTTTGCGCTCTCGCGGTTCACCGACCACGACGATGAGGATGACGAACGGCTCATGCGCCCCACCGATTTTGCTGAGCACCTCTACGAGCAGGAGCTTGAGCGCGGCGCTGGCCGAAAGGGCGGGAACGGGCCGGGGATGGGCGGGCTCTACGACTCGTCCTGGATTAGCGGCAAGAAAAACGACTAGAAGGCAAAGAGGGCCGGCTCCCGACGGGGAACCGGCCCTTAGTTACCCCAGTTTTTGTGCAAATACCCCCGTTTTTACCCGGGGTATCTGCACCAAAGCTGGGGTACTTGGTAGAAGGGGCTGGCAGGCATGCGCAACGTCTGCTGACGTATGACTAGTAAACAAAGAGGATGCGCTTGGAGCCTGCCAGCCCCGCTCTCCGCGCGTCCTTCGAGCTACCTTATCGGCGCATGACCTTGCGGGCCAGCATGTTACCCACTAGCTGGATAAGCTGCACCAAAACAATGATTACGGCGACAACAGACCAGGTGATGACTTCGTTGAAGCGCTGGTAGCCGTCCACCAGGGCGACCTTACCCAAGCCGCCACCGCCGATGTAACCGGCCATAGCCGACATGTCGACCACACCGATGACCAGGAAGGTGTAGCCCAGGATCAGCGGGCCGAGGGCTTCGGGAATCATGACGGTGAAGAGAATACGCATCTTTGAAGCACCCATGGCGCGGGCCGCTTCAATGACGCCGGGGTCGATGGAGACCATGTTCTGCTCGACAATGCGGGCGATAGCAAAGGTTGCGCCGAAGACCATGGCGAAGATTGCAGCGTTGACACCCAGGCGCGTGCCGACCACCATCTGGGTCAGGGGGCCCAGGGCTGCGAGCAGGATGATGAAGGGAATGGGGCGTACCACGTTGACCACGACGTTCAGCAAGATGTTGACGAAGCGGTTAGCCAGGATGTTGCCCTGGCGGGTGGTGTAGAGCAGCAAGCCGAAAATCATGCCTAAGGCACCGGCGACCAGCATGGTCAGTGAGACCATGTAGAGGGTGTCGCCGAGGGCGGGGATGAGTTTGTCGGTGACGAAGGTTGAGTCCACGGTTAGCGTACCTCCTGCACGCGGGTGACGGTCTTGAGCTCAGCGACCACGGCGTCGAGGCTGGTGACGTCACCGAGCAGTTCGAGGGTGAGGTTGCCGTAGCTCTTGCCCTGCAGGGTTTCGAGGCCGCCCTGCACAATGTTGAAGGAGACGTTGCGGGAGCCCAGGTAGGAGAGTACCTTGCCGATGCCGTTGTTGCCTTCGGTGATTTCGATGTTGATGAGGTAGCCCTTGTGGCGGGCTTTGAGGTCGGCGGCTTCGTCGCCTACGGGTAGGGACTTGACGGTGGTTCCGACGAAGCGGCGGGCGACCTCGGTTTGGGGGTTGGAGAAGACGTCGTAGACGTTGCCTGATTCGACGACGCAGCCGTTTTCCATGACGGCTACGCGGTCGGCGATGGTTGAGACGACGTCCATTTCGTGAGTAATGACGATGACGGTGATGCCCAACTCGGCGTTGACCTTTTTGAGCAGGTCGAGCACTTCAGCGGTGGTTTCGGGGTCCAGGGCGCTGGTGGATTCGTCGGCCAGCAGCAGGGAGGGCGAAGTAGCGAGGGCGCGGGCGATACCGACGCGCTGCTTCTGGCCGCCTGAGAGCTGGTCGGGGTAGTTTTTGGCCTTGTCAGCGAGCCCTACGAAGTCGAGCAGTTCGGCGACGCGTTCGGCGCGCTTGGCTTTGTCCCAGCCCGCAACGATGAGCGGGAATTCGACGTTACCGGCGACGGTTCGGGAGTTCATGAGGTTGAACTGCTGGAAGATCATGCCGATATTGGTGCGTACCTGGCGCAGCTGCGATTCGCGCTTGCCGGCGATTTCAAAACCGTCGACGGTGAGTGAACCGGAGGTGATGGCTTCTAGGCCATTGATCAGGCGTACCAGGGTTGATTTACCGGCACCTGAGTAGCCGATGATGGCGAAGATTTCACCCTTGTTGATGGTGAGGTCTACGCCGTTGACGGCGGTGACGGTTTTTTTGCCGACCTTGAACTCTTTGGTCACGTTGTTCAGCACGACCATGGGCTGGGGCCCGGTTGGCTGTAGTCGCTGTTCGGTCATGTCTTCTTCTTCGGTTGGGGGCTTGCTGTGGCTGCGGGCGGACGCACCTGCTGGGGTGGGCGCACAAAGCGGCAACCGCTGCGGGGCTAGAGCTGGGCACCGGACGGGGCCGAAGTGTCTAGCCTACCGCAGGTTGGCTGCCGCTTATGGGGGTGCGTGAGCTAGCTCAAGGGTGAGCTTTCACCTAGTGTTTTAGCCGTTGCGCTTCTGCTCTTCGAGGGTTGCCAGGGTGGAGCGCAGTTCGGAGACGTCGGTGGTGACTTCAACTGCGGTGCCCTGGGTGTCTTCCTGTACCACGGCCTGAACTTCTTCGGTGTGGTAGAGCTCTACGATCTTCTTGTAGGTCTCGTTGTCGGCGTTATCGGCGGTGGAGACGAAGAGGTTGACGTAGGGGCGGGCTGACTCGTTAGCGGGGTCGTCCTGGGCCAGGGCGTCCTTGGGGTTCAGGCCGGCGTCCTTGAGGAAGTCGTTGTTGATGACGGAGCCGTCAACGGATTCGAGGGCGAGCACGGTCTGGGCTGCGTCGACGGGGGTGACGGTGACCTTGGAGGCAGCGGTGTCGACGTCGTCAACGGTGGGGCTGGTGGTTTCTGAGGTGAAGGAGACCAGGCCGTTAGCTTCGAGCAGCAGCAGGGCGCGTGCTTCGTTGACGGTGTCGTTGGGGATTGCGATTTCAGCGCCCTGGGGCAGTGCTGAGATGGAGTCGTGCTTGTTGGAGAACAGCGCCATGGGGTAGATGACGGTGGGGCCTACGATCTGCAGGTCGTCGTTAGCTTCTGCGTTGTAGTTGGAGAGGTAGGCGATGTGCTGGAACCAGTTGAGGTCGATTTCGCCGGAGCTCAGGGCGGGATTGGGCTGGGTGTAGTCGGAGAATTCAACAATTTCGATGTTAATCCCCTCTACCTTTGCGACCTCGACGAGCTTGTCGTTGGAGGGGTCGGTGCCTACTACGCCGATTTTGACGACGTCGTCGCTGGAGGATGAGCCGCAGGCTGCAAGACCGAATGCGAGGGGTACGAGAGCCAGAGTGGCAACAAATTTCTTCACGGCTATGAATCTTTCTGTTGAGAAATAGTGGTGTGTGCGGCCACGGTTCAGCGGCACCGTCTCTAGCGCTGTGTGCTGATGTGGTTTCGGGCGTCCAGGCTAGACGCCTCTTCTATTAGAACACTGTGGCGCCATCGCTCCCCACTGCAGCTTCTTTTTGGGTCATATGTCACGTGTGTGACCGCAACAAAAAGTTACGGCGTCATAAAACGTCATAAAAGGACGGTCGGGTTCAGCTTTCTTTTTCTGCGAGCCAGTTGGCCTGCCAGGAGGTGAGGCGGGCGCGAATACCCACAAAATGTTCGCTCATAAGCCGGGTGGCGGCGTCCGCGTCCTTGTCCCGAATGGCCTCATAGAGCTTGCGGTGGGCATCGAGCAGGGTGCAGGTTTGCCCCTCGTCGAGGGGGGCTACCGTATCGAGCACGCCGGAAATGTTGTTGTAGACCTGCCAGAAGACATCGAGCATGCGGGAGAGCAGCTCGTTACCCAGGGGCTCAAAGATAGCGGCGTGGAAGCGCTGGTCGCATTCGGCTAGCCAGATGCCGTTGTGCACGCTGGCTTCCATATCGTCGTAGGCGGCTTTAATATTGGCCAGCTCGTCGGGGGTAATGACGGGGATGACCGCGCGTAACAAACCGACTTCGAGGGCTTCACGCACTTCAACCAGTTCGAGGGCTTCTTGGCCGCCGTGGTAGAGGGCTAGCTGGCCGCGGAAACTCAGGGCCCGCGCCATGGAGGTCAGGGCGTTACCGCCCACAAAGGTGCCAAAGCCGTGGCGCACCTTAACGATGCCAAGGGCTTCAAGTACTTTGAGGGCTTCTCGCACGGAATTTCGGCCCACCCCGAGCTCGTCAATGAGTTCTTGTTCGGTGGGCAGAGGGTCGCCCTGGCCCAGCTGGCGCCGGAAGATGAGGGCGATGATGTCGTTTTGCAGCTGCTGCTGGCGTTTTTGGGCCGCGCTCAGTGAGGACGCCGGGGGCGGGAAGGCGGGCAGGGCGGCTCCTGCCGGGGTGCTGGTGAATGAGTCGTGGTGGTTCATACTACTGATTCTTACATCTTCTGCTTGACCAAATTAGACGTCCGTCACTACTATACAGGATATAGGTAGGACGTCCTACCTCCATTTTAGTTAGACAACCTCCCGCTCCTTCCCGGAGCGCAGCCCCTAAAGGAGTGAGACATCGATGTCACAGCTCACCCGAGTCAAGGAATTTGACACCTCACGCCGCGGCTTCTTCAAGATTGCTGGCGGTATCAGCGCAGCTACCGCCTTCGCTGCCTCCATCGCAGCCTGCGGTAATTCATCAACCACCACCGACTCGTCCGCTAACGGCAGCGCCGCAGGTACCAACAAGGACGGCACCATCACCGCCGCTATCGCCTACGACGTCTCCACCACCTTCGACCCCTCACAGGCATCAGGCGCAGCACCCTTCGCCGCCAACATGCACATCTTCGAAGGCCTCTACAGCCTCGACCCCGCCACCCGCAAGCGCTACAACGCTCTAGCAACCGGCGACCCCGAGGTCGTTGACGAGACCACCTACCGCGTCTCCCTGCGCGAGGGCGCTAAGTTCCACGACGGTGCAGCGGTCACTGCCGCAGACGTTGTCTCCACCTTCGAGCTCTACACCTCAGAAGAATCCCTCTTCAGCCAGTTCCTCTACTTCATCGACACCGTCACCGCCGTAGACGACGCCGCCGTAGAGTTCAAGCTCAACCAGCCCTTCCCCCTCTTCGCAGACCGCATCGCCCTGGTCAACATCATGCCCGCTTCAGCAAGCGACGACATCGAGGCCTTCGGCGCCCACCCCATCGGCTCCGGCCCCTACAAGTTCGTCTCTGCCACCAAGGGCGACCACATCGCCTTCGAGCGTTTCGACGACTACAACGGCCCTCGCCCTGCTCTCGCTAAGAACATGAAGTGGCTAATCCTGGTAGAGTCCTCAGCTCGCGTTACCGCTATGAGCTCCCAGCGCGTCCAGGCCATCGAATCCGTGCCCTACGACAGCATCCCCGTACTGGAGAACACCAACGGCATCACCGTTGACTCGGTGCAGTCCTTCGGCCTGCTCTTCATGATGTTCAACTGTGCCAAGGCCCCCTTCGACAAGAAGGAAGTACGCCAGGCCCTCTTCTACGCCATCGACATCGAGAAGGTTATCTCCACCGGTCTGCTGGGTAACGCCACCGCAGCCACCTCCTTCCTGCACAAGGAGCACCCCGACTACGCCGAAGCCTCCACTGTCTACACCTACGACAAGTCCAAGGCCAAGCAGCTGCTCAAGGACGCCGGGGTCGAGAACCTCTCCATCACCCTGCGCACCACCGACCACGACTGGGTCAAGCAGTGCTCCCAGCTGGTACAGGAATCCCTCAAGGACGCCGGCATCGAGGTCAACCTGCAGGATTCCCAGAGCTCATCCCTCTACTCCGACTACGTTGACACCGGCGACTTCGACGTCGTCCTAGCCCCCGGTGACCCCTCCGTCTTCGGCAACGACCCCGACCTGCTGCTCTCCTGGTGGTACCGCGGTGCCACCTGGCCCGAGAAGCGTTTCCGCTGGTCAACCACCGAAGAATACACCCAGCTGCAGGACGCCATGGCCAAGGCCGTCGCATCAGACAGCCCCGACTGGAAGGGCATCTTCGACATCGTGGCAGAGAACGCCCCCCTCTACCCCCTCTTCCACCGCAAGCTGCCCACCGCTTGGTCGGCTGATACCCTCACCGATTTCGCCCCCATTCCCACCACCGGCCTGTCCTTCCAGAACGTAGGCACCACTCAGGCCTAGGTGGTTCCACCGGTCCAGCCTCCCCCAGCTGGATCAGCCGGTAACCCGTGAAAAGGTAACCCCATTTCCACACATCACACCCCCTTTTCACACCCCGCTCAGCACCTGCCCGCCCACCGCTGGGCAGGTGCCGGGCCCCACACAAGACCTCTAACCTCACCGGGGCGCCCATCCACCCCCAAGCCGCCCCGGCCCCGTCCTAAAACTTCAGGGAGCCAGACCCGTGTCAAACTTTCTCAGACTGCTCGGCAGGCGCCTTATCGCCCTGCCCATCATGATTCTGGGCGTCACCATCTTGGTCTTCGTCATCCTGCAATTCACCCCCGGCGACCCAGCAACCATCGCCCTGGGTGAAGGCGCCTCAGAAGAAGCCAAAGAAGCCTACCGAGAATCACGGGGCCTCAACGACCCACTCATCGTTCAGTACTTTGCCTTCCTTTCCCGGCTCATCCGCTTTGACCTGGGCATGACTACCCCTCCTGCCCAGCCCGTCATCGACCAAATCAAGGTCGCTTTCCCCACCACCTTGCAGCTGACCTTCCTGGGCGTGCTGATTGCGGCGGTAGCCTCCCTGGTGCTGGGCGTCATTGCGGCCCTCTACCGCGACCGCTGGCCCGACCAGATTATCCGCGTGCTCTCTATGGCCTCCATCGCAACCCCCTCCTTCTGGCTGGGTATTCTGATGATCCAGTACTTCGCCCTGGGCCTGGGCTGGTTCCCCACCGGCGGCTCCGCCCCTCCCGGGAGCGGCTTTGGCACCTGGCTCTCGCACATGTTCCTGCCCGCGGTGGCCCTCGCCATCCCGGTTAGCGCATCGCTGACCCGCACCGTCCGTACTTCCATGGTTGAAGAACTCGACAAGGACTACGTGCGCACCGCCATCGGCAACGGCGTTCCCCGCCGCGAGGTCATCACCAAGAACGTGCTGCGCAACGCCCTCATCACCCCGGTCACTGTGCTCGGCCTGCGCATCGGCTACCTGCTCGGCGGCGCTGTGGTCATCGAAATGATTTTCTCCCTCAACGGCATGGGTAACCTCATCTTCATCGGTATCACCGGCAACGACATCAACCTGGTTCAGGGCGTCGTACTCACCATCGCCGTCACCTTCGTGCTCGTCAACATCATCGTTGACCTGCTCTACCTACTCATCAACCCCCGTATCAGGAGCGTCTAACCATGCGTAGCGGACTAGCAGAACGCCTCTCAGCGCCAGGTATCCGATTCAGGGCGCTCCCCACAGGCTCCAAAATTGCCCTCAGCTTCCTCGCTGTCATCGCCCTGGTCGCGATTTTTGCCCCCTGGCTGGCTCCCCACGACCCGCTGGCCTCCACCGGTGCACCCATCGGTGCACCCAACTCCGAGTATCTCTTCGGTACCGACCGCCAGGGCCGTGACATCCTCTCCCGTCTCATGTACGGTGCCCGCGCCTCCCTGCAGGTCGGCCTGGGTGCTGTTGCCCTGGCCCTCATCATGGGCGGTATTCTCGGTGCTCTGGCAGCGACCAGCTCCAAGTTCGTCTCTGAGCTAATCATGCGCGTTATGGACGTGCTCATGGCCTTCCCCGGCATTGCCCTGGCAGCCGTCCTGCTGGCCTCCCTGGGTAACTCAGTAGGCACCATCATCTTCACCATCGCCGTGGTCTACACCCCGCAGCTGGCCCGCGTGGTCCGTGCCCAAGTGCTGGCCGCTTGGGACGAAGACTACGTGCGTGCCGAGCGCGTCATGGGAGCCCCCCGCTTCTATATCCTGCTCAAGCACGTCGTACGTAACACCATCGCCCCCGTGCTGGTCTTCGCCACCGTCATGGTCGCCGATGCCATTATCTTGGAGGCATCTCTGAGCTTCCTCTCAGCCGGTGTGCGCCCGCCCAACCCCTCCTGGGGTAACGTCATCGCCGACGGCCGCGCCCTGGTACTGGCTGGCGGCTGGTGGGCCACCACCTTCGCAGGTGCCGTCATCCTGCTGACCGTGCTGGCCCTCAATGTACTCTCTGAGGGCATGACCGACACCATGGTCAACCCCAAGCTGCGCCGCAAGGTCAAGATTGACGACTCCTCCGTTATTGCTGGCACCACCGCCGGTGCCCTGACCGCAGCCCCCTCCACCGCCGACGACAAATCCATCGCGGCCACTTCCCCCGAGGTACAGGGGCAGGACGCCACCCCCTGGGGCGGCCCCGTCAAGCACGCTGGCTCCCGCTCGGCAGCCGAAAGGGACGCCGTCGCCGCAGCCAACCTGGCAGGTGTGCTCGAAGAGCTCAAGGGAGCAGAAGCCCGCCGCACCGACCGGCTGCGGGCGGACGCGTCCGCCCGCGTCATCTTGGAAATCAAGGATCTCTCCATCTACTTCCCCGAACGCTTCGGCGACACCCCGGTCGTCGACCGCGTCTCCTTCACTGTCACCGAGGGCCAGACCATGGGCCTGGTAGGTGAATCCGGTTCGGGTAAGTCCATTACCTCCCTGGCGATTATCGGCCTGCTCGATAAGAAGGCTAAGATCACCGGTTCCGTGCTCTTTGAGGGCCAGGAACTGGTGGGGGCCTCAGAGGCAGACTTCCAGAAGCTGCGTGGCTCGGTGATTTCCATGGTTTACCAGGACGCCCTGAGCTCACTGAACCCCTCCATGCTCATCAAGGACCAGATGAAGCAGCTCACCCGCCGCGGTGGCCGCAAGAGCCCCGAAGAGCTCCTGCGCCTGGTCAAGCTCGACCCCGAGCGCACCCTGGTATCCTACCCCCACGAGCTCTCCGGCGGTCAGCGCCAGCGCGTCCTCATCGCTATGGCCCTCTCCCGCTCCCCCAAGCTGGTCATTGCCGACGAACCCACCACGGCCCTCGACGTCACCGTCCAGGCCGAGGTCATTAAGCTCCTCAACGAGCTGCGGGAACAGCTGGGCTTCGCCATGATCTTCGTATCCCACGACCTAGCCCTTGTAGCCCAGGTCGCCCACCGCATCTCGGTCATGTACGCCGGCCAAATCGTAGAAGCAGGCGCCACCAGCCAGCTCCTAAGCAACCCCATGCACGAGTACACCCGGGGCCTGCTCGGCTCCGTGCTCTCCATCGAATCCGGCTCAGAGCGCCTCTACCAGATTCCCGGCACCGTGCCCTCCCCCTCCGACTTCGCCACCGGCGACCGCTTCGCCCCCCGCTCCCAGCGCCCTGACGCCAATCCCGAGCAGAAGCTGGTCTTCACCCCCGTCACCGGCGATACCGACCACCACTGGGCCTCCCACCTGGCCCCCGCTCCTACCTCACAGGAGACAGCATGAACACCCAACCTGTGACCCCCGCCGCAGAAAACCTGCTCAACACCACCGGCCGGGCCGCCGTCCGCCGCGTCAGCGAGCCCATCATCGAGCTCAAAGACGTACAGGTGCACTACCGGGCCCGTACCGGCGGCATCTTCAAGCCCAATATCGTCAAGGCTGTGGACGGGGTGAACCTGGCCGTCCGCCGCGGCGAAACCATCGGCCTGGTCGGCGAATCGGGCTGCGGCAAGTCCACCCTGGCCTCCCTCATCGTGGGCCTGCAAAAGCCCACCGGCGGCGACGTGCTCTTCAAGGGTAAAAGCGCCCTCAAGCGCAACGCCGCCCTGCGCAAGGAGTTCGGTTCAGACGTATCCATCGTCTTCCAGGACCCCTCCACTGCCCTCAACCCCCGCATGACCGTGCAAGACATCCTCAAGGACCCCCTGGACGTGCACGGCATCGGCGACAAGGCCGGGCGCGACCGCCGCGTCCGCGAGCTCCTGCATCTGGTGGGCCTACCCGCTTCAGCAGCGGACGCCCTGCCCTCCCAGATCTCTGGCGGCCAGCGCCAGCGCGTCGCCATCGCCCGCGCCCTGGCCCTAGAACCCAAGGTCATCGTGGCGGACGAGCCCACCAGCGCCCTCGACGTCTCGGTGCGCGCCCAGGTGCTCAACCTGCTCTCAGACCTCAAGGAAGAGCTCTTCCTCGGCATGGTCTTCATTTCCCACGACATTCAGACCGTCCGCTACGTCTCTGACCGTATCTGCGTGATGAATAAGGGAAAGATCGTCGAAGAAGGCAGCGCCGAACAGGTCTTCGATACCCCCAGCCAGGACTACACCCGTACCCTGCTCGGGGCGGCCCCCACCCTGCTCCACGTCTAAACCACCCGGGCGGCGCGGCCCCCACCCTGCTCCACGTCTAAACCACCCGG
>NZ_SPQC01000036.1 GCF_004569295.1 Rothia nasimurium
AATAAGAGACAGCATAACCCACCCTGCCCAGACCACCAGGAGGCCCCCTTGTCACTCACTGAAATCCTCATGCGCACCGGCGCTTACGGGCCGGGCGATATCGAGTGGCTCCACCTGCTCACCAACGAGTGGCAAATTATTGCAGATACCGGCTACTGCGACCTCATGCTCTGGGCACCCCAAGCCGACACCATCGAGGGCTACTTCTCCCTGTCCCAGCCGCTGCCGGCGTCCGCTGGGTTCATCAACCTCGCCCAGATTCGCCCCTCCACCACCCACACGGTTTTTCACACCGACTGGGTCGGCAAAGAGCTCGACCCGGCCCTCTGCGAGCGGGCGGTTGCAAGCTGGAACAGTCAAACCCCCAAGACCCTCAATGACGAGCACAACCTTACCGATATCGTCCTGGATACCGAGTTCATTCCGCTGATACGCAATGACAGGCCCGTAGCCCTCTTGTCGGTCCACCGCGAGAGCCTGGGTACCCGGAAGCGCCAGAAAGCGGAACGGGTCTACCGCGATGTCTCTCACCATCTTCTACAGATGGTCTCGCGCGGTGCCTGGCCCGAGTTCTCCGCTCCTGTTGGAACGGCCAACGGCAACCCCCGTGTGAGCGACGGCTTGGTCATGCTTGATACGGACGGACGGGTTACCTACGCTTCACCTAATGCTCTGTCTATCTACAAGCGTCTCAACTACGCGGGTGGCATGCTCGGTGCGAGCCTACTCGATATCACCCGGGCCCTGCTACCTGCCGGTGAGAAGGCGGACGAAACCCTGCCCCTGATTCTTACCGGGCGAATGCCCTGGCGCGCAGAAATCAAAGCTAACCGCAAAAATGTCACCTTCCGGGCCATACCCCTGCGCCATTTTTCACGTCTGGGCGAAGAACGCTACGGGGCTCTGCTGCTCTGCCGCGATGTCACCGAGCTGCGTCGCCGAGAGCAAGAAATGATGTCGAAAGACGCTACTATCCGCGAAATCCACCACCGGGTTAAAAATAATCTCCAAACAGTCTCAGCCCTGCTTCGCCTGCAATCGAGACGCATGACCACCCCCGAAGCGAAGGAAGGCCTGGAACAGGCGATGCGCCGTGTCTCCACTATCGCGCTGGTACACGATGCCCTCTCCCAGGGGCTAACTCAGGATGTAGACTTCGATGACCTCATTAGCCGACAGTTTAGGCTTGCTGCCGAGCTTGCCTCGCCAGGGCAGCACGTTGCAACCCGGATCGAGGGGTCTTTCGGGAAGCTACCCAGCCAAATCGCCACCCCTCTTGCCCTCGTTATTAACGAGGTTGTGGCTAACGCGGTAGAACACGGTTTAGCTGGAGAAACCGGTACCGTGACCCTCGGTTGCCAACATCGCTACTTAGAGGGGCAAGAGCACAGTATTATCGTGACGGTTCAAGATAGCGGCCCCGGAATTAGCGCCGAAAAAATTAGAGAGCTAGAGGGAACTGGCGGCGGAACCGGGCTAGGGACTCAAATTGTTAAAACCCTGGTAGCCAGCGAGCTCAACGGCACTATTCACTGGAGTCTCGCTCCTGAAGGCGGAACACTGGTGACAATTGAAGCAGCCATTGTGTAGCTAAAGGAAGATCGCATAAAAAAGAGGGGCGAACCGGTAAGCCGGTTCGCCCCTCCTAAAGAACACTTACATGAAGTTGCTACTATGAGGCCCTGCGGGCTCGGGCAGCACGTCGCTTCATAGCGCGACGCTCATCTTCACTCATACCGCCCCACACACCAGAATCCTGGCCTGTTTCGATAGCCCACTGCAAGCAGGTATCCATCACAGTGCAGCTGCGGCAGACATTTTTGGCTTCTTCAATCTGAAGAAGGGCGGGCCCGGTGTTTCCTACGGGGAAAAAGAGTTCAGGGTCTTTCTCAAGACAAGCAGCACGGCTACGCCAATCCATTAGCATGCTCTCCTATAGGGGTTACCGGATTAAAGCTGAGGCAAAGTAGCTCAGCAACTAACAAAAAACCTGGCCCCTTTCCTAGAAGGAGCCAAACTTGAACTTCAATAACTTTCCCACGATATGGGGCGTCATACAAGGGGGTTGTGAGCGAAAATCTGCTTGAAGTGCTGAGGTAAATGTCACAGGCGGGTGCATAAAGGGGTGCCGGGGTGAGAGGTGACACTCCCGGGTGCCTATTCTAGATAGGAGACCCTTTCTTAGTACATAGAGAAATGAGATAGACGTGGCTTCTTCTAGCGTTTCAGCCCTTCCAGTTCCCGTGAAAATCTTGGTCGGGCTGAGCCTCCTTCAGGCCCTGTATCTAGTAATCACTGCTCTGATCGGAACTTTCGCTTCTGCTGATATTGGGGGAGCGTCAGTTATTGCCTCCTTTTATTTCATTATTGCCCTGGCTCTCGCTGTGGGCGCTGTTGCAGTGTGGAAAGCGCAGCGGTTTGGGCAGCCTCTCGTGCTTGTCTGGCAACTCTTTGGGGTCATCATCGGCGTTCAAACTACTCTGGGCGGAGATTACCTGGTAGGGCTAGCAACGGTAGGCATAAGCGGAGCTGTCATCCTGCTACTTTTTACCCGCTCTACCCTTGAGCATCTGGCTCCCTCACCCCGGTAGCCTGTTCATCGGGTAAGGCTGCCTGAAAAGCTGTAACAGCTGCATGATCAATGATGACTCCCCGCCCTGCCGGAAGCTGACCGTGAGTTTTAAGGTCGAGGGGGAGTGCCACACCCGGGTAGAACGATATATCTGCGGAGCTATGTGGGGTAAGGACGATGCCGGTAGAAGTACCGCTGAGGGCAGCAAGAATCGGTGAGCTACTCCACCGCGGCCAGGGAGTATAGGTCACGACAACAGACCCAAACTTTTCTTTCTGGGCCAGTAGTGTCTGCTGTATATCGTGGCTGAGTTTATCAAGGTCGTCGATGAGCAGAATGGGGCGGAGCCCCAGGCTCTCGCTCCGTGCAACAGCTTTGCTGATATCTTCTGCTGTGGTGCCGGTATCTGAGGAAATAGCAATGAAGAAATGCTCAGGATTAGCTTGGACGAGAGTCTTAAGTAGACTCGTTTTTCCGGATCCCCTCGGGCCGCTGACGCTGATAAATCCACCTCGCCAAGGCGGGGTAAAGGCTACCGAGCCGTTCCTGAGTACTCCGCAGGCGAGCGCGCCGGCATGGGGCTTGGCTGCTGGCGGGAGGGAGCTGACCGGGTAACGCAAGGGGAGCGGACGCCAGGAAAGCCAGTATTGGTGGGAGCCGCTCAACAGGCAGTTAGCGCCTTGCAGAGAACCGGTCTTTGGGCCAGTTAGCGGAGCACTGAGCTCTGTCCAAGCAAGTGTGCCTGCCTGCACTTTTCCTTCTGATACGTCATAGATAACCTTTCCTTCTATCGCAAATTGCCCGCTGCCCGGCAGAGTGTAATCCCTAGTGTGGGTACGGAGAGGGTCATTCTCAACAGCTGCTCGAGTCATAAAGGTGTGCTCAAAGATGTGCTGGTACTTACCTCGTACACCTGTTACTGAAGTGCACAAAACCTGAACTGTTGGGTGATCACCCAAGTTGAGAATCTGCTGCAGATGAGCTTCTGCAACCGGGTACCGTTGGAGCGTATCTAGCAGTGTTTCTAGCGTATCTATGATGAGGAGCTGGCCCGGGCCTGGGGCTTCTGCGCAGCAGGCTAGAAGGTGCTGAAGATAGTTGAAATCCTGGTAGGTAAAGACGTCAAACTGTTCTGCGTGTTCCTTGCTCCAGCTGCGTATCTCTCGTGCGCGCTGTTCTGACGGTGTAAGACATAATACGGCGTACCCTTGAGCGAGAGCTTGAAGGAGGGTTGCCCGAAGCGCAGGTATCCACTCATTGCTGCCTCCCTGCACTAAAATCGGGCCATCCTCCGCCGACCAGATAAAGGGAGTTTGAAACCCTAGTTCTGCTATCTCGTACTGGCCGAGCAATAAGGCAAAGGGGGCAGCAGACTCCGGCAAATCCGTATGGAAAGGAGCTGAGAGCGAAGCCGGAATTGGCTGATAGGACGGTAGCTGACGCGTAGCCTGGTAGGCCTGGTAGATAGCTGTATTGGTGGCATCGAGTTCTGCATCGCTCAGAGGTTGGCAACTGGTGGGCTCCTGGGAACCCAGTGAATCGAGCACAAAACGTGCTCGGCATCGTCCTTGGTGCTCTTGCCTGTAAAGTCCCGTGATTAAAGGAGCTTGAAATTCAACTATCTCATTATCTGCACTCCGTAGAAGGCCCCGCCCCGGGAAGCGAGCAGAGATATGAGAAGCTTCTTCCGAGCCTAGAACATTGAAAGATTCCTGGGCAGAACTTACTCTAAGGCACATCACCGTTGAGATATTTGCCCTGATATCGGGAGAAATTGCTCCCTGCGGGCGCTGGGTAGCTAGGACGAGGTGGGAACCCAGTGACCTGCCAATCGTAGCTATCTTCATCATTTCGCTCATGATGTCTGGGTAATCATCGACAAGCATGCGAAACTCATCGATGCAGATAATTAGCTCCGGAAAATCAGGCGCTGTGCGGGCGTTTTTGCAGAGGCCGATGTAATCGGCATAGGAACTGACGCCCAGCTGCTTCCAGACCTGCTTGCGGTGGGTAAGGTCTGCCCGCAAGAACTTCATAGTGCGCATGAGCTGAGACGCGTCAAGGTCAGAGGTGAGCGAAACACAATGGGGTAGAGACGCTAGAGGGCCTAAACCAGCACCACCTTTGAAATCTATGAGGACGAAAGAAAGACGCTGAGGCGGGTAGGTAAGGGCTGCAGACCATAGCAGGGAACGAAGAAGCTGGGACTTGCCTGAACCTGTAGTCCCTGCACAGAGAAAATGCGGGCCATGATGCACAAGGCCGAGTTTTAGGTCATCGTTACTTTCACAGGCTAGCCCCGCATACAGAAAGATCTCTTCTGCCCATAGATTCCCCGGCTGGTTACCCTCCGGCAGCTCAGGGAGAGCATAAGCAGGTAATTGAGAAGTATTCGTTGCTGCAACGCTAACTCTCTGGAGAAGAGAGGACGTAGTGACTCTTCCCAAATTCGCCAGGAGAGCACAGTAATGCTCTTCGCTGATTCCGTCTAAAACGATGTCGCGCCAGCTTGTTGACTGAGAAAAGAGCTCTGTGGATTCTTTATGAGGCCCTTTGCTGGCTAAGGGGATGGGGAGAAGCTGTGGAGGTAAGGACGGCGGCAGATAAGAGCACACCAAAAAACCTGTTTCTAAACTACTGAGCTCTGCAAGAGACACCGTGCACACGTTTGCTGCTGCAAGAAGCGGGTCAATGAGACGCAAAAACCAAGTAGCCTCCTGCTCCTGAACAAGAAGGTAGACCGGCTGATTCTGAGCTAAGAGCTGGCAGAGGGCTAAACGCTGGGTCGAAAGAGGAAGCCCAGAGACTAGGGGTGCGAGTGCTTCTACGCTTATGACATAAGGGGCTCCCTGGACTTCAGGGAGGCTCCCTAGCTCACGTTGCTTGCCTCTAATTCGTACTGGCCGGGTGCCGCGTCCTAGCACAAGGCCTGTATCAGCATGAATCTGGTCAGCCCCGCGGTAGCGGGCTATCGCTTGCTCTTCCTCCCGAGCAAGCTGCGTTATCTGACGGCGCACAGAGGATCTTTCGCGCCCCTGAGAAAAAGCGTGAAGTCCCATTAAGAGCGAGGACCCACAGGCCATGAGAAGAACAAGCCACAGCTGGGTAAACCAGGCAATCAGAAGGCCCACAATGAGAGGTAGAACCATCGTTGCTACCAACAGCAACTTAGACTTAGGCGCAGGAGCATCAATGTCTTGAACTACCGGGTCACGAAAGAAGGGAGCGCGGTACTCATACTGGTCAAGCACAAGGACGCTCCCACCCAGAATAAATTTTTCCCCTACCTCAAGTTTGCGGTGGGAGCCCTCATTTGAGAAATACACACCGCTAGCCGTCACCTCTAGGAAGCCCTCAACCGGTGCAAGCGCTGGGTCGTCAATTGTGAGCAGGGAGGCTTGCCTACCAATTTCCCAGCTACCTCGAGACAGAGGAAACTGAGAATGAGAATCTGGCCCGTGCACCACACGTAAGGTAAACAGGGCCTTCTCATCTGGGAAAGGAAGAACGGTTGCATGAGGCGCAAGGGGCAAGACAGTGAGCTGGGCACCACTAGTCCAGGGATGCTGGCCGGGAGTAAGCTCCCTGATATCTTGCCCCTGAACACCCCAACTGAGAATTAACGCTACCCCACACCTTAGAGAGTTCTCGGTGGACATCTACCCCAGTCGTGCCGGGCGAATAATCAAATTCCACTGTTCGGTAAGATCCCGCCGGTGGCTGCTGGACGCGCACTAAAAGCTTCATAAAGCCACCTAAGTCCTGGAGACCTGCCATTGCAAGGGCACAAAACGGAAAAACAAACTCTTACCATTGTTTTTCTGTCTTTCCGCGAAAAAAGTTGAGGTTTCTCTTCACACAGCACTAGCGCAGGGGAGGACCGGGGGAATAATCACACGATCTTTACAGCCTGTTAGCGGGTAGTAGCTGACTATATCCGGTACTTTTGTTATTAACTGTGTTTACCTTGCGCGCAAGGAACACACCGAAGTTAAGCTTCTACGCTGTAGTAGCAGAGCACGGTTGCCAGACTCCCCACGATAGCTGTGCAACCCCTAACAAGGAGTATGTTAAGTGAACGCTGATCTCGTAGTCGTAGGCTCTGGCCTCTTCGGCCTCACCATTGCAGAACAAGCTGCTACCCAGCTTGGCCTCAAGGTAGCCCTGCTCGACCGCCGTCATCACATCGGCGGTAACGCATACAGTGAAAACGAAGAGAAGACAGGAATCGAAGTTCACCGCTACGGTGCCCACCTCTTCCACACCTCTAACGAACGCGTCTGGGAATACGTCAACCGTTTCACCGGCTTCACCAACTACACCCACCGCGTTTACACCAACCACAACGGTATCGTGTACCCCATGCCCATCAACCTGGGTACTATCAACCAGTTCTTCAACGCTGCCTACTCACCGGCAGAAGCCAAGGCCCTCATCCAGGAACAGGCTGGTGAACTCGCAGGAACCGACCCCAAGAACCTGAACGATAAGGGTATTTCCCTCATCGGGCGTCCGCTCTACGAAGCCTTCATTAAGCATTACACCGCAAAGCAGTGGCAGACCGACCCCGCTGACCTGCCCGCGTCCATCATTTCCCGCCTCCCCGTGCGCTACAACTACGACAACCGCTACTTCAACGACAAGTACGAAGGCCTGCCCGTCGACGGCTACACCGCCTGGCTTGAGCGCATGGCAGCCCACCCCAACATCGAAGTTCACCTCAACACCGACTTCTTCGAAGAAGGCCACGAGTACTCACGTTCCAAGGTTCTCGGCCAGGTCCCCGTTGTCTACACCGGCCCCGTAGACCGCTACTTCGACTACGCCGAAGGTGACCTCTCCTGGCGTACCATCGACCTCGAAGAAGAAGTCCTTGACATCGAAGACTTCCAGGGTTGCTCTGTCATGAACTACCCCGACGCAACCCACCCCTTCACCCGCATCCACGAGTTCCGCCACTTCCACCCCGAGCGTGACTACACCAAGGACGCTACCGTCATTCACCGCGAATACTCACGCTTCGCAGAAAAGGGCGACGAACCCTACTACCCCATCAACACCGGCGCTGACCGCGAAATGCTCCTCAAGTACCGCGAACTCGCTGGCGGAGAGCAGAACGTGCTCTTCGGCGGACGCCTGGGCACCTACAAGTACCTTGACATGCACATGGCTATCGGTGCTGCACTCTCCATGTTCGACAACAAGCTCCGCCCCCACTTTGAAAAGGGCGAAAAGCTGGTATCTGGCGGAATCGAGGCCTAAAACTTATGCAGAACACCCAAGAGACCCCTATGAAAACCCTGCAGCGCGTTATCTTCCCTGAACGCGCCCAGATGGACACCGTATCGCTTTACGTCGATTCGGGTATCGCAACTGGCGTGCAGCTCTCCACCATGAACGGTGCCTTGAGCCAGAACGACTCTTTGAAGGACGAGAAAGCTCCGGTCAAGAGCAACGGCGGTTCAGCAAACGAAGCACACACTGAAGACTTCATCGGTCGTCGCTCCACCCTCGTGCGCCCCGGTACCCGCCTCTCCTTTGGTACCTACTTCAACGCCTTCCCTGCATCCTACTGGAAGCGCTGGACTGATCTGACCTCCGTCCGCCTGCATATCCAGACTCACGGCGAAGGCACCGTCATCGTGTACAAGTCAAACGCCCGTGGCTCGCTGCAGCGTGTAGACTCCAAGCGCGTAGAAGGTGAAGCCACCACCCAGTTTGACCTCTCGCTGAAGCCCTTCGGCGACGGCGGCTGGTACTGGTTCGAACTCGCCGCTGGCTCTGAATCTCTGGTGCTGGAATCAGCAGAGTGGCAGGGCGCCGATAACGGCAAGGCTCCCGGTCGCATCACTCTGGAAATCACCACCATGAACAAGCAGAAATTCTGCCTGAATAACCTGCGTTCTCTGGCCGCTAACCCCGAGGTGCTAGAGCACCTGCAAGAAGTTCTCATCGTCGACCAGGGCTCTCAGAAGCTCCAGGACGAGCCTGACTTTGAAGAAGTTGCTGCTACCTTACAGGGCAAGCTTCGTATTATTAACCAGGCGAATCTGGGTGGTTCAGGTGGGTTCGCCCGCGGTATGTACGAGGCTGTAGAAAATGGTTCTGACTACGCGCTGCTTCTCGACGATGACGTGGTTGTTGAGCCGGAATCTATTATCCGACTGCTCACCTTCGCTGATATGTGCCGTAAGCCTACTATCGTAGGCGGCCACATGTTTGATCTGTACAACCGTACCGTTCTGCACACCTTCGGCGAGGTCGTCAACACCTATCGTTTCCAGCCTGACCTGCCCCACCAGGACCAGTCCCTGGGTCATGACTTCCTGCACTCCAACCTGCGTAGCACTCCTTGGCTACACCGCCGCACTGACGTGGACTACAACGGCTGGTGGATGGACCTGATCCCTACCCAGGTCATTCGTGAAATTGGTCTGTCACTACCCGTCTTCATCAAGTGGGATGACGTTGAATTCGGCCTGCGCGCGAAAAAGGCCGGCTACCACACCGTCTCACTTCCCGGTGCCGCTGTTTGGCACGTATCGTGGATTGATAAGGACGACCTCGTAGGCTGGCAGGCTTACTTCCACATCCGTAACCGCATCATTGCTTCGCTGATTCACTCACCCTATGAGCGAGGTGGACGCCTGCTGCGTGAGTCGCTCTATGCAGACGTCAAGCACCTTATCTCGATGCAGTACTTTACCGAGCACGGTCGTATTATGGCGCTGAAGGATGTCCTTGCTGGTCCCGATCAGCTACATGACCTCCTTGCCCAGCGTCTGCCGGAAATCCGTGCTCTGACTAAGGAGTACGCTGACGCCCAGTTCAAGGAAGACGTCGAGTTCTTCCCTGAGCCGCGGATGGCAAAGCCCCCTCGCAATGGCCGTGGTTTTGCTGCTCCGTCTTACCGTACTCTTGCTCCCTGGGCCTTGAAGACTGTCACTAAGCAACTGGTCAAGCCTGTGCGCGATGAATATAAGCAGAACCCCCAGGCTCATATTGCTCACCAGGATAACCGCTGGTGGCGTATGTCCCAGTACGACTCGGCTCTGGTATCAAACGCTGAAGGTACCGCAGTTTCGTGGTACCGCCGTGACCCAGAACAGCTCCGTTCAAAGCTCGTCGAGTCATCTAAACTGACCGCTCAGATTCTGCGTGAATGGCCTACCCTGCGCAAGCAGTACGCCGAGGCCGCAGAGCGTATTTCTTCTATCGAAGAGTGGAAGAAGACCTTCGACAAGCATACGGAGTCAGAACTTACTCGATGAATGATTCGATGAATAAACAACTCGTAGCCCCCGGTAAGGGCCGTGGGCTCCGGGATGTTTTTGCTAACAGATTTTTGCTGAAACTTCTGGTCGATAAGGAGATACAGGTAAGGTACCGGGGTTCGGTGCTCGGTATTCTCTGGTCCTATATCAAGCCTGGGGTGCAGTTCGCCGTCTTCTATATCGCCTTAGGCCTTTTCTTGGGGCTAGAACGCGGTATGCAGAACTACGCCATCTACCTATTCTCTGGAATGATTGTTATTAACTTCTTCTCTGAAGGGTTTAGTAACGGGGCTAAAGCCATGGTAGTTAACGGGGCGCTCATCAAGAAGATTTATCTACCTCGTGAACTGTTCTCGGTTTCAACGATTTGGGTGGCTCTTATCCATTTCCTTCCTCAGATTCTGGTGCTTCTTGGCGCGTGTTTTGTAGCTGGTTGGAGCCCTGATCTGAAGCAGCTGGGGTCGGCCCTGGTCGCCATGATTATCGTGATGATTTTTTCGGCTGGCTTGGGCCTCATCTTCGGTGTCGCTAACGTTTTCTTCCGTGATTCTGAGAATATTGTGGATATGCTCCTGATGGTTGCTACCTGGTTCTCGCCTGTCCTGTACTCGTGGACCATGGTGCGCGATACCCTTTACCCCTGGGTCATGAACGTGTACATGATGAACCCGCTCACTGTGGCTGTTGAGCTCTTCCACTATGCTTTCTGGATGCCTACCCTTTCAGCTGAGTCTGCTGCACTGCCGGTATCTCAAATTCCTCCGCATCTTCTTACCCTGTGGGTACCTGTTGCCCTGGGTGTTTCTCTCGTGACCCTGTTCCTCGGTGACTTACTCTTCCGTAAGCTAGAGGGCAACTTCGCCCAGGAGCTCTGATTTACGTGGATATCAAGAAGTTTGATTTACCACCCGTGGCAGATAATGCTTCTGTGGTCATCAAGGTTGAGTCTCTGGTGAAGCGCTTTGTGCTACGCCATACTCGGTCGATGAAGGAGGCCTTTGTCTGGCTGATGAAGGGCCGTAAGGGAGACCTGAACGAGAAGTTCAACGCCCTCAATGGGGTTTCTCTAGACATCCGCGAAGGCGAGCGCGTTGCCCTGCTGGGCTATAACGGTTCGGGTAAATCTACCCTGCTCAAGCTGATTTCGGGTGTGATGCACCCGGATGAGGGCAGGGTGTTGACCGGCGGACGTATCGCTGGGCTTATCGAGGTTGGAGCAGGTTTCCACCCCGATTTGACCGGGCGTGACAACGTATATCTGAACGCTGCCATCCTTGGTATGAGCAAAGAACAGATTGAAGCAAAATTTGATGAAATTGTTGAATTCTCTGAAATTGGCAACTTTATCGATACCGAGGTTAAGTTCTACTCGTCGGGTATGTACCTGCGACTGGCTTTTGCTGTAGCTGTTCATACTGATCCGGAGATTTTCTTAGTGGATGAGATTCTGGCTGTGGGTGATGAACCTTTCCAGAAGAAATGTATCGCTAAGATTCGAGATCTGAGCGCTGAAGGGAAAACCCTGGTTGTGGTGAGCCATGACCTTGATTTGGTGGCAAAGATCTGTGAACGCGGAGTAGTCCTGGACCATGGCTCTAAGCAGTTCGATGGCCCTATTGACGAAGCGATTGAATTCATGAGGGCAAAATCCCACTAAGGAAGCCTTCCCCAAAAATGCCCACAAGCTAGATAGCTTGTGGGCATTTTTGTGCGTTGTTACTAGTCAGTAACTAGTTGTGTGTCAAAACATTACGATTATCCGCATGAGGTCTAAGGCGCTGTGGAAAAACTCTAGCCTTCATGCGTTATGGCTTGTCAGGTCTAACTTCATTGTATTCTTGTTGGCTGGGTAAGGGTGTGCGGGGCACAGTTATCCACAGGGTAGCCCTGGGGCGTTTGATTGTTTTACCTAATCAACTGTATCTTGTTTGGTAATTCATCGACTGATCGCAATGGAGCGTAAGGGGGACAGATGTCTATAGCGCAAGCAGAAGAGCTGGTTGAAGCAGACGTGCGTGACTTGATTCGCCGAAGCAGCATCGACCCACTCGTACAGCAGGTGGAAGCTAAGGAGCTCATCCAGCAGGCCATCGCTGAGTACGAGCGCCAGATGCTACGGGGCGTAGTGCCGCGACTTGAGAACGCTGACTCCCTTATCAGCTCCCTGTTCGACAAGGTATGCGGCTTTGGCGAGATTCAGCAGTATCTTGACGATAGCTCTGTTGAAGAGATCTGGATTAACGCTCCGGACGAGATTTTTGTGGCTCGTGCTGGAGAGTCTGAGCTCACAGGGCTTACCCTGAGCGAGGAACAGATTCGTGCGCTGGTAGAGCGTATGCTCAAGACCTCGGGACGACGTCTTGATTTGAGCACACCTTTTGTCGACAGCTCCTTGCCCGATGGTTCTAGGCTCCATGTAGCTATTCCTGATGTTACCCGCCGTCATTGGGCCATCAATATCCGTAAGTTTATTGCGCGAGCAACTCGCTTGAGTGATTTGGTCAAGCTGGGGTCTCTCAGCTTAGATGCGGCAAAGTTTTTAGATGCAGCCGTGGCCAGCGGGTTAAATTGCCTGGTCTCTGGTGCTACTCAGGCTGGCAAAACAACCATGTTGAACTGTCTGTCAGCATCTATTGGCATGCGGGAGCGCGTTATTACCTGCGAGGAGATTTTTGAGCTCAAAATTCCCCTCCGCGATGTTGTGAATTTGCAGTGCCGTCAGCCCAACCTGGAAGGCCACGGCGAGATTCCTCTCCGGCGCCTGGTGAAAGAGGCTTTGCGCATGAGGCCCGACCGCCTCATCATTGGTGAGGTGCGCGAAGCTGAGTCTCTTGATATGCTCATTGCGCTCAATTCCGGGCTCCCGGGGCTTTGTACTATCCACGCTAACTCAGCTCGCGATGCAATCACGAAGATGTGTACCCTTCCGCTCTTGGCTGGCGATAACATTTCGAGTTCGTTTGTCGTTCCCACCGTGGCTTCTTGCTTTGATTTAGTGGTTCACTGCGACCGTAATCTGCGGGGCAAACGGCAGGTGCGAGAGATTCTTGCCGTTGGTAACCGGGTCGAAAACGGGGTGATTGAAACCAGCACACTGTTTAGACGAGAAGGCGATCAGCTGGTATGCGTTGCTTCTGAGGTGCCTTCGCCTGAGAAATTTATTCGTGCTGGCTACGCCCCTGAGACCCTTCTTAACTGCGAGGGGGCACTGGCATGAGTGCTTTATTCGGGCTGATGTTTGGTATTGGTGCCCTCTTGATCTATATGTCCTTTTGGGAGCTTCCCGCTAAGGAGAAAAAAGAACGAAAAGTCCCGGCGATACAACAGCTGCTGCGCCAGGCAGATTTAGAAAAGTTCACGGTAGCTATGTTTTATATGGTTTCTGCTGTAGCTGCTTTTGTTGCAATGGTGCTGACCTTCGCGTTGACCTCACTGGTTCCTCTGGCTGCTCTCACTGCGGGTGTTGGATTCTTTAGCCCTCGGTTAGTGGTTAAGCATCGTGCCGCTCAGCGGCAGGCTCAGTTACGGGATTTATGGCCGGACGCGGTAGACCACCTGCGGTCAGCAATCCGTGCAGGTTTGTCGCTTCCGGACGCCCTCATGCAGCTCCAGTACCGGGGGCCGGAGCCCCTGCGTCCAGCTTTTACTAGTTTTGCTTCAGATTACCGCGCTAGCGGTGAGTTTCTTCCGGCACTGAACCGGCTCAAGGACCGCTTGAGCGACCCCACCGCTGACAATATCATTGAGGCCCTCAAAGTTACTCGCGAGGTGGGTGGAACTGATTTAGGTCGTCTTCTGGGGACCTTGAGCACTTTCCTCCGTGAGAACAGCAGGACACGCGCTGAACTTGAGGCTCGACAGTCGTGGACGGTCAACGCTGCCCGCCTTGCCTGTGTTGCTCCCTGGGTCGTCCTGGGCCTTATGGCTACGCAACCAAGTACGATCAGAATTTATAACAGCTTTGCGGGGTTCCTAGTGTTAGGGAGTGGCCTAGCCCTGACCGTCATCGCTTACCGGTTGATGATGCGTATCGGTGCTCTACCGGAAGAGAAGAGGGTGCTGGCATGAACTTTTCCCTTCTCCTCGGCCTTTTCCTAGCGGCAGGAGTCTGGCTGGTGCTTTCGAGTATCTGGACCCAGCGCCGTGAGAGCTTTGCAGACCGTATAGCGCCTCAGCTTCGTGCGGCGGAGCTTAAGAAGAACCGCCCGGACACACCGTATAGCACGCTACCTGAAGGTATTTACGGGGCGAGCGCTGCCCTCCTTGCACCGTGGGTTGAAAAGATTTACCGGAGTCTCGGTAAGTCTAGCTTTGATACGGTGGCCCTCGAAAAACGACTTACCCAGTTAGGTGGGCATCTGACAATCGCAGAGTACCGGGTGCAACAGGTGCTCTGGAGTCTCTTGGCAGCTACTCTCTGTATTTGTTTGGCGGCTGTGGGGCTCGCCCAAGGGACGGTAAGTTTCGTGCCGGGAGTCCTGCTGATTGTTCTGGGTGCCTGTGCTGGCTTCCTTGCACGCGACTATTGGCTGTCTCAGCAGATCGCAAAACGGGAGAAAGCCATGCTGGCTGAATTTCCTGCTTTGGCAGAGCTCATGGCTCTATCTGTTACCGCTGGGGAATCTGCCATCGGGTCGCTCGAACGGGTGGTGCGGAGTTCGCAGGGAGAGCTTTCTCGCGAATTCCAAACTATTCTCGCGATGACTCGTTCCGGTGAGTCCCTCGTGGTCGCTTTGCAAAGTTTTTCGCAGCGTACCTCGGTAGCAGCCTTATCCCGTTTTGTGGATGGCCTGGTTGTTGCGATTGAACGCGGCACGCCCCTGGCAGATGTCTTGCGGGCCCAGGCCCAGGACGTGCGTGATAACGCTAAACGAGAGCTCATGGAAACTGCCGGGAAGAAAGAAATCGGGATGATGGCCCCTGTCGTGTTTCTGATACTTCCCCTCACCGTACTGTTTGCGATGTTTCCTGGCCTTTCCCTACTGAATCTTAACTTCTAAACCCGCCCGCTTGGGCACCTTCTATCACACTCATATTCAAAGGAGAATCCCATGAAGAAGTTCATGACCGACACCTACCTCAAAGCCCTTCTCAGCCTTGTTGCGCCTCTGGCAAGCCAGGATGACCCTGAGCGCGGGGACGTGCCTGGCTGGGTGATGATTACCATGGAGTCTTGGGGGTAACTTCACGTTGCGTCCTGTCGTATCCATATATGTGCTCTGACCTGGGTAAATACCGCTTGAAACACTGACTTGAAGCAACCCCTTACGTCCTATCGTGCCCCTTTCAAAGTGGTGAGTTTATAGTGAGTTCAACACCCCCACCGCATTAGACACACCACGCCGCTCAATATACGACTTCTTCGTAGTCTTAAAATCATCATGCCCCAACTGCACACCTGCCGCCTCAACACCAAGCTCACGCTCAATCATCGTCGCCACAGAAGCACGAATCGTCTTAGGCGTCACCCACCCCAACCCCTCCGGTAGAGCCTTCGCAAAGTTGCTAGCGAGCACCCCATACTTCACCATCCCCCCGTCTTTCACCTGGAACACAAATCCTTCACCTGGCCCACGCGATACAAGGGTGAGAACCAGCCAATCTGGCAGTAGCACCGCCCGCACATGCCGGGTCTTAGTGAAAGGCTGGTAGACACTAGCCCCGGCGCTAATGATCGCTGTGGCACGGATAGTGCACAGCCCGCTCTCCAAGTCGATGTCCTCCCAGCGTAGGGCGATAGCCTCACCCACACGCACGCCGGTGCCGACGAGGAAGTCCACCATATCCGGCAGCCATTCTTTGGCGCGCGTCCAGTAGGGGTAGTCCTGGTAGAAGTCTCGCATGTGGTGGCGTAGCTGGGTGAGTTGTGCCGGGGCGAGAACCTTGAGCTCGGGGCGTTCAATTTTGATGGGTGGGGTTTTGAGAGCGGGGTTATCCAGTATCGCCCCCTGGCGTACCGCTTCCGCCAGAATCATCTTGTACACGTCACGTAGGCGGCGTGCTGTGCTGAGTCCGCCACGGGTGCGGTGGTTCTCTACCTTTTTGACTGTGGCTTTGGTGATTTGTTTGTCGAGCCAGGGGACGGTGATTTCGTTGAGTCTCTTGCCTCCTACGGGTTTGATGTGGTTGTCGATGATGGAGCGTGTTTGCCGCTGCGCGGAGTACCCCACAGTTTGGGCGTATTGCTCGAACCATTGTTCGGTGAAATCAGCGAGTTTGGTTTGGGCGAGGGTTGCTTCGGTTGGCTGGTGGTTGGCGATTTTTTCTTTGAGGCGGTTGGTTGCTGCGGCTTTGGTGGGGGCTGTGGTGGTGATGTCGCGGCGGCGTCCGGTTTCGTCGCGGTAGTAGGCTCGGGCTTTCCATTTGCCTGTAGCGAGTTTGGTGGTCATGATGTCCCCGTGGGTTCCGAGGGGTAGGGGTGGGCGCATGGGGTGGCCTTTCAGGGGGCGTGAGAAAACGTGAGGGTGGTTCGTGAGAAAGCGTGAGATTTTTTGTCGTTGCCCCGTTTTTGGTGTCTTTTTGGGATGTTTTTCCCAGGGGGCGTGGCACGGGGCGGTCAACTCTGGCCGACTTTGGCCAATGTTAGAGTTCGCCACGTTCGGCAAGGACGTCGAAGGTAGGGAACGAATTAACCGCGTCACGCATGTGCTGTTGGTCTGTGCGGTGGCAGGCTTCGGCCAGGAGCGGGGCGGGGTCTATGCCAAGAGGCCCGCAAATGATTTCGAGGTCGTCGAAGGTAAGGGTCGTGGTGTGGTGCTCGAAGATGTTTTCGAGGTGTTCTAGAGGTAGACCAGTACGCTCTGAAACCATGGGTAGGGTGAGGCGTTTGCGCTTGAGCTTCGTGTGTAGAAGCTTGGCGATAGTTGGGGCCAGTAAGAGGCGCATGGGCGTTCCTTTTTAGAGGTTAAATATAGAGGCGCCCCGGCAGGGGTAGCCGGGGCGGTAGGTGATTGGCTAGCCGCGCTCGCAACCTACGCCGTCACCGTCACGGTCAAGGTGCGGTGCGTAGCGTGGGTTACTGGAGTACACGGGGGTGTCGCCTGCGGCACGGGCTTCGGCGCAATTCTTGTAGGGTGCTTGTGCGGGTGCAACTGGTGCAGGCTGTTCAACTGGGGCTTGCTCGACAGGTGCGGGGGCCATCTGCGCGGGCTGCTCAACGGGGGCAGGAGCCACAGGTGCTGGCTCTTCTACTACCGGGGCCGGTTCTTCCACCACAGGGGCAGGGGCCACGGCCCCACAATTGGAGAGCACACGTTGCATGGCATCCTTCTCAGCTTGCTTCACCCACAGCCCGTACTTAGCTTTCACTTGAATCTGTTTACCTACATAGGTGCAGCGGTAGGAAGTGTTTGAGGGTAGCCAGGTTGCAGCGTCACCGTCACCTTTTTGCTGGTTGGCAGGGCCATGTACTGCGAGGAGGTTCTCGGGGTCATTTGCGAAAGCTTCACGGGTGGTTGCGTCCATCTGCTGCGCTCCGGTTTGCCATGCATCAGATAGGGCAACGACATGGTCGATTTGTACGGTAGCAGAGATTGTTTCGCCATACCGGAAGTTAATGGTATACCCGGTGTAAGGGTCATCTAGTACACCGGACATAACCTTACAGCCGTTGGTGCCGGGTTTTACGGTGATACTGGTGAGGTCTCGGCGTAGGATGTCGTTGCGTGTATCGCAACCGTTCATGTCAACATCTGCCCAGCGCTGGCCGAAGAGTGCACGGTCGTAGCCGGTTTTGGGTGCGCGCCCCTTTACTTCGAGCGTGTCCAGTAGGTCCCAGGCGGCTTGTGCTTCGGGGCCGTCAGCGGTGGCCGCTTCGGGTACAGCTTGGATGTCCTTCTCTTCTTCGAGTGCAACAGGTTCGGGGGCGTTGGTTGCTTCTGGCGTGGGCTCAGGCGCGGCTGGCTTAGCGTCAGAGGTAGCGGTGCTTGGTGCGGTAGTCTGCTGGCGGGCGCCGACAGAGGCTGCGGCTTCTTCTACCTTGGCTTGCCTGGCGGCCTCATATGTGTTGCCGTTGATGGTTACCCCGGTGACGATAAGGATAGCTAGGGCTACGGCGGCTCCGCCAAGGGCTTTTTGCTTGCCGTTCAACTGCTGCCAAAAACGTTTGAGAGACGTTATCAGCTCAGACCAAGTGCTTTGGGGTTTAGGGGCAGACATGAGAGGGGTTCCTTTCAGGGGCAGGTGATTTTATGTGAGGGGGATCGGCTATAGGTTGGTTATGCCGCGGCATATTCTTCTATTGCCACTAGAGGGTAGGCCCTTGCCCAGGCGTCCAGCACCCAGTCGGCGACGCCAAGCTCATAGGCTATCCTCGCAGGGTTATCGGGATAGATGGACGCTAGGCGTAGGAGTTCTTGCTCGTTAATAAGCGCTTGCGCCGCGTAGAGGTCACACGCTGCTTCTATCCTCGGGGTGAGCGCTCTGGGGAAGCAGCTGTCGCCGCGGGCGTGGTGTCCTAGTTCGTGCCATAGGACGCTGATGAGTTCTCTGCCGGTGAGGTCGGCTGCGATGTAGATGGTGTTGCCGTGGGTGATTCCGTCCCGGTTTTTGAGGGCGCGGCGTGGTACTTCGATGATTTTCACGCCGCGCCGCTCAGCTTCGGCCCAGGGGTCGCGGTTATCCCTCATAGTATTCGACTCCTCTTTCTTCGCCTGGGCGCAGCTTCCGTGCCTTTCTGGCGGCTATGTCGTAGTCCTCTGGTACGTCTGCAAGGATTTGGGCTAGCTCAGCTTCGTAGTCTTCCTGAGTTTTAAGGGCCTCTGCGAAGGGTGTCGGCTCATATGGGTTTGTATCGAATGGGTTATCTGGGTCTATTGTGGCGGTACTTCCCATACGACGAAGGACTTCTGCTGTGAGTTCTTGGTCAGTAAATGCCGTGATGTCATTGCGCGTTCTGAGTGTTTGCGCATATTCCTCTTCTATCAGCTGGGCTTCAACTGCCAAGGTGAGGAAGTCTAGGTCAAGACCCCTTGCGAGCTGATAGATAGTGTCTAGTGTTAGGGCTGAGACGCCGTTGAATTGGCGGCTGAGCTTTGTATGGGTTAGTCCCGCCTTCTCGGCAATTTTTGCGGTGGAAAGCCCAGTGGAGTGCTGTAGATACTGTTCAATGTTCACTCTCCAAGCCTTGCATAAATAGACAGAAGTATCAAGTTTGAGCAAATACCTGCTATTTCTAGAAAATTTTTTACACCTCTTGACTAGGAGAAACACTGCTGGTGTCTGGGGGTTTGGGGGTTTCCTCTCTGGGACAGCTTGCAATCATGAACAACCTCTGTCTATTATTGAACTATCACGAAGTGAGGAGGTGACACCATGGCGCAGGAGCCACATTTCAATCCCCGCGTACTTGACCGAATCAAGTACGAAGCAGGTATCCATAAATGGAATGACCTAGCTATCCTGCTAGGCGTCTCATACACCAAGCTAAAGAACTGGCGGGAAGGCAAGTCCACACCCAGCTTTGCTGAGACAATCCTGATGTCCTACAGGTTCCGTATTCCTATCCAGGACATGACGGTAGAGACCTACGAAGAAATTCTGGAAATGGCAAAGGCCGCCTAAGTTCCCTTAGCCCGTTGTGGGGTCGGGTTTATTTGCCCCGCAAAAAACACACAACCACCTACCCGGTGTTTGTTGCACCCAAAAACAGGGTGCGGTGTATCCCGTACCCACCTCACTTACCGTTCGCGGTTCGGAGTCAGAAAGGATAGGGCACCCCTATGTTCCTTGAAGAACTATTGGGCATTGACCGTTCTGCCACTAAGACCTTTATTAAAGCGACACTGCTTGATAAGGCCAGAGCTAACGGTGGCTCACTCAGCACATCACTTGCTGACCGCTGGGCTAACCAGCTCAAGCAGGGCAAGTATGACAAGAAGATGCTCATAGACCTTGCCCGTATCATCGGCTATTCAGACCCTACCGGCGAGCGTGCCACACGGAACGCTGACCGGGCGCTAGGGCTTATGAACTACTAGAGAAGAAGGATTCTTATTATGAAGAATATTGGCGCAACGCTATTAGCTGCCGCACTTGTTTACGGAAGTCACCGCGTCGTTTCAGCTATCGAGTACCATGCCCAGCGCACGGGAAGTATGCCCCCAACCATCAGCCAGGCAAGGGAATACTCGTCCATAGTGCATATCCCAGACCGCAAAGAGTTTCAGAAACATATTGAGAACTTCCGTGCCACGAGCCATGGCAAGGGGGAAGAGCTCAGGCCTTATCTCGGCTACCCGCTGATTGAGAGTCTCCAAAAGAAGAGCTCAGCTCGCATGAGGCGGTTGTTGTCCCGTGTTGCTGGTAGCTTTTGACAAGTTTTCACGAATAAAGAAATGACCCGCAAGCCAAGAGCATGCGGGCCGAATGTGGGTTTCAGATTACCACAAAGAACACCCGCCCTCCTGGAGACAAGAGGAGCGGGCTTGCAATCAACAGTAAGGAGTCTACCAGATGGCCAATTTACTCGAAATACTAAAGCGACGAGGAGAAGTACAGAGAGCTGTCATACGCCGCATGAACGAAAACACCGATTCTCCACATGGGCTTGACCCTCGCATCGTGGCTCTCATCGATTTTGAGCAGAAGCTTAACGAAACAGTTGCTCGTAAGGGTGCACGGCTTGACGAGCCAGCGTTTTCTTACATTGATATTTCAACGTTCATCTGGTCTGAGATTGATGGGATTAGCCAGCAGGTATGGCAGGAAGAATCTGAGAAGCTATCAGGCTAGAGGCTGGCTTGACTAAAAGCAAAGGGGTGTATTTAATGGTTTTACATGATTTTTAACCCTAAAAGTTGAAAGGTGGCTATCTTGCACCCACGCCTATCCGAGGACCTTCAGCCTTATGAACCTCGACTTCACCGCATTGCTAGAGAGGCTGATAAGAGTGTCTATCAAGCGAGCGAGAGCCAGGAAAAAGGCCTTGAGACTATCAAGGGCTTTGAGAACAGGCAGAACCGTGAGCGTACGGTGCAGATAGATACGGCCAAAGCAATTCTAGAATCACGGCTGAGTGAACCCGAGTTTACCGAAGATGGAATTACCGTTTCCCGGAGGGGGAACTCTTGCAAGATAACCATTGACGGACACTTATCTCTTGCGGTGCGTACAGTGCCTAAAGATAAGGATCTTCACTCCTTGATGAACCACGGTAAAGCCCGTGTCGAGGGAGTCGATAAGGCACTTGCTGACGTACTCTTTGGTGAAGCTATGCAGGAATATGCATTGTGCATAGAGCTATACAGCAGCCGTGACCAGCGAGGGGTTAAAGCGGTAGGGATTGCGCCACTAGAGGACGGTAATCCGTGCTGGGAAGATATCGTTTTGCTTGACCATCAGATACCCCAACAAGTAGTTAAGGACGAAGATGACTTTGTCGAGTTCGTGAACAAGATGAAAATTTCAGAGCCAGAAATAGTAAAGGAAGGGGATGCTGAAGAAAATGGAGGAGAGTCTACCTCTCACACTGCCTAACACAAGGGTTGCTGTATTTGGTGAGCGCGTAAAAGATGTTAGAACTCTCAGGGGGGTAACAGCTAAAAGGTTAGCCGAAGAGCTTGGAAAGACTCCTAGTGCTATTTCTCACCTTGAGAGTACGGAAAGTACGGAATTGTCTGTTGCTGAGGTTCGGGTGATAGCTGATTTTCTGGGGGTGGAAGAAGAATATTTGGTTCATCCTCCAGTGAGTTATATTAAGAACTCAGATTTACATTTTCGTGCTAGTTCAACCCTTACGAAAAAAGAGGCTTCTTCTCAGTCTATTTTTTTGAAAATCATTACCGAGTATATTGTTCAGTTAGTTAAGACTCGGAAGGTTGAACTTTTCCCTGTCCAGTTAGAGGACCTTGATTACCTCGATGATATGGACGGTATAGTGCAGCGGGCGCGGGAGATTCTTCGGCTGAGGCCTGATGAACCTATTGGTAATCTTGTCAGTCTTTTAGAGAAAAACGGGGTTATTGTTGTTCCGACTGTTAGTGATTTAGTTGCTCATGTGCCTAATCATGATGCTTATTCGTCATGGACAAGTGGTGCTGGTATTGATATTCCGGTGATTGCTGTGCGTATGGATACTGCCTGGGAAAGGCAGCGGCTTTCTGTTGCGCATGAGCTTGGGCACTTGGTGCTGCACAGGTATAGAGCAGGGGAGAGTAAGGAAGAAGAGGCTTTTGATTTCGCTATTCGTTTCTTGATTCCGCCTGCTGAGATTATGAAGGAGTGGCCTAATCATGCGACGCCTTTATCCTTGCTTCCTTTGAAAAGGAAATGGGGGGTGTCGATAGCGGCTATCGCTCGATATGGTCGTACTTTAGGTCTGATTGATGATTTTAGGTATTCGTCTATTTATCGACAGTTATCTAATAATAAGGACCGTGCTACTGGTAAGAGCTGGAGGGTGCAGGAGCCGGGTGCTCTTGAGCGTTTGCCGGAGAAGCCCCGTGTTCTTGCGGCTATTGTGTCTGCGGTTTTTGGTCTTTTGCCCACTGTTGAGGTGTTGCGTTCGGAGACTTTTTTGCCGTGGGATATTTTGAGTTCTGTGTTGCGGCAGCTGGATTCTCCTTGGGCTGATGTTTTGGAGGAGGAAGTAGATGATGGTTCTCCCGCAGATATTGTGAGTCTTGATTCTTGGAGGGCTTGTTAGTTTATAACTTGTTTCTTTGATGGCTCGCCGTTTGGTGGGGCCTATTTTTGTGCCTATTTTGTAAGTTAATTTGAATATTTAGGGAATAAAGCCCCTGGCGTGTACTCGTCAGGGGCTTTTGTTATCCCTTGGAAGGGGATTAATCCAATGGAAATTCTACCAAACATCAACGCACACGGTGGTGTGCAAGCTTTTGATTTCAACGGGCTGACCCTGCGGGCGCTGCTCTTAGACGGCGAGCCTTGGTTCGTGCTGGCCGACTTGGTGAAGGCACTCGGGCTGACCAACGCCTCAGTGGTAGCCAACAGGCTCCGCGAAAAGGGGGTAAGCAAAACTTATACCCCTACAGCCGGTGGCCGTCAGCTCACCACCATCATTGACGAGGGCAACCTGTACCGGGTCATTATGCGCTCTAATTCCCCAGCTGCGGAACCGTTCGAGTCCTGGGTAACTGACGACGTCCTGCCGGCTATCCGTAAGACCGGCTCCTACACGGTCGAGAAGCAGCCAGAAACCGCGCTTGAATGGGCCGAGAAATTCATTGAGACCGAGAAAGCCCGCCTAGCACTGGTTGAAGAAAACAAGGTGCTAGCGCCAAAGGCACAGGCGTATGACGAGTTCTTAGGAGCAACTGGTCTAATTAGCGTCAAATACGCCTCTACTCTGCTGGGGGAGGCCGGTATCAATATTGGCCGGAACAACCTTTTCACTAAGCTCGGTGAGCTTGGCTGGATTTATCGAGAGGGCGGGGCCTGGGTTCCGAATGAGACACGCAAGAAGCAGGGTCTTATCACTGCCGTTGCTAAGACTCGGCCTGATTACTCTTCCCTGATTCCTGGGATGCGTAAAGTCGCTAACCCGAAGATTCATCTAACGCCTAAGGGTTTGCATAAACTGCGGGAACTTCTGCTGCCTCCTTTTGCGCTTGAGGGGGTGGCTTAGGTGGCGGGTCTTGATTTTGCTGCTATTGAGCGCCGGGGGCATTACTACACCCATGAGCTGAGCGTCTATGTGGGGCTTGAGCCTAAGACTTTGAGGAATTTTAAGTCTGCTGGGCATCCGTTGATGGCTAATGCGTGGCTTTATGGCCGTAAGTTGTGTATTCCTGTTGAGGATGTTGAGGCGTATATGGATAGGGAGCGTGCGGGGCGGTGGGAGAAGCAGTGAGTATTTTTTCGCCTGACCATTTTCGTTTTGACACGCTGCCGGAGGACGAAGCGGCCTGTCCTGTATGTGGGACGCCTGAACCATACGACTGCCCCTGCGACAGCTATTTCGCTGACCCTGACGATGATAAGGAATTTGACAATGACTGATTTACATTATGAGTTCACTGGCGAGACCAAAGTTAACTGGGCTGGTGTGACTCTGCACCGTATCCGTGCTACCCGTGATTTGCCGCGTTTTGGTGTGTCTGTCGGTGATGAAGGCGGCTGGGTTGAGGGTGCGAAGAACCTCTCCGGTGACGCTTGGGTCTACGGGGAAGCTGAGGTCTACGGGGAAGCTGAGGTCTACGGTAGTGCACGGGTCGCCGGCGACGCTCGGGTCTACGGTAACGCTCGGGTCTACGGGGAAGCTGAGGTCTACGGTAACGCCGAGGTCTACGGTAGTGCACGGGTCTACGGTAACGCTGTGGTCTCCAGGGGCGCCGATTACATGCACCTTATCACCTATACCAGCCGGCGGCTACGCACGACCCTCTTCAAAGAAAAAAATGGCAAGCACACCATCCAAATGGGGTGCTGGTCAGGAACCGTTGAAGAGCTCGAAGCCCTCTTCAAGGAAGAGGAATGGGTGGAGACAAGCGGCGCTGCCGCTGATGAGGCTCGTGAAGAGATGCTGGCGCTGTGCCAGGTTTTCCGTGCCCGTATTGCAAGGTGGGGTAATGACTCTGAGAGCTAAGGCCCTGCTGTGCTGGGCTTTTCTTATACCCCTGGCTGTTTTGAACCCTACCCCTACTGGCGGCGCGCTCCTAGTGATCGCGCCGCTTGCTGTATTCACCTACTACACCACGAAGGATTTTATTGATGAACGACAGCACAATTGAGCGACTTTTGCTAGCTGATGGCTGGGAGCGTGTCACTGGCGCTGACCTACGAGAAGGTGATTATGTTGCCTGGTGCGATGATTTTGACAGCTGGCATGAGGGGCTGGTTATCCCCTCGCTTGATTCTAAGAACCCTTGGTGGCAGGAGGGGCATGGGGGCATTAAGGCTTTCGATGTCCTTCTGCGCCGTCCGGCGGAGTTCCCCCATCTTGATAGGCGCTTTGATAAGGACGGTGTGGAATACGTCAATGTTTCTCAGTCGCCGCGCAAGCCTGCGTATGTCCAGGCTTCCATGATTGACCAGCACCTGTTACGTCTTGAAGATGCTTACGTTTCTTTGGGGGAACGGGCGGTTAGCACAAAGAATCTCACAAAGGAGAAACCAGAAAATGAGTGAAGCACACAAGCGGTGGCATGCTGTCCTTGCTGAGTTGAAAGCCATCGGTAAGGACTCGGTGAACCAGCAACAGCGGTTCCAATACCGAAGCATCGACGATATCAAGAACCATCTAAACCCCTTGCTCTCAAGGCACGGGGTTTTCTATTACCCATCACTCACTGAGCGAGTGTCGACCGAGCAGCGACAAACTAAAAGCGGTGGTGTGCAGTTTGCTGTGTCTATTACCCAGTGGTACACGGTGGCCGCAGAAGATGGGTCTTATTTTGAGGTCTCGGTGCCTGCGGAGGCTACGGACTTTGGTGACAAGGCTACACAAAAGGCAATGACTTTCGCGGAAAAAACGTTCCTTGCACAGTCATTGTGCATTCCGACTAACGATATTGACCCTGACGGGGAGAGCCCAGAACCGTCAGTTGCTCGTAACTGGGTTGAGCTTTATAACCGGGCGTATGACCAGGGCACGGATAAGCTGACAGATTTTCTAGCGTGGGCACGCACGCAGGGAGATGCACCACAAGAGATGTTGACAGCAGGGGCGAAGGCGCTTGCTGGACTACAGGAAGGAAATAATCATGAGTAATTTACCTCAGGAAATTCTGGCGCTGACTCTGCTGCAGAAGCAGATTAAGGCCTCTTTAGATGAGAAACGGGCGCAATGGGGAGCAGGTAAAACTCCTGGTGATCGTAATGGCGCCGCTATTGATGGGGAGTCTATGGGGACAATCAGTTTTGAACAGGCTAAGGCCTCGTTCAAGTTAGCTGACCCGGTGGCCGCTTTGAAGTGGGCGCAAGAAAATAATCCGCAGGTTGTGAAGTTTGAACCTTTTCTTGATCCTGGTTGGGTTGCAGCTGTTTCTAAGGAGCCGGTAACGGCAGAAGGGGAGCTTATCCCTGGGTTTGAGCTGGTCGAGCCTGCCCCAAAAATTGTTGTTCGCACTGCTAGAGATGGTGCTGGGGTTCTTTCGCGGGCTCTGGCGGCAGAGAAGCTATCAGTGGCTAGCGTTTTGCAGGTTGAGCAGTGACCGAGATATTCCCTGCGCAGGTTGAGCAGAAAATTCTTGAGTTGAGTAACCGCATAGCCCGCTCTGCCGGGGAGTGTGATAGGCGCTACCAGGCTTTCAAAGAGGCTGAGCGGGCTTATGAGCAGGCGTATGCGAGTGTTTATGTGCGGGCTGAGTGCCCGCAGACTGAGAAGAAGTATCGGGCGGTGCTGGCGACTGTTGATGAGCGTGAAGCTCTTGATGTAGCTGATGCTGCTTACCGTTATGCTGACCGGCTGGCGAGGTCTTTGCAGTCTGAGCTTATGGCTTATCAAACCGTGAACCGTTCAGTGTTGGCTACTTATTCGGTGGCTGGGGTTGGTGAGCGGTGATGCTTAGCGCTAAGACCCGTGAGCTGGTGTATGAGCGTGATGGTAACGCCTGCGTAGCCTGTGGCGTCTCGCATGGGCTGACTATCCAGCACCGGATAAACCGCGGTATGGGCGGTAGCAAGTTGTTTGATACCCCGGCGAACCTGATTACTATGTGCGCCGTGGAGAACATGTTGCTGGAATCTAACGCTGATTTTGCTGACCGTGGGCGTAGGAGCGGGTGGAAGCTATGCCGGTATCTTGACCCGTTGCGGTGCCCTGTTCTTTATCCGGATGGGTGGTTTGGGCTGGATGATTCTGGGGGCCGGTTCCCGTGGGCCGGTTCTTGTGATGTTTGATGACGTGCTTTTTTGAGGTGCGTCTTTTTTGTTGCCCCGGTGCCAACGCACCGGGGCTTTCACCTAAAGAAAGGAAGCTACCGTGAGTGTACAGGCAACAACATGGGTGTGGGAACATTCTCAAGCTGAGGGTACTGCTCGCTTGGTATTGCTGGCCGTTGCGGACGCCGCCAACCGGGAGGGGGAGCGTGCGTGGGTTTCGGCTAAGACCATTTCGAAGATGTGCCGTATCGGTCACCGAACTGCGCAGCGGAAGATTGCTGAGCTTATTGATTCGGGGGAGTTGGAGAAGATGGGTTCTCGGGGTGAGAAGCATGCGACTGTTTATCGGTTGCCGGGGGTTAGGGAAAATCAGCCGGTACGCCAAGATGACGTAGCGCCGGTACGCCAAGATGACGTACGCCAAAATGGCGTATACGCCAAATCGGACACACCGCTACGCCAAATGGAGCCAGCCGCTACGCCACCGATGGCGCACACTCCCATTAACCCCAGTAGTTCTAAAGAACTACACCCCATTAATAACGCGCACGCACACGAAACAGTGGGGGAGCGGAAACGCCCCGCCCCCGGACGCGTCCACTACTCCCCAGCCTTCGAACAATTCTGGGAAGCCTACCCCCGCAAAGAAGGCAAACTCGACGCCTACAACGCCTGGCGCTCAGCCTCCCACTTCAACAACGCCTCCCACCTCATAGCCGCAGCCGGACGCTACCGCGACAACCCCAACCGCGACCCCCGCTACACCAAAACCCCCACCCGCTGGCTCAACACCAGAGGCTGGGAAGACGGC
>NZ_SPQC01000037.1 GCF_004569295.1 Rothia nasimurium
CGGGGCTTGCTAGGGCGTTCTCTTAGTTCGTAGACAGCTTGCAAGGCCGTCTACCGGCTTCAAGGAACGTAAAGAAGGAATTACTGCCGGGTCTACAGTTGCTAGTCTTCTAGCTTTGATTAGGCGCGGTATTCGCCTTGTGCCCTGTGCCGGAGTCGAACCGGGTTCTACTTACTCTTATTACTTGTGTAGATGTGAAAGGAATTGGTGTACTAGCCGCCGGGCTGGCCCACAGGGCTATGATGGTTCTGTGCGGGGCTACCCTGGCCGGTAGCGCGCACAGAAAGGAGGTGAGTAAGGTGGATAAGGTTGTTTACGTAAAAGTCTTCTTCGAGTCACAGAAAGAGCCATGTCAGTACATCTTTTCTGGCGAGCTGGAAGAGATTGAACGCATTTTCTCATCGGCTTTGAAGCACCGTTCTGTGCTGACCTTGGCAGTCGGCAAGAGCGGGAAAACCGTTCTTGACATGTCTAAGGTTCTTCGCTTCTTAATTACGACAGACCGTTACGATTTCCGTACTGGCTTGCCAACGGCGCGTGAGGATAAGCCGACTCTGACGGCTGGCTCGATTTCTGTATTGAGTCGCTGATAATGTAGGCGGCCTTGAGGATTGCGGCTGCTAGTAGCTCAGTTGATGAATAAAAGCCATCACGTTCCCTAAGGCCGCTTAATAGCTCTTGTACGTCATGTTGTGCTTTTGGGGTGCTCATTTGGTGGCCTTTCCTGCTGTTTGGAGTTCGCGCATAGCGCGGTAGTGCTCAACTTCATCGCTGGTAAACAGGTATGCCCCGGTTCGGCCGGGGTTTTTGTGTAAAGGCGTGATTGAACCGTCTTTTACGAGCTTTGCGATGTAGCGCTGGGTGACTCCCAGGCGCCCCGCCGCTTCAGCACTTGATACCAGTTCTAAACTTTGCATGACTTAAGTATCAGCCCAAACCTGATTTAATGCAAGTTCTAAACTTTCTTTAATTATCTTGTCTGTAGCGTTTCTACTGTTCTAAACTTGGAGCATGACACTAACGCAACATGAAACAGGTAGAGTTCCGGCTAGCCGTTTGCGCTATCGCTTGCTACAGGCGCGTGAAGAGGCAGAGCTAGACCAGGGCCAGCTCTCAGAAAAAATTGGTGTATCTCGAACCTCAATCAGTGCGGCAGAGACGGGCAAAAGTAAACCCCGCCGCTCTACCCTGATTCTGTGGGCAATGGCGACGGGGGTTGATTTAGATTGGTTGCTGACTGGTGAGACGAAAAAAGCCCCCTCACAAGATGGTGAGAGGGCTTCTATGGAGTGCGCCCGAAGGGATTCGAACCCCCAACCTTCTGATCCGTAGTCAGATGCTCTATCCGTTGAGCTACAGGCGCATCATGCGTTGACCGGCTTTCTTAGCCCGTCGCTGCAACAGGTAATACGTTACGCAGGTTTGCGTGACTGTGCAAATCGAAAATGCGTGACCCTGCTCTCAAAAGGGGTGAATTTGGGGTGAAAACCGCGTAAATACGCGGAAAAAGAGGGGGTAAAGAAAGTTGAAAAAGTTCGCCCGGGCCTGCATCGTGTTGGCCAGACCACAGGTCATGAGGACTGTAACGAAATATTTACGTACCAATGAGGACAAACCGGGGCGAGCTATGTACTCTGGAAACACACGATGAAGTGAAAGTGCACCGCACGACGCGTTTATTCATTGATATGGGTGGCGCGTTTTTCTGTTTCTACCTGCCTGCTGGCTGGGGAGCAGGGCGGGGCACGCGCACCTGAACAACACAGTGGAGTGTTTCAGGCCAACGATTTATAAGGGGAAGCGTCAGATGACTGACATTTCAATTGACAACGTAACCGCACAGGCACCCACCACTCACGCAGAGCTGCTGCAGTGGGTTGCTGGTATTGCCCAGATGACCCAGCCTGAGCGTATTTACTGGGCCGATGGCTCACAGGAAGAATACGACCGCCTGGCCGGTGAACTGGTCGAGGCCGGTACCTTCCGCAAGCTCAGCGACCATGAGTTCCCGAACTCCTACGTTGCCTTCTCGGACCCCGACGACGTGGCTCGTGTAGAAGAGCGCACCTTTATCTGCTCGGCCACCGAAGAGGGAGCTGGCCCCACCAACAACTGGCGTGACCCCGGCGAGATGAAGGCCACCCTGACCGAGCTCTTCACCGGGTCTATGCGTGGTCGCACCATGTACGTCATTCCTTTCGTCATGGGCTCGCTCGATGCCACCAACCCCAAGTTCGGCGTCGAAATTACCGACTCAGCCTACGTGGTGACCTCCATGCGCATTATGGCGACCATCGGCGCCGATGTGCTGAAGAAGATGACCGAAACCGAGGCCTTCTTCGTCAAGGCCCTGCACTCGGTCGGTGCCCCCCTCGAAGCCGGTCAGGCGGACGTCCCCTGGCCCTGCAACCCCGAAAAGTACATTGTGCAGTTCCCCGAGGACCGCGAAATCTGGTCTTTCGGTTCGGGCTACGGCGGCAACGCCCTGCTGGGTAAGAAGTGCTACGCCCTGCGTATCGCCTCAGTTATCGGCCACGACGAGGGCTGGATGGCCGAGCATATGCTGGTGCTCAAGATGACCAACCCCGAGGGCAAGAGCAAGTACATCTCAGCTGCCTTCCCCTCAGCCTGCGGCAAGACCAACTTCGCTATGATGGACCCCACCATTGACGGCTGGAAGGCTGAAATGGTTGGTGACGACATCGCCTGGATTGAATTCCGCGACGGCAAGCCCTTCGTGGTCAACCCCGAGGCCGGTCTCTTCGGCGTAGCCCCGGGCACCGGCTGGTCCACCAACCGCAACGCTATGCGCGCGATTGCCAAGGGCAACACTATCTTCACCAATGTGGCCCTCACCGACGATAACTCTGTCTGGTGGGAGGGTAAGACCGATGAGGTGCCCGAGCACCTGATTGACTGGCAGGGCAACGACTGGACGCCCGAATCTGGCCGTCCTGCTGCCCACCCCAACTCCCGTTTCTGCACCCCCATCTCCCAGGCAGACATGCTGGCTGAAGAGTACTACGCACCGGATGGTGTGCCCCTCTCAGCTATCATCTTCGGTGGCCGCCGCAAGACCACCGTGCCCCTGGTCGCTGAAGCCTCCAGCTGGGAGCAGGGTGTCTTCCGCGGTGTGACCCTCTCATCCGAGACCACCGCCGCCGCCAAGGGCGCTGTGGGCGTGGTTCGCCGCGACCCCATGGCCATGCTGCCCTTCATTGGCTACAACGCCGGTGACTACATCCAGCACTGGATTGACCTGGGCAAGAAGCACGGCGAAGAGAACATGCCCAAGATTTACTACGTCAATTGGTTCCGCCGCACCCCCGACGGTGGCTTCGCCTGGCCCGGCTTTGGCGAGAACTCCCGCGTGGTCAAGTGGATTTTCGACCGTCTGGACGGCAAGGCCGGCGGCCAAGAAACCTTCCTCGGCGTGGTACCCGGCAAGAGCGACCTCGACCTCACCGGCCTCGATATCAGCGACACCGAACTCACCGCTGCCCTGGCCGTCAACAAGGACGAGTGGGCCCAAGAACTGCCCGGAATCGACGAATGGCTGGCCTTCCTCGGCGACAAGGTACCCGCTGAAATTCACGCCCAGCGCGATGCCCTAGCCGCTGAACTGAACTAGGGCGCGTTCCCCCGCAGGCTGCGGCGGGCGTCCTTGCAACCGAAAGTAAAATAGCGACACGGTTATGGAGGTGACCTGTGCGAAAAACTTTTCGCACAGGTCACCTCCTCATCGTGTGGGCAGACAGGCGGGAGGCCCCAAAGAGTGGACGTAAAGCCGACTTAATATTCTGTAGAATGCTTAAGAATGGCTGAATTTTGTGTAGCCCTGCTGTGCTTCCCCCACAAAGCTCATCGACTAGCCACCGACCTATCACAGAGCTTTTTGCACGGCGCCCTGGGCGCATCGCTCGCATGTTGGAAGGAAAGAACAGAGTGGGAAATCTGCTGAGTGTCAAGAACCTCACCAAGAACCACGAGCACCTTCGTGCCCTCAAGGGCGTGAATCTAGAGGTAGCTGCCGGTGAGATCGTAGGTCTTCTCGGCGAAAACGGTGCAGGAAAGTCAACCTTCCTGTCGATTCTGGGTGGATGGGACCGCCCGGGTGGTGGAACCATCACCCTGGACGGCGAAAAGTACGCCCCCCACACCCCCGAAGAAGCTCTTGAAGCCGGCGTCGGCTCAATCCGCCAGAAGTTCAAGGTAGACCCCGAACTCACTGTCGCCCAGGCTATCTTCCGCTCTACCGAGCACGCCGGTGACGACGAAGAAGCCCTGGTAGCCCGCGCCCAGGAACTGATTTCAGAGATTGGCCTGGCGGTAGACCCCCGCGCCAAGATGGGCGATTTGGTACGCGCTGAGCAGGCCCTGGTTGAGGTCGTGCGCATGGAAGCCGAGAACACCCGCCTGGTGCTCATGGACGAAGTCGCCGCAACCTTTAACGACTATGAGATTTATCAGCTGCACGAGGTGACCCGGAAGCTGGCCGCCGAAGGCCGCGCGGTCATTTACATCACCCACCGCATCGATGAAATCCGCTCCCTGGCTAACCGCGCCGTCATCCTGTCTGAGGGCACCATCAACACCGAAATTAACCCCGGTACGATGACCGCAGAAGAAATCGCCTTTAAGATGTTCAGCCGCGAAATCGAGATGGGTGGACGCCCCGACGAGTTCGCTGGTGAGGACGCTAAACTGGTGATTGAGAACCTGACCAGCGCCAAGGGCTCTCTCAACAACGTCACCTTCTCGGTAGACCGCGGTGAAATCTTCGGCCTGACCGGCCTGCGCCGCTCAGGCATCAACGAGGTGGCCGCGGCCCTGGTCGGTGTGGGCGAGACCGCCAAGTTCGGTACCCTCAAGATTAACGGCGAGGACGCCACCATCGGCTCCCCCGAGGATTCGGTTGCCCACGGCATCGGCTACCTGTCAGATAATGACGACGAGCTGGGCCTGGCCAACGAACGCTCCATCGCTAAGACCCTGATGGAAAATGCCGGCATCAAGGAAAGCCCCGAAGGCTTCCTGCACGAGGTTTCCGCCCTGCGTGAGGTAGCTGAGCAGATCCAGAAGCTGCGCATCAAGACCACCAATATTCAGGGTGAAGTTGGCAAGCTCTCGGGCGGTGACCAGCAGAAGGTCGCCCTGGCCCGCTGGATGACCACCGACTGCGAGATTCTGATTCTCAACCACCCCACCCGCGGCATCGACGTGAGCGCCAAGAGCGAGATTTACAAGATGCTGGCCGAGCTGACCGAGAAGGGTACCTCTATCATCCTGATCGGTTCAGACATGTCGGAGCTCATTGGCTTGTGCAACCGCATCGCCGTGATGCGTTCGGGCAAGCTGGTCTCAATCCAACAGAACAAGGCAGCGACCGAAGACACCCTCATGGGTGAGGCCCTGGGCGAAGACCTGGTTTAGCCGCCCACCGGCGTCCTAACGCTACAAAGAACCCCGGCAGGTAACCTGCCGGGGTTCTTGAGCTATAAGGCTTGAGAGACTGCCTCTACCTGCAACTTACAGGGAGATGCGGCCTGAGATGGCGTTCAGCTTGTGACGAGCCAGAGCCAGGTTAGCGGTGTTGCGGTCCAGCACCAGGTAAACGAAGAGGCCTGAGGTCTCTGAAGCGTTCAGAACGTTGATTAGGTGGTACTGGGAAGACAGGGTAATCATGATGTCTTCGATGTTGCCGTTCAGACCCAGGTCGTTCATGGTCTTGAGCTTGGCACGTACTACGTTGGAGTTGCCAGCTGCAGCAACGGTCAGGTCGAAGCCGGGTGAACCGCCGGAGGCCAGAGCCATGCCGGAGGAGATGTCAACGAGAGCTGCACCGGTTGCGCCTTCAATGGACAGGAGTTCCTGGATGGAGGTATCAAGCTGTGACAAGATAGTTCCTTATGTCTAGTTCTGCACCGGCACGCTACGGGGGAGTGGCCGGTGAAGAGACGGTGGGTGCGGTCAGCGTGACCCTTGTCTTCAGCTAGTGTGTGATGACTGGGTGTGTGCGCCCGCGAGTGTTTACAGTATCAATACTACTCTTACAGGTGCCCTAACTGCTACAAGTGAGCGGGCAGGTGTGCCGTGTGAAACTCCTTGCAGATAAGGGCACTGCGCTTGTTAGCGGTACAAGGGTTGGGGAAATTTAAGACCTTCATGTAAGCAAAGGTTGAACGGTGAACCTTTTTGGCTGTACCGTGAGAGAGAAAGCTTCGCCCTCGCTCATATGATTCAAGGAGTTGGCCCGTGCGTCTTACCGCATTTTCTGACGTGTCGCTGCGCGTCCTGATGCTGCTATCGGGTCTCGACGGTGAGCAGATATCTACCCAGAAGATCGCTGAGGGTGTGGGCACTCCTTACAACCATGTGGCGAAGTCGGTGGCCTTTTTGGCCAACATGGGCCTGGTGGAGTCCACCCGCGGACGCACCGGCGGGGTGCGCCTGTCAGAGGCCGGTGCCCGTGCCACGGTAGGGCAGGTGCTTCGTGCCTCCGAGGGCGATATTCCCATGGTGGAGTGCGAGGGCGGCGCGAATGAATGCCCCATGCGCCATTCCTGCTCTCTGAAAAAAATTCTGGCGAATGCCCGTGAAGAATTCTTCAAAATGCTCGACCCGGTGGTTATTTCTGAGCTGCCCAATGAGAAGCAGATGGGCCCGGTTTTCTTGGAACTGGGTCTTGGGCCCCTGGCTCAGACAAAAAAGCTGCCCCAGGCGTCCTTCCTCTGACAAGCCCTCATATGCCGTTCTCGCGCAAAAAGCGCGGGGGCGGTTCTTTTTCTCCCAAAACTAGCATTCTGTATGCTAAATTGATGGTGGTTTAACAACACTCTGTCACCAAGGAGGAGCCGTGCTCTCAGCAAAGTCTCGCCCCGTCATCGAGGCAACCCTGCCCGTCATCGCCGAGCGAATCAACGACATCACCCCCGACTTCTACCAGCGCATGTTCGCCGCCCGCCCCGACCTGCTCGACGGTATGTTCTCTCGCTCATCCCAGCTCGAAGGCACCCAGCCCAAGGCCCTGGCCGGCTCCATCGCGGTCTTTGCCTCCTACATCCTGGCCAACCCCGACAAGTACCCCGACGAGGTACTCTCCCGCATCGCCCATAAGCACGCCTCCCTGGGCTTGCGCGAAGAGGAATACCCCACCGTCTACAAGTACCTCTTCGAAGCTATTGCCGCTAACCTGGGCGACACCCTGACCCCCGAGATCGCAGAAGCCTGGACCGAGGTCTACTGGCTCATGGCCGACGCCCTTATCAAGCTCGAAAAGGGCCTCTACGCCTCCCAGGCCAACGACGTCATGTTCGCCCCCTTCCGCCTGGTAGAACGCAAGGAAACCGGCGAGAACGTGCTCGACCTTACCTTCGAGCCCGCCAACGCCGTCGCCATGACCGACGCCGTTGCCGGCCAGTACGTTTCTATCGTCACCAAGGCTAAGGACGGCCTGCGCCAGGCCCGCCAGTTCACCCTGCTGCCCGCCGAGAAGAACCAGCGCCGCGTCGCCATCAAGCTGGACACCGCCGGCGAAATGACCCCCATTCTGCACGAGCTACAGGTCGGCGCTATCGTTGAGGTCTCCAATCCCTACGGCGATGTCACTCTGGGCGGTTTTGGCGATGACGACTCCCAGCCCCTCTACCTCTTCTCAGCCGGTATCGGCGTGACCCCCATGATTGCCTTCCTCTCCGAACTGGCAGCAACCGGCTCCAAGCGCGAGGTTGTCGTGGTGCACGCCGACCGTTCCTTTACCACCTGGCCCCTGCGCGATGAGATGACCGCCTACGTTGAGATGCTCGAAAACGGCCGTCTGGTCTCCTTTATCGAGGCCGACGGCGAGGGCAACTTCGAGGGCCGCGTCAACGTGGCTGAGCTGAACGTGCCCGCTAACGCCTCTGCCTACCTGTGCGGCCCCCTGGGCTTCATGCAGGGCGTCCGCTCCCAGCTGGTCGAAGCTGGCCTGCCCGGCACCAATATCCAGTACGAGATTTTCGGCCCTGACCAGTGGATGCTGCACGACCAGGCCTGTGCCTCCTAAGCTGACCTAAAGGTAGGTAGAAAAGGACGCCCGCCCCACCTTCCTTGCCGTGTGGCAGGAAAGCGGGGCGGGCGTCCTCATTTTTACCTTTTGTACCGCGCCCTGCTCACTTTAAGCCTGAAAAGTGGGCAGGAGCTGGTACAAAGAGGGGTGCTTGGGGTTAGCCCTCGCGCACAATCTTGAGGATTTGATCGCGCACACGCTCCATGGTGGCCTGGTCGGGGGCCTCAAGGTTCAGGCGCAGGAAGGGCTCGGTGTTGGAGGGGCGCAGGTTAGCCCACCAGCCCTCGGTCTTGTGCTCGAAGGTGGTGCCGTCCATGTCGGATACCTCAACGGTATCGCCGAAGTGCTCGGCAACGCGGGCGATAGCACCGGCCTTGTCTTCCAGCTCAGAGTTGATTTCGCCAGAAGGAACGTAGGGGGAGTAGGCAGCGCCCAGCTCAGAAAGGGGCTGCTCGCCCTCACCCAGGGCAGCCAGCACGTGCATGGCAGCCAGCATGCCGGTGTCGGCGTTGAAGAAGTCCTTGAAGTAGTAGTGGGCGGAGTGCTCGCCACCGAAAACGCCAGACTCTTCAGCCATAACAGCCTTGATGAAGGAATGGCCCACGCGGGTCTTGATAGCGCGGCCGCCTAGCTTCTCAACCAGCTCAGGCACAGCCTTAGAGGTAATCAGGTTGTAGATGATTACGGGCTCGTCGTTACCCTCGGCCTTGGCGCGGGCAATCTCGCGCTCAGCCACCAGGGCGGTGACAGCGGACGGAGTGACAGGCTCGCCCTTCTCGTCGATGACGAAGCAGCGGTCAGCGTCACCGTCGAAAGCCAGACCAATATCTGCACCGTGCTCAACAACAGCCTTCTGCAGGTCAACCAGGTTGGCAGGTTCCAGGGGGTTGGCGGGGTGGTTGGGGAAGGTGCCGTCCAGCTCGAAGTAGAGGGGCACGATTTCCAGGGGCAGGCCGGGCAGGATTGCGTCGCCCAGTACAGCGGGGGTGGTCATGCCGCCCATGCCGTTACCGGCGTCCACAACAACCTTGAGGGGGCGGATGCCCGAGAGGTCAACCAGGTTACGCAGGTACTCTGAGTAGGCCTTGAGAACGTCCTTCTCAGATACAGAACCGGGGGTATCAACGGCGGGAATTTCCCCCTCGTTCAGGTACTTCTGGGCTAAGTCACGAATATCGAACAGACCGGACTCTGATGACAGGGGAACAGCGCCCGCCTTAGACATCTTCATGCCGTTGTACTCGGCAGGGTTGTGGGAGGCGGTGAAGGTGACACCGGCAGCGTTCTCAACGCCACAGGCGAAGTAGAGCTCGTCGGTAGAAATCAGGCCGATGTTGATGACGTTAGCACCGCGGGCGGTAGCACCCTCAGCGAAAGCGGCCATAAACTCGGGGCCGGAGGGGCGCATGTCGGCGCCCACCAGAACGTCCTGGCCAGCCAGACCGAGAACGTCTACGAAAGCTGCGCCGGTTGCGCGGACGGTCTCGGCGGTGATGGTTTCGCCCACGATGCCGCGAACATCGTAAGCCTTAAAAGATGCGGTTAAATCAATAGTATTCACGAAAGGTAAGTCTAATTGCCCTGTGACCTGTTTAGACAGTATCCAGACAGATTTCCTGTGTGATTTATGGCGATAAACACCAGGTTTCTGCGCTATAAACTGCGGGGTGGCCAGCCCAGGGCATGGTTTGATGGTGCCTATGGGTGAATTTTTTTCTTTAGATAATCCGATTCAGAACTACGCCTGGGGCTCCTACGAGACACTGGCCCTCATGCGCGGCGTCCCCGCCCCCACCGAACAGCCGGAGGCTGAGCTGTGGGTGGGCGCGCACTCGTCCGCCCCCTCCATAGCTCACGTGGACGGCGGCGCCTTCCCGCTCGATGCCCTGGTCGGCGAGCAGCCTGCCCGCTTCCTCAACCCGCAGCGCACCAGCGACACCTTCCCCTTCCTCTTCAAGATTCTTGCTATTGAATCCCCCCTGTCGATTCAGGTGCACCCCACCGACGAACAGGCCCAGGCAGGGTTTGCGGACGAGAACGCCCGCGGCATCGCCCTTGACGACCCGTCCCGTAACTACAAGGACCGGTTCTCTAAGCCCGAAACCGTTATCGCTCTTTCGCCCATGCGCATCCTGACCGGCGTGCGCGAGTTCGCAGAGCTGCGCGCTATCGCTGAGCACTTCTCCCTGCCCTGGCTCACCGGGGCCCTGGGCGCGGCCAAGACCGCCAAGGAGCTACTCACCGTCATTATCCGTATGCCGCAGGACGCCGCCGCGGCAGCTGTCGAGCAGACCGTTGCGTCCGCGCGTGCCTGGGTAGCCAAGAACGGTGAAGTTCCCGGTAGCGAGTCAACCGCCGCCGGTGTTGCCGAGCTGGTAACCCTGATTGACAGCAAGTACCCCGGCGACCGCGGCCTGCTGGTCGCCCTGGTCATGAACCTGGTCTACCTTGCCCCCGGCGACTCTGCCTACACCCCCGACGGCCAGGTGCACGCCTACGTCTCGGGTACCGCTATTGAGCTGATGAACCCCTCAGACAACGTCATGCGCGCCGGTCTTACTCCCAAGCACATCGATGAGGAAGAGCTCATCAAGATCCTGGGCGAGGGCCAGGGCGCACCTACCATCCAGCGTCCTACCCCCACCAGCGAGAAGGCCGACGAGTACTCCATGTGGGACGAACGCCTGTCTGTCACTCATCTGGTCGTTGAAGAGGGCGAAACCATCACCCTGCCCCTGGCCGGTGTAGTCACCGCCCTGTGCGCGGGCGGCACCGTTGTGGTCAGCGACGAGGTCAAGACCTTCACCCTGACTGGCACCCAGTCGGTCATGTACGTGGGCGAGCCCACCGAGGTGACCGTCACCGGCGCCGGCGAACTCTACATCGCAGCCCAGCACTAACCCTTTTTTGAACCTCGCAGTGTGCCACGCAACCTCCGTCTTGCACGGAGGTTTCGTGGCATAACACGGGTTTAAAGGTGGGCGGACGCCACCGCACGGCTTTCTTTGTTGTCTAGGCCACGTGCGCGGCGAGAACTGGGTAAAGTAGAAGGGACGAAAACGACCGCCCCACCCCAAGCATCGGGGGAGCGGGGCTACGAGTCCCACAAGGAAACCCATGAAAATTATTCTGACCGTAACCGGCCTCGACCACGAAGGCATTATCGCTGGCGTCACCACCAAGCTCGCCGAGTGCAAGGTCAATATCGAGAACGTCTCCCAGACCCTTATGCAGGGCTACTTCACTATGATCCTGCAGGGAAGCTTCGACGATTCTGCCCAGTCGATTACCGACCTGCAAGAGGCTATGAAGCCGGTTGAAGAAGAGCAGCGTGTGCAGATTCGTATTCAGTCTGACGCCATCTTTCAGGCCATGCATACCCTCTAGGAGTTACCGACTATGTTTAGCGACCGTTCCGGTAACATTCTTGAGACCCTGCAGATGATCAATGAAGATAAGCTTGATATCCGCACGGTCACCATGGGCATCTCTCTGCTGGACTGCGCCGATTCTGACGGCTCGGTAGCCCGCCAGAAGATTTACGACAAGATCACCTCCCGCGCAGCCCGCCTGGTTGAGGTAGCTGAGGGTATTGAGGCCGAACTCGGCATTCCCATTATCAATAAGCGTATTTCGGTGACCCCGATTGCCCTGGTGGCGGGTGCCTCAAACGACGAGGACTACGTGGAGTTCGCCAAGACCCTGGACGCTGCCGCCAAGGCTGTGGGGGTTAACTTCATCGGTGGCTTCACCGCCCTGGTTGATAAGGGCGCTACCCTGGCTGACGAGAAGCTCCTGCGCTCTATTCCGCGTGCCTTGAACGAAACCGATGTGGTCTGTGCCTCGGTGAACATTGGCTCGTCCCGTGCCGGTATCAACATGACCGCTGTGCGCACTATGGGCGAGGTTATCCGCGAAACCGCTGAGGGCTCCGCTGAAGCCCACGGCTTTGGCTGCTCCAAGCTGGTGGTTTTTGCCAACGCTGTTTCTGACAACCCCTTCATGGCAGGTGCCTTCCACGGGGTGCAGGAGGCCGACACCGTTATCTCGGTGGGTGTCTCTGGCCCCGGCGTGGTCAAGCGTGCCCTCGAGAAGGTGCGCGGGGCGTCCTTCGACGACTGTGCTGAAGCTATTAAGAAGGCGGCTTTCAAGATTACCCGTATGGGGCAGCTGGTGGGCACCCTGGCCGCGGAGCGCCTAGGCGTGGAGTTCGGTATCGTCGATCTCTCTCTGGCGCCCACCGCCGAGGTGGGCGACTCGGTAGCTCATGTGCTTGAAGAGATGGGACTTGAGTCGGTGGGTACCCACGGCACCGTTGCTGCCCTGGCACTGCTTAATGACGCGGTGAAGAAGGGCGGGCTCATGGCCTGCTCGCACGTGGGTGGCCTCTCGGGCTCCTTCATCCCGATTTCTGAGGATATCGGCATGATTGAAGCTGCTGCCGCCGGCAAGATTACCCTGGATAAGCTCGAAGCTATGACCGCGATTTGTTCCGTGGGTCTGGATATGGTGGCGATTCCCGGCGATACCTCGGCCGCGACCATTTCTGCCATGATTGCCGACGAAGCCGCCATCGGCGTCATGAACCACAAGACTACCGCGGTGCGTGTCATTCCTGCTATCGGCCTGCAAATTGGCGAGATGGTGGAGTTTGGTGGTCTGTTGGGCCGTGCCCCCGTCATGCCTGCCCACCCCGAGTCGGCTGAGGTCTTTGTGGCCCGTGGCGGCCGTATCCCCTCCCCGGTACACGGCTTCCGCAACTAATCCCCCGCAAGGGGATCTGATTTCCAAAAAGGGACCGCATAGTATGCGGTCCCTTTTTGGTTTTGCGGTCCCCTTGCAGGCCGTGGGCTGTGTGCGGGTCGCGAACTACGGAACCGGGCGCGGACGCGGGGTGAGCGGCACCGTCACGTAGGGCAGGAACCAGCCGATGAGGGGCCCCACAGAAAAGGCGATGAGCAGGGTACCCACACCGAAGTGGCCGCCCATGGCGATGCCGGCTGCCACCACGGTTACCTCTAACACGGTGCGTACCAGCCAGATGGGGCGGCCGGTGACGCGCACCAGCCCGGTCATCAGCCCGTCGCGCGGGCCGGAGCCGAACTGGGCACCCAGGTAAAGGGCGTCAAAAAAGGAAAAGGCCAGAATGCCTACAGCCAGATAGACCCACTGGGTCAGCACCCCGGCGGGGCCGGGAATGATATCCATCGCTACATCGGCCGATAGGCCCACCAAAATAGCGTTGGCAAGGGTGCCCAGCCCCGGCATTTCTTTGAGGGGCAGCCAGAAGAGTAGCACCACAAAGGACGTGATAATGGTCAGCGCTCCGTAGCTCATGCCGGTGATTTCCATCAGGCCCAGGGTGAGCACGTCCCAGCCCAGGGCACCCAGGCCAGCCTTAACGAGCAGGGCGCAGGAGGCCCCGAAACCTACCAGGCCGACCACGAGTAGGGGCAGGCGCAGGGCAAGTTTTCCTGCGCGCAGCTGCTGCAGGGGCCCCAGGTGGGCGAGCGGACGGGGAGCGGACTGGGCCATCTAAATGCTTTCTGGCGGGAGAAGGGCAGGGGGCTAGGCGATGAAGCTGGTCATCATGGCTCCGAAGGCCAGGCGGGCGCCCGCGTTGGTGCGGATACGGCGGCGGGTGGTAGCTACCGTATCGAGGTGGGCTAGGGTTCGGTCGGGGCTGGTGCGCTCGGCATAGGCGTAGATGTCATCGGCTAGGTGGGCGTTGATGATGTCTGCCCCGGTGGAGAGCTGTACGGTGAGCACATCGCGGAAGACGGTTTGAATGTCGGCCAAGAACCTATCGAGGGTATCGGTCTGAATGCGCTTGGCACGGCGCTTTTGGTCTTCTTCGAGCTGGCGTACCTGGGCCCGGTGGGTGGGGGAGAGCTTCTCGCCGTCCTCATAGCCCAGGGCTGTGAGCAGGGCGGAATGCTCGGCTTCGTTGCGGGCTTCGGCGTCCCCTTCGGCTTCTGCTTCGGCGATGGTGATGAGGTCATCGGCGGCCTCCATGGCAGCGGCAATGGAGCGCAGGGCGATGGGCATCTGCACCACGGTGCTGCGGCGTTTGCGGGCTTCGGGGTCGGTGGCTAGCTTGTGGGCTACTTCCAGATTGCCCTGGGCCAGGCGGGCTATGAAGTCTGCCTGGTGGGGTTCGAGCGGGGTGCCGTTTGCCTGCGCGTCGGCAAGAAGTCGGGCGGCGACGTCCGCAACCGAGGGTAGGCGCAGCTTGACCGGGCGGCAGCGGGAGCGGATGGTCACCAGGACGTCCGCGGGCGAGGGGGCGGTGAGCAGCCAGATGGTGTAGGGCGGGGGCTCTTCAATAGCTTTGAGTAGCACGTTGGAGGTGCGCTCGGGCATGCGGTCGGCGTCCTCAATGAGCATGACGCGCCAGCGCCCCACCGCGGGGCGGTCCTGGGCTTTGACCACGAAGTCGCGGGCCTCTTCGATGGTGATGGTTGTCTTTTCGGTAGTGAAGTGTAGGAAGTCGGCGTGGGAGCCACTGAGCACCGTCTGGCAGGATCGGCAGTGCCCGCAGCCCCGGGCAGCTGGGTCTGGCTGGTCACAGAGCAGGGCAGCAGCGAAAGCTAGGGCAGCGGTGGAGCGTCCCGCTCCGGGAGGGCCGGTGAAGAGCCAGGCGTGGGTTGGCTTCTCTTCGGCTGCAGCGCGGGTGAGCTGGGCGCGTACGTCGAGCTGGCCGGTGAGGGTGTCAAAGACGCTCATGCGATGCTCCCCAGGGCTGCTGCTAGCACATCCTTGTGGACGTCCTCGATGGGGCGGGCGCCGTCAATGCGGGCGTACCGCTCGGGGCTGGCGTCGGCTAGCTGCTGGAAGGTGGCATGTAGGGTGCGGTGGAAGGTGTCATCTGCTGATTCCATGCGGTCGGCGGCGCCCCGGGTACCTGCGCGGGAGCGTCCTTCGGCCAGGGGTACATCGAGCAGAATAGTGGTGTCGGGTAGTAGATTAGAGGTTGCCCAGCGGCTGAGATCGACCACGGTGTCGATGCCCAGGCCGCGGCCGGCCCCCTGGTAGGCGGCTGATGAATCGATGTAGCGGTCGCAGAGCACCACCTGCCCGGCTTCAAGGGCGGGGTGGATCTTCTGGTGGGCGTGAGCTGCGCGGGAGGCAGCAAAAATCAGGGCCTCGGTGTGGGGGTCAATCTCACCGTTGCCGTGCTCAAGAACCAGGGCGCGGAGTTTCTCACCGATATCGGTTCCGCCGGGTTCGCGGGTGACCAGCACCGAGTAGCCGCGTTCGGTTAGGGCGTCGGCCAGGAGTTTAATCTGGGTGGTTTTGCCCGAGCCGTCCCCGCCTTCGAAGGCGATAAAGGTGCCGGGGTAGGGGCGGGCCGCGCTGCTCGCGTCCGCCGGGAGAGTGCGGACGCCCGGGTCGGCTTCTGGGGTGTAAGAAAGTGCGTGGGTCACGGGTATAAGCCTACCAAGGTTGTAAATCTGACCTAGGTTAGTTACTGCCTAGGACGCCCTAATGGATAGTTCTTTGTATTCGCAGTCTTTAAAACCGATGTGAGCGGTGCGTGGGCACGATTTACACTCATAGAATTATCTATAAAAAATTTCTTGACGTTGCTTTTTATTCAGCGATAATATTTTGGCATGAGATGTACATCTCTAACTGTTATTGGTAAGTAGAAAGATTTCTGTTATGTTTTTTTCTAAAAGAAGACTTGGTGCAGCTTTTTCTGTTGCCGCCCTTAGTTCAGTTATCTTTGCGGGAGCTGCTTTTGCCGAGGGGCAGTGGGAGTCTCGTATCTCAGGGGCACTTCCGGGTTTCACCTCTAGAGCCTGGCAGGATAATACATCAGATGCAAATAGTACGATTACTTATTTTCAAGGGTGTTCTCTCCGTTACGGTAATCTCACTTCTATCGACTTAGGTCTTTGGGATAAGATGGGGCTGTTCCCAGATTATAGGTCTGGGGGGGATTAGCCAGAAATGTGGGTCCTATAACTTTGGCCGCATGACAAGGCCTAATGAATATTATTTCAAGGTTGAGCGGTTGAACAATCAGTACATTAGCAATTACTACCTCGATGTTTCCTATGTGAAGCAGACATATTAGAGGATTCTGTGATTTTTGTAGAAAATCTTAGTTATACACGGCGTCGGCACCGGGTGCTCTACGATCTCAACTTCACTCTAGCTCCCGGTGCTACAGCCCTGCTTGGCCATAATGGGGCTGGGAAAAGCACACTTTTTTCACTTCTGGCCACGGCACTAAAGCCCACCCAAGGTTCTATAGGTTTACAAGTAGGATCTCAACGGGTCGATAGCCGGCGACAGGGGAAACAGTACCGAAAGCATATAGTTTTGGTGCCTCAACAGTACAGGCCGGTTCCTGGGCTTAGCGTAGAGCAGCATATCCAATATGTCAGCTGGTTAGCTTCAAATCCAAGTTCAAAGGCGAACCGTCTTGCTCAGGAAGCTATTGAGGCAACCTCCCTCCAAGGGCTAGTAGATCGTAAAACCACAGAACTATCAGGTGGCGAAACACAACGTCTGGCTATCGCAGGTGCTCTTGCGACCGGCGCTAGAACTTTACTTCTTGACGAACCTACTGCGGGCCTTGACCCATCACATAAGGACGCCATCAACCAACTGATTCAAACTGTAGGGCAAGAACGGGTCGTACTTGTCGCCACCCACGATCTCTACCAGCTTGATAAAATTTATCAGCATGTTCTTGCATTGAAGCGTGGCCATCTGACATTTTCTGGGCAGACCTATGATTTCCTCGCTCCCTTCAGCGGTTCACCACAACAGCAAGCCCCGGCAGCCTTTAACTACTTCATAGAGCAATAGAAGACCATGCGGCCTGTACCTCTATATGTATTCGCGCATCATTTAGCCCTCAAGTTGCTTCCTGCCGCCCTAATACTGAATCTTCTTTACATCCTGGTATACAGCAACTCAGCGACTATCTTGGGTAACGCTGAATCTGCTGCCGGGCAGGCTTCGCTTTTACTTATATTTTCGGCAGGTCTGGCCTCTCTAGCTTCCTGCTGGGGAGGGGTGCAGCTTCGCCGTACCGAATTGATACATGCTGCAGCGGTCAAACCAAGGTGGCAAATAGTGGGGTTATGGCTTTCCCCTGCCTTTCTCAGCGGAGCAGTGGTACAGATAGCTGGAGCGATTGGCTTGCTTGCGTTATCAGAAGCTTTGCCCAATTCTCGGTTTGTACTGATTCTCATAGCTCAGCTTTCAGCCTTGATGGTTCATACCGCGCTCGGCTACTGGTGGGGTAGAATTCTACGCCCATTTCTTGCCTATCCCCTTGCTTTGCTGACAAGCTACTTGTGGCTAGCTTTTACCTGGACGCTACCTATCACCTTTATACGGTATCTAGCTGGCCCCGCTATGGTTATGTGTTGCTCACCTGTAGAGCATATAGACCCTGCGGCCCCCGGGGCTCTTCTTGTCTTTTCGGTGATAGCAGGCGGTGGCCTTCTTGTCCCGGCTATATGGCGGGGTGGACGGAAGATAGTTAAAGCGGGACTTGCAACGTTTTGCCTAATCCTGGGTGTGGGAGCAGGCTACCTCATAGCAGGTCACTTGGGGCCAGTTGCAACCTATTATCTTGCTGACCAGGATCTTGTTTGTTTAGGTAACGCACCGCAGGTCTGTGTGGCGGAAGTATCTTTGGCAAGGAACGATTTACGGGAGCAGATATCGTCTGATTTCAAGAAAATACAGAGTATAGGGTTGCCCTCTGTACAACAGGCCCTGATTTACAGGGGCGAAGATCTCCCTGCCTTACACGAAGGAACCGCCTATATTGCGTACCCTCCAACGATGACGGTAGAAGAAGCCCATCGTATGGTTGCCTCGATTTATACTGCCCCGCTAGAGCAGTGTTTGGATGTCTTCTTGGCTCAAGATAATCTGCAAGCTTTCAACACCTACAGCGCCTCTATCAACCTGCTCATGACTCAGCTCACTGACTATCTGACAGGGTCTGCAGATGCAGACCCTGCACAAGAACAAGCTACTCGGGAGCTCTAATCAACTCTGAGTAACTGTTCCCTTCCTTCAGGAGTTTAAGCGCGCTATTTTCTCAAGTCCCGTAACCTCATACCAGTTACTTTGGTGCTTTTGCTGAGTTCGGGTTCGCTTGCCCTATGGAAGGGAGCTTCACTTTATCTTCCCTTGCCTGAGTTTATCCCTACCCTGGCGCGGTCTGTGCCTGTCGATGCTGTGCTAGTTACTTGTTCTGTTACTGCAATTGCTATTGCAGCTTACCCTGGCACTCAATTGTGGGAGAGAGTGGATCCGCGTGGTATCCAGAAGCATTCCTATTTCCTTGCCACAGGTCTAGGCCTTTTCACATGCTTTGCTTTTTGCATAGTCTGTCTGGGGGATTCTACTATCTGGCTTGTGCTTATAAAATTGCTGGGGTTGTTGGGGCTTACCTCGGTACTCTATCGATATCTTGGCTCGCACGTCAGCTTAATTCCCTCGGCTTTTCTTATGGTGAGTACAATTTTTGCCCGCCGCCCAGGGGGAGGAGTTGCTCCCTGGGCCTGGCTGGTTAATAACGAGCCACAGGCGTATCAGGTAATTTTGACCTTTGTTGTTGTTGGCACGGGTGCATTTCTGGCGGAACGTTTTCACTTTGTCATTGGTAGTAACCGCTAGTGTGTCGTCCTGCCTACTGGGCGTCCGCTCCGAGTCAGCCACTGCCCCATATGTCACCCTGTGGCATACCTCTGGCACTGGGCCTGGTGCTGCGCGTATCGTTGATTCTATGACTGAACAGAACCTCTCACCCGAAACCCGCCTGGTGGCCGGTGGACGCCCCGCCCACGATGATCTGGCTCCCGTGAACCCGCCGATTGCTATGTCGTCCACCTTCCGCCAGACTGGCCCCTCAGACCTCAACACCTATGCCCGCTTCTCTAACCAGAGCTGGGACGGCATTGAAGAGGTCGTCGCTGACCTCGAAGGGGCAGAGCTGCCCGGCCTGGTCTTTGCCTCCGGCATGGCAGCCGTTGCCGCGGTGCAGGATCTGGTACCCGTTGGCTCTATTATTCTGCTGCCCGAGCACACCTACATGGCCTCTGTTTCTATGGCTAAGCGCCTCGAAGCCCGCGGTATCACCACCGTGATCCGTCTCGATATTGAAAACACCGAGTCCGTAATTGCCGAACTCGAAAAGGCCGCTGCTGCCGCGGGCGTCACCCCTGAGAGCGTCAACTACGCTGCCCCCAAGGTGCTGCTGTGGATGGAGTCCCCCACCAACCCCATGATGGAGGTCGCCGACCTGCCCGCCGTCCTCGGTGCCGCCAAGCGCCTGGGCATTGTCTCTGCCGTTGACAACACCTTCGCAACCCCGCTGGGGCAGAACCCGCTGGCCCTGGGGGCCGACGTGGTTGTCCACTCCGCCACCAAGTCCATCGCCGGTCACTCCGATGTGCTGCTGGGCATCACCGTCACCTCTAACCCGACCCTGCGCGAAGCCATGGCTGCCCACCGCACCACCAACGGCGCTATCGCCGGCCCCTTCGAGGCCTGGCTGGGTCTGCGCGGCGTCCGTACCCTGGGTGTGCGCCTTGAACGCGCCGCCGCCAACGCCCTCGAACTGGCCCAGCGCCTGCAGGCCCACCCCGCCGTCAAGGCCGTGCGCTACCCCGGCCTGCCCACTGACCCCGGCTTTGAGCGGGCGTCCGCGCAGATGCGCACCTTCGGCTCGATCCTCTCCCTCACCCTGGACGCCACCGCCGAAGAAACCGACCGCGTGGTCAAGGCCCTGAACATCTGGACGCCCGCGACCAGCCTCGGTGGCGTAGAATCACTGATTGAACGCCGCCGCCGCCACGGCTCAGAGCCCCACTCAATCCCCGAGTCACTGCTGCGCCTATCGGTAGGCATCGAGAACGTCGATGACCTCTACAACGACCTGGCAGCGGCCCTAGAAAACCTCAAGTAGCGAACGGACGCCATGACCCCCATTGCCCTGATTATGTTGGTTACCTACTACGTGGGCCTTGCCCTGGCCCTGGTAGTTGCCGCCCTGTCGATTTTCGCGCTGATTGAGGCCGCCCGCGCTTCAAGCTACGCCTACCAGAGCGCCTTCAAACGCACCAAGGGCTTCTGGGTTGGCGTGACCGCTGCCGCGGCTGTCTTCTCTGTGCTGATGGTCTGGCAGTCCCTGGCCGTCGGTAGCGGGTCTGTCTTCATGCAGCTCATTGCCGCAACCGCCGTGGGCGTCTTCCTCGCGGACGTCCGCCCCGCCGTAGCGGTGCGCCGTCGCTAGCCGCAGCTTGCGTTAAGGTCTGAAAAACCCACACATATTCACGAAGAAACCCCCGGAAAAGACCGGGTATTCCGTGAATATGTGTGGGTTTATCTTTGCTTTGGGGGTTGGGAGTGGGATAATAGGGAGTATGACTTACAAATTGGTACTGCTCCGTCACGGGCAATCAGAATGGAACGAAAAGAACCTCTTCACCGGCTGGGTAGACGTTGCCCTGACCGAGAAGGGCCGCGCCGAAGCCACCCGCGGTGGCGAACTGCTAAAGGAACGCGGCATCCTCCCCGACGTCGTCCACACCTCCCTGCAGCGCCGCGCCATCAACACCGCCAACCTAGCTCTCGATGCCGCTGACCGCCACTGGATCCCCGTCAAGCGCAACTGGCGCCTGAACGAGCGTCACTACGGTGCGCTCCAGGGTAAGGACAAGACTCAGACCCTCGAAACCTACGGTGAAGAGCAATTCATGACCTGGCGTCGCTCCTACGACGTTCCGCCTCCGGCCCTCGACGACAACGACGAGTTCTCCCAGGCGAACGACCCCCGCTACGCAGACATCGAGAACGCTCCCCGCACCGAGTGCCTGAAGGACGTCCTCGAGCGCATGCTGCCCTACTGGGAGTCAGACATCAAGGAAGACCTGAAGGCTGGCAAGACCGTTCTGGTTGCTGCCCACGGTAACTCCCTTCGCGCCCTGGTCAAGAACCTCGAAGGCATCTCAGATGAGGATATCGCCGGTCTGAACATCCCCACCGGTATCCCCCTCTACTACGAGCTCGACGAGAACTTCAAGCCCGTTGGCCCCGGCGAGTATCTCGACCCCGAGGCTGCTAAGGATGCCATCAAGGCTGTTGCTAACCAGGGTAAGAAGTAAATCCCCGGTAGGTACCACTTAAATCAGAAAAACCCACCTGGTTGGTGGGTTTTTCTGATTTAAGTGGTACCTACTGACGGAGATGGTACCTGCCAGCCTAGATGCTGGGGACGGCGTTCCAGTCACCGGTGACCAGGTAGGTGACCTTGCGGGCTACCGACACACCGTGGTCGCCAAAGCGCTCCAGGTAACGGGAGGCCAGGGTGACGTCAACGGTGACCTGGGCGTTCTGGCCCCAGCCGGGGGCTGCCATGTGGTTGAAGACCTCAACGTGGAGTTCGTTGATGCGCATCTTGTTCTTGATGATGTCCTGGGTATGGGAGAGCTCGCGGGTCTCGAGCAGGCTGATGACGCTGGCGATAATCTTCTGGTCAAGCTCGATGATTTCGCGGAAGACCGGCAGGATGGGCTCGGGCAGGACGTGCTCGGGGTAGCGCATGCGGGCAACCTGGGCGACGTGGCGGGCAAGGTCGCCCATGCGCTCCAGGGAGGAGCTCATGCGCAGGGCACCGACAATCATGCGCAGGTCGGAGGCTACCGGGCCCTGTAGGGCCAGAATGTCGATAGCGCGCTCATCGAGTTCGTTTTGCATGAAGTCGATGCGGGCATCGTTGGTGATAACCTCTTCGGCTTCTTGAATATCGGCCTGCAAGAAGGCGTCCGAAGCGCGGCCGAGAGCCTCCTGGACCAGGGTAGCGATATGAATCAGCTCTTCGCCGACGTGCTGTAGTTCGGCTTGGAAGACTTTGCGCACGTGCGCGTCCTTTCCATCTGGGGAAGTGTGGGGTGCCGGGCAGACTCCTGCCCATGGCTACCCCTTTAGAGTGCCAAGGTCACATGAACACAAGCACATGGTTGGGTAAACGTTAGTTGAACCCCGAGATATTTGGAGGTCTGCGGGGCGCGGGGTAGGGGCGGTAGGCCCTAAGCTGGTAGATGTGAACCCTACTGTGATTGCTTTGTCTGCCGCTGTGCTGGGGCTCCTCATCGGCGTGGTGAGCATGCTCGCCGTGCAACGGAGTGAGCGTCAGCGTGCTCGCTGGGCTGACGTTGAAGAGCCAACCATTAGCGACGGTGCCGCCGAGGTGCTGGCGGTCATTGGCCGTGCCTACATGGTGGTGGATGCCGTGGACGGCGTGGTGCAGGCTTCTCCGGGCGCCTACGCCTTAGGCCTGGTACGCGGGCATACAGTGGTCTCTGACGAGCTATTAGAGATGATCGACGCGGTGCGGTCCAAGGGCATTATCGTCGAAAAAGAAATTATCTTAACCCGCGGCTTTTACGACCAGAGCCGCCTGGTGATTGACCTGCGCGTGGCCCCGGTGGGCGATGAGTATATCTTGGTGCTGGCTGATGACCGTACCGAGATCGCCCGCGCGCAGACTGTCCGTACCGACTTCGTCGCAAACGTATCGCACGAGCTCAAGACGCCGGTGGGCGCGGTGGGACTCATGGCCGAGGCAATCGAATCATCGGCTGACGATCCCGAGTCGGTACTCTATTTTTCGGGCAAATTAAAGAAGGAATCCCAGCGGCTGGCAGCCCTGGTACAGGATGTCATCGAACTCTCCCGCCTACAGTCAGCTGATATGGTGCTGAGCTCCATCCTGATCGATGTTGAGCAGGTGGTCGCTGAATCGGTCGACCGCAACCGCCTCACAGCCGAGGGTAAAAACATTGAACTTCTGGTGGGCGGTAAGGCCCCCCGCCCGGTTCACGGTGACCCCGAGCTGCTGGGCACCGCCCTGCGCAACCTGATTGAGAACGCCATTCGTTACTCGCCCGAGAACACCAAGGTGGGCATCGGTATGGCTGTGAAGGGTGACACTGTTAGAATTTCTGTGAAAGACCAGGGACCGGGCATTCCCGAGGACGAACAGGACCGCATCTTCGAGCGGTTCTACCGGGTTGACCCGGCGCGTTCCCGCCAAACCGGGGGCACAGGCCTGGGCTTGAGCATTGTGAAGCACATTGTGGGCCGGCACGGCGGCGAGGTGACCCTCTGGTCCCAGCCGGGCTCCGGCTCGACCTTCACGATTGCCCTGCCCATCGTCGATGAAGAAACCGAACAAGACCTGCTGGGGGAGCACCCGCCGACGGGATCCCTCACCCAGATAACGGACCACAACACCAACGCTGCTCCGCGCCCCGCGGGGTCGGCTTAAACTGCGAAGGAAACAAAATAAGTGACCCGTATTTTAGTGGTTGAGGACGAAGAGGCGCTGAGCGAGCCCCTGGCCTTTTTGCTGGGTCGTGAGGGCTTTGAGGTGCAGGTGGTCGATAACGGCCTGGACGCCGTGGTTGAGTTCGAGCGAAACGGCGCAGACCTGGTGCTCCTTGACATCATGCTCCCCGGCCAGTCCGGCACCGAAGTCTGTAAGCAGATTCGCGCCACCAGCGCGGTTCCCATCATCATGCTGACCGCTAAAGACTCAGAAATCGATAAGGTGCTCGGCCTTGAACTGGGCGCTGACGACTACGTCACCAAGCCCTATTCCTCCCGCGAGCTCATCGCCCGCATCCGCGCCGTCCTGCGCCGCCAGGGCGAACCCGAAGAGCACGACGCCGGGGCGATTGAGGGCGGCCCGGTACGCATGGACGTTGAGCGCCACGTGGTGACCGTATCCGGCGAAACCGTAGCCATGCCCCTCAAGGAGTTTGAGCTACTTGAGATGCTGCTTCGGAACGCAGGACGCGTGATGACGCGCTCGCAGCTGATCGACCGGGTCTGGGGCGCTGACTACGTGGGCGATACCAAGACCCTTGATGTGCACATTAAGCGCCTGCGCTCCAAGGTTGAGCCTGACCCCTCGTCCCCGCGCTATGTGGTCACCGTGCGCGGCCTGGGCTACAAGTTCGAACCCTAAACCGGCACACTAGGCTGGGTAAAGCAGTGGGGCGGGCCCTTCAGATATCTGAAGGGCCCGCCCCCACTCTTTAAAACGAAAGGGTCTTAGCCGTTGCTGCTAGCAGTTTCGGTAGCGCTGGGAGTAGCCGCTGCTGCGGTGGGCAGGTAGGGGGCGTACTCTTCCAGGGCGCCGTCAAGAACCGGAACGTTGAAGGTAGCGGTGCTGGAGGTGACGTTGGAGGAGACCTCGACGTCCTTCAGCAGCAGACCGGGGTTAGCGCCAGCTTCAGCCAGGAGAAGTTCGTTCTCGTCGTTTTCCAGGCGGACTTCCTGGCCAGCGGGAACCTCAACGGTGAGAGTTTCGGTGGGGAAGGTCAGGGTGACGGTGGCGTCTTCCTCGGTCTGGTTCAGAATGGTGCCCAGCACGCGGCCCTGTGAGGCCTCATCGGCTGCGATGAGCATGATGTTGCGGAGCTGGATGTCCTGCTGGTTGTTCTCGCCTAGCAGGTTAGCCATCTGGCCGTCGGAGGCGGAGTAGACGATGGTGGTGGCGGGTTGGTTGGTGTAGGTGCAACCGGTGGTGGCCAGCAGGGCACCAGCGATGGCAACGAGGGCGCTGGCGCGCTTGACGGTCAAAGAAGCGGTGTTCTTCACAGCTCTAGCTCCTTGTGTAGGGTCGTAGTCTGCCGAGGGGCAGAGAAAGTGTGTGTGCTCCGCGCCGAGGTACGGAATTTTTGGTCTGTTCAGGTCATATTCTATCTGGTTTAACGACGATACGTCTGTATCAACGAGGCAAAAGGGCGTAAATGAAGCGCACAGGTTTGCTGAGAGCACCGGGCCTATTTTGAGACTTTAAGGGTGCTGTCTTTCGTTGCATGGTAGAATAGATAGGCTGAAAGGGGTTTATCCATATGGTTTTTGAGGTTGGCGAAACAGTCGTTTACCCTCACCACGGTGCCGCAACGATTGAAGAAATCAAGATGCGCAAGATCCGTGGCGAAGAGAAGATGTACCTTAAACTCAAGGTTGCTAACGGTGACCTGATCATTGAGGTTCCCGCTGAGAACGTCGATATGGTGGGCGTGCGCGATGTCGTTGACGAGCGCGGTCTGCAGGAAGTCATTGACGTACTTCAGGCTACCGATACCGAAGAAGCAGCAAACTGGTCCCGCCGCTACAAGGCTAACGTTGAGAAGCTGGCATCTGGCGATGTGCTGAAGGTTGCCGAGGTCGTCCGCGACCTGTGGCGCCGCGAGAACGACCGTGGCCTGTCTGCCGGTGAGAAGCGCATGCTGGCTAAGGCCCGTCAGATTCTGTCGTCTGAGGTTGCCCTGGCTAAGGACATCGACGAAGAAGCCGCCGAGGTTGAACTCGATAAGATTCTCGAGGGTGTCTAAACTTTCGGGTATGCTCACTAGCTGTGAGCACTCTAGATTTTTCTGATACAGCGGGCACCGCAACCACATCTGGTGGTTCGGTGCTCGCTGTCGTTATTGTGGCGGCCGGTTCTGGGTCGCGTCTGGGCGCAGGTATGCCGAAGGCAGCAGTGCAGGTTGCCGGGCGCACCCTGCTGGAATGGGCCTTGGCCGGTGCTCGGGAATCGGGCGTGGCGGCACGGCTGGTGGTGACGGTGCCCCCGCAGGACGTTGCGCTGCGGCAGGTCTGTGCCCGGTACGGTGCTCTGGCGGTGCCTGGCGGCGCAACGCGCGCCGAGTCGGTGACGGCCGCCCTGGCCGCGATTGCGGACGCCGCCCCCCTGCCGGGTGCCCCAGAGCAGCTGCCCACCGGCGTCCTGGTGCACGATGCCGCCCGCTGTTTCACCCCTGCCAGCGTCTACCACCGGGTGGCTGCCGCCCTTGAGGCGGGGGAGAAAGCAGTGATTCCGGCGCTGTCCGTAGTCGACACCATTAAGACGGTGGATGCTGCCGGGTACGTAAGCGGCACCCCGGCCCGGGCGCAGCTGCGGGCTGTGCAGACCCCCCAGGGCTTTGACCTTGCTACCCTTGTGCAGGCCCACCGCGATGTTGCCTCCCTGGCCCCCGAGGTTGCCGAAAGCATCACCGATGATGCCATGCTGGCTGAAACCCTGGGGCTACCGGTTGCGACCGTCGAGGGGGCTGCCGAAGCCTTCAAGATTACAACGCCTCTTGACCTGACCCTAGCTACAGCCCTCTACGACGAAAAGAGAGAATCATGATCCCCCGTATCGGTACCGGCACTGATGTGCACGCTTTTGGTGAAGAAAGCACCGAACTGTGGGTGGCAGGTTTGCACTGGCCGGGCCAGCGCGGGCTCTCAGGCCACTCGGACGGCGACGTGGTGGCTCACGCAGTTGCTGACGCTCTTTTCTCGGCTTCAGGTACGGGCGATTTGGGCTCGAACTTTGGGGTCGACCGGCCGGACATGGCCGGGGCCTCCGGCGTTCGGATTCTTTCTGAGGCAGCTGCGATTGTCCGGGCTGCCGGGTTCGAGATTGGCAACATCGCGGTGCAGTTGATTGGCAATAAACCCAAGTTTTCCCCGCGCCGGGACGAGGCTAACCGCGTCCTGTCTGAGGCCGCCGGTGCTCCGGTGACGGTCACCGCTACGACCACCGACGGGCTGGGCTTGACCGGCCGGGGTGAGGGCGTGGCGGCTACCGCTGTGGCCCTGGTCTACGGTAAGGACGGCGCACACTAGCTGCCGGGGCCGCCCGGTGACCGCGGGTTCAGGTCGGCGCTAAAATAAGGCTGTCCCTGTTAGATCACTCCACACTGTAAAGAAGTACCCGTGAACGCCGACCCTCTTGAACCCCGCCCTCATGTGCTGAGCCAGAACGGGGGGCGCGTCATCGCCTGGCACGAATTTGGGCAGACGGAATCCCCCAGAGCTACCGCCGTGTACTGCCACGGTACCCCCGGCACCGGCTATGAGGCACTTTTTCTTGACGAGGCAGCCCGTGAGCTGGGTATCCGCATTATCGCCCCGGACCGCCCGGGGCTGGGAGCGTCAGACGCCGTCCCCTACAGGCTGGTTGGCACCTGGGCAGAAGAGGACGCCGCCGCCATCATCGACCACCTGGAGCTTGACCGCTTTAGCGTTATCGGCTTCTCCGGCGGCGGGCCCCACGCCATGAGCCTGGCAGCCTTCCACCCCGATAAGGTAGAACAGCTTATCCTGCTGGCCCCCTTCACCCACCACCCCCTCTG